>DASWCG010000030.1:0-27413 GCA_036390175.1 Candidatus Acidiferrales bacterium | reverse complement strand
CGTCGAAAAAGTGCTTTTGTGCTCGCCTACCAGAATGATGGCGCCGACCACGGCGATGGCATCCAGCGCATTTGTCAGCGACATCAGAGGCGTGTGCAGCAGCGGCGAGACTCGCCGGATGACTTCAAAGCCGATGAACGCAGCCAGCATGAACACGTAGAGGCTTGTCAGCACGTCCAGCTTTATCATGGCTTCGCTCCCTTGGACTCGGCCGTCAGCGCAGGGAGTGAAAAGAACTCCCGGACCCGGCCGTTGACCACTTCTCCGTCCCGCGTCAGCATCGTGCTGTGAATGATTTCATCCTCCATGTCGAACCGGATTTTTCCCTCCTGGATCATGTGGAGAAGAAACGCGGAAATATTGCGGCTGTACATCTGGCTGGCGTGGAAGGGTACGCTGCTGGCCAGATTGAACCAACCGATGATGGTGACGCCATATTCCGTTGTTCTCTCCCCGGTTTTTGTCAGTTCGCAATTCCCTCCTCGTTCGGCGGCTAAATCGAGAATGACGGAACCCGGCGCCATGCGCTGCACCATCTCGCGGGTCACCAGCACCGGCGAGGCCTTTCCCGGGATGACGGCCGCCGTGATCACCACGTCGCTTTCGGCCACCACGCGGCCCAGCAGCTCGCGCTGCCGCTGATAAAACGATTCGTCCTGCGCGCGCGCGTAGCCGCCCGCATCCTCCGCGTCTTTGGCCTCCAGCGGGAGTTCCACGAACCGTCCGCCGAGGCTCTGGACCTGCTCTTTGGCAGCCGGCCGGAGATCATACGCGGATGTGACTGCTCCCAGCCTGCGCGCCGTGGCGATCGCCTGAAGCCCCGCGACGCCTGCCCCAATCACCAGAACCCGCGCGGGCGTTATCGTTCCCGCCGCGGTGGTCAGCATGGGGAAGAGCCGCGGCAGCGTGTCGGCGGCAATCAGCACGGCCTTGTAACCGCAAATGGTGGCCATCGAGGAGAGGGCATCCATACTCTGCGCCCGCGTCGTCCGCGGCATCAACTCGATCGAGAACGAGGTCACGCCGGACACCGCAATCCCCTGGATGGTTTCGATGCTCCCAAGCGGCCGGAGAAAACCAATCAGAACCTGGCCGCGGCGGAGCAGCGCAAGGTCGGTTTTGCCCGTCTTGTCGTTTGAGCCGTAGCAAAGCACCTGCAGGAGAATGTCGGCGGCGCTGAATACTTCGGCGCGTTTCGCCGCAATCTTCGCGCCCTTTGCGGTGTATTCCGCGTCCGGATAGCCCGCTTCCAACCCGGCGCCCGTTTCCACGACGACCTCCAACCCTGCTTTCTTGAGGTTGGAAACTACCGCGGGCACCAGCGCTACGCGCCGCTCCCCCGGATAGGTTTCTCGCGGAACACCAACGATCATGGATTTCCCTCCTCCATCATGCCCCGGTTTCCCATAAAGATAACAGGCTATTGGCGGAAGGCCTTTATAGATTCCAAGAAGAGTTACACAGGTCATCCGGTCAGGTCAAATTTCATAAAGGGATAAATTGTAAACGGCAGGTTTTACCGATGGTTGACCCACAGGCTCTGCGCTTCGCGGAATCGGCGAGTCGGCATAGGAAGAAAAAATTGGGCCCGAGAGGAATTCCTCGCGGGCCCACAGGAAATCAAAAGGTCGCAGAAAGGCGGAGCCGTTCAGTGCGGTTCGGTTTCGTCCTTGGTCTGATCTTGCGTTTGGGATTGCCCCGGAGCTTGATTCTGCTTTTTTTCCAGCTCTTTCTTTTTGTCTTGGTAAGCTTTCAGTTCCTGACGTGTATGTTCAAGGTATTTCTTGTGCATTTCGACTTCTTTCTGCAGATCGGCCTTTTTGTCTTCGGAGGCTTCCTCAAGTTCCTTTTCTTTTCGGGCCAGAGTAATCGCTTCGTCGTTCGTAAAAACGGTTGATTCCTGGACCATCTTGTCCGCTTCTTCAAGTGACTTGGGCACGATGATATTGGATGTGGGCGTATTTGGTGGAGGCGCCTGCGCGGCCTTCGGCTGTGCGTCTTGGTTGGCCGGCGCGCCCACCGTGGATAGAGTGCCCTTCGCCCTTGAGTCGGTGTCCGCTTGTGAGGGGAGCGAAGCGAAGTCGTCATTCGTCCATACTTTATGCGGCTTCGGCGTGGGCTTCTGATCTTTCTGCTGTGCCGGAGCGGGTGGCGGTGCCTCTTGTCCGTGGGCAACTACCGCCGCCCCGAGCGTCGCAGTGAAAGCTGCCAATGTCCGGAGAAATAATTGCCTTTTCATCTTTTGCCCGCTCCCTACTGCGTAATCTCGCGGAACGACAAGACTTGGTAGGAAGACGTCCTTTGCGCCTTGTTGATCCAGCAACTGTTGTAGTAGATGCCGTTGCCGCCGCCTCCGCTGATGTCGAAATTGACCGTTCCCAGAGTGGGCAGCAGGTTTCCCGCCGTGTCCTTCGTGGCCGCTACCAAAACGGCGCCATCAAATTCGTTATTGCCGCCGCCGTTCCCCAGGAACGTCGTCGTGCCGGAGCCTACGATCATGATGACGCCTTTCCACCCGCAATCCCCGGAATACGCGAAGTTTCCGGTCACAACCAGGAGGCCGTAGCCGGTATAACCGCCGGTCAGGTTCAAATCGCCGTCCACGACGATGGTCATCGGATTCGTGGCGGACATCTGCGGGGGCATATCCGTCGCCGTTACTTGATTCTTCTGGATCACCAGATCGGCGTTTGCTGTAATGTCTTGCACCACGGAGTCCAGCGCCGCAGGTGTTAGCGTGTCCTGGTTCAGTTGGGTAGTGACGTCGCCGATGCTGGGAATCGGATCATATGCTGCCGGGGGCGGGGGAGCCGCACCAGTATAATGATCGAGACGATTGGCTGGAATACCGCTGGCAACTGAGGCCATATTCGTGGCCACATCCGCAGGATTGCTGCCCGTAACTCCGATGGCCGGCGCAGTGGGCAACGGCGGAGTTGCGCAGGTCCCGCCGCTGGATTGATCTTGCCCATTGATCTGGTACGGGTCCGAGTTAGCCCCAACATAGTTAACTTGCGAGGCCATTAAAGTCAGAGCCGAAGGGAACTTGAGCTTCGATATAATTGGCGCGGCCTCATACTGCACAAGCCTCCTGCTTCCGTTGGGCAGGACCGCCAGAGACGTAATCACCATGACCTGCGACCCGTTCGTGTTAGACGCCGGATTGAAACCAAAGTTTCCAGCATCTATATACTGGTTGGCCCCGTCATAATAGACGGGTGTGTTCGCCGGATCCAAAATCCCGTCGCCGTTGACATCCATATTAGCCGACCGCTCCGTCTTCGCCGTGATGCGCACCCACTTGAATAGCGGCCCTGGCAGGGCTCCACCCACAAATGTCGACCTTTGCAACCCTCCGAGCACGAGGGGGGGCACTGGCCCCCACTCCTGCTGGTATTCAGCGTCGAAATAAGGATTGCCCGGCGTTGTCGGGTTCACAGCATCCCCAGCGCCCGCTGGATTCACAATGTAGATCGCCTGACCCGCAAGCAACCCCACTGCAGGGATCAATGGAACGATAGACTGAGGGTGCCCTCCCGCCAGCCGGCCGCGTCCTTCCTCAATCCCGTCATAGGCGGCATAAAACGCCTTGGAATTCGATTTGAAGTTGTTCCCGATGAACGTTTCGTTGCCGGCCATGTACACGAGCGCGAGCGCCAAGCCGCTGATCAGCAGCAAAGCAAACATGGCGATCAGCAGGGCGACGCCCTTTTCTGTGGAGTTTCGGTGAACCTTGATAAGTGTTTTCATGATGTTTTCCCCTATTTAGCCGGCCCTACTTGGCCGGATTGAATCGAATGACTTGCCCGGTCAGGCTGGTGACGCGCGGCCGCCCCGTGGTCTGGTCATTCGATGGCGACTGGACGATCATGTTGATTTCCACTTCCCGTACGCAGGAAGGCGTGAGCGGGGCCGGTGCGGCGCAGGTAACGTCCGGAAAATACGTGAACAGCGGAATGGGATTATTTCCGGGGAACATTCCCGGATACTCGCCTTGAATGGGAGCCATCTGTGCCGGGGGGATATTGTTGATGACGTTGTCCACGTAAGGCTGGAGTGCACCAAGCGTCGCTGCTGCTGGATCCCCCGGCCCTTTGCACACAGCGGCGCGGGACAGCGTCGTACCCGCCAATTGATACCGAATCCATACCACAGGGACGCTGCCTACACCCGGCCCAGCCCCAGGGCACCCTGCGGCTACGGCATTGGGAATTGCGGCTTCAATGATCAGATCAAACGGCCCGGGCGTGACGCACGTCGCTCCTACTGTGCAAGGTGCTCCTGCTGCGCCAGGAACGTATCCCGGACTCCATGCGAACGGCGTCTGTGCCACAAGAGTCGCATTGGCGGCGGTCAATCCGGCTGCGAATCCATTCTGCGGCGGAAAACCGGCCGAATGGATGTCCAGGGACATCTGGTCATATCCAAAGCGGGCTGCTTGGAACGAATCCAGCAATTGCGCTTCGCTGGTGTAGCGCCTCTGGGAATTATCCAATAGCGAAAACATTGCGCCCGTGATGATGACGAAGATTGCCACTGCCACCATCATCTCAATCAGCGAGAATCCGCGCTGTCGTTTCATGTTCGTAGTCACCTTTGCACGAAGCCGTCGAAAATGACCGGTGAAAAAGTCTGGTTTTGAGAGTTATCGCGGCGCCAAGCGCCAACGACAAACCGCTTGGAGACCGGCCCCGCTCCTGCCACCCTGGTAATCACACCCAAGCGGACCTCGATGCCAGGACTGGACGGGTTATTCGGGTCGAATAACACAAAATTGTACCCGGGGACAGCGGCGCCGGCGAAGCTTACGCCCACTTGCCCAGTGGCGTTGGTGATGGCACTTCCTGTCGCGCCCGCTCCCGGGCCGCCAATTTGAATTACAAAATTTTGGCCGTCCAAGTTGATCGTGGCTGTCGTATCGCCAATCTTTTGGGAAAGAATCTGGTCCAGCACCTGCTCGGCCACGACGGTTGACTTGCTGTCGTTGCGATTCAATTGGTTTCGATTGATGGTCACGGGAACGAGCTGCGCTACGGCGACGATCCCGATCAGGAGCACCAGCGTCGCGATCATCACCTCGACCAGCGAGAATCCCGTCGCGCCGCGCTGCGTTTTCCTCTGTGATAGAACCAATAGACGATTCGATTCCATTTCAAGCTCCCTAGAGTTCATTCCACCAATTCGAGCCCGCAGTCGCTGCATAGACTTTGGTCTTGCCAAAGGGCGAAACGGTTACGGCCCGGAATGCGTTCAGACCCACCCCCGCCGGGTAACTGAGAGTAAGGATATAAGAGTTTCCCCCAGGGACTACCCCGCCACGGGGCGTGAATTGGATTCCCGCCCCCGCACCGGTCGCGGGAGCTATCGCTCCCGGAACTGAGGTGCCCGCTCCTGGGGCGGGGGTCCCGCCTGGGTTTAGTTGCAAGTCGCCGGGGAAAAGGTATTGCGGCTCGTTTGGATCGACTGCGCCATTGTTGTTCTCGTCGGACCAGAACGTAAAGCCGCCCGGGACCGCGACATAGAGGCATCTCACGTTGGTATTAAACCGGATGGCGTCAGTGCGGCAAGCCTGAAGAATGCTGGACAAATTCGCTGCCGTGCTGGTCAAACGATATTGGCGGTACTGGGTAATCACAGTGGGGACCGATATCGCCGTCATAATCATTGCAATCGCCAGGACAACGATGAGTTCCACCATGCTGAACCCGGCCATCATTCGTCGTGAATTGAATCTCATGGCTTTTTGGCCTTTTCGTTCGGAAATACCCACACTTAGGGTCGTCAGCAATACTGCACGTCCTCCGCCAGTCCTCTTCTCTGCCATAAGTATCTGATAACAAATAACTTACCCGTTGACCCACGGTCCTACCCAATGTCCTTCTTCTGCGCCTTGGGTAGAAAAGAAACAAAACCACCGCGCTTTGCCTTAGTCCTCTTGTTGCAGTACTTTGAGTTGCCCCCATCCGGAGTCTGAACCCAATTTCAACTAGGGTACGCCGTGATACCCTTTCCTCGGGAGCGGATCCCCGGATTTACCGTGGGTCCCTGGATCTGCTTAGACAGAAACCTCAGCCCTTGGCGAATCAGCGAATAGGGAATGATGTACGACCAATTCATGCAGCGCGCCATTGCCCTGGCGATCGAAAACGCCAAATCCGGAAGCGGCGGGCCGTTTGCCGCTGTGGTTGTCAAAGATGGCCGGATTATCGCCGAGGGAACCAATCGCGTGACCTCAGCGAACGATCCTTCCGCGCATGCCGAAATTGTCGCCATCCGCGAAGCGTGCCGGGCCCTGGGCGACTTCCAGTTGACCGCCTGCGATCTGTACGCGACTTGCGAGCCCTGCCCGATGTGTCTCGGAGCAATCTATTGGGCGCGTCCTGCGCGCGTCTTCTTCGCAGGCACGGCGCAAGATGCCGCGGACGCCGGCTTTGATGATTCCCTTATTTACGAGGAGTTGCGCCGGCCAATCAACGAGAGAAAAATTCCCATGATCCAAATGATGCGCAACGAAGCGCTCGAGGCTTTCGCCGCGTGGAAGCGCAACGCCCATCGAAAGAATTACTGATGCTCTCCAAGCACACATCAATCTTTCGGCCAGGCCCCCAGTGCGCGGCGCAATAGAACAAGCTGGCCGATGTGGTAGGCGTTATGGTCCGCCACCAGCAGCGCTTCGCGAAGAATGGTTTGCCCCTCGCCCCAGGGAATCTTCGCAAGTAAATCTGTCCGCGGGCTCTCCACCAGTTTCACCATAGCGTTCAGGCTGCTGTGAAACCCGCGCACACTTTCTTCCCAAGCCGTTTCCCCGTTAGGCGCTTCCGCATCGGGCCAATAGCCTTGGGGGAATTCCGGGGACACGTGCCGGGCGCTGCGGCTGAATTCCACAATATCCCACTGCGCAATCCGCAGGTGCTCCAGCAATTGCCAGGCAGTGTGCGGGAGGCCGGGCACCCGTGCTCCGCGCAGCTCCCGCGGGAGACCGCCGACCGCCGCGTCGAAGTCCACGTGCGCGCCGCCTCCTTTGAGGAGATAGACGACGTGCCGGCGCAGGCTATGGTCATGGTCCGGAGATTGCTTCACGCCCTTGCGCTTCATCGGACTTTCCCTTACTTCACGGACAGGATCACCTGTTCGGGCGCCGGCGGAATCGGATGGATGGTGCTCGAGGAGAACCCCGCGTTTCGAAACATCTTTTCATATTCCGGGAACGTGTACGCGTCGCCGTGGTCGGTAGCCGCGAGCATGGTCAGGCTGAACTTCGCGGCAACAGGCGGCGTGACGCGATCCTCGTTAGGGACAAATTCGAGCGTCACCGCTCGCGCTCCGGGCTTCAACGCCGCATTCACTTTGCGCAGCAACTTTTCATTCGTGGCCATGTCGAAATGGTGGAGGAAATTCGTCAGCAGAACCACGTCGTAGCCGTTGCCGAACTCAACCTCGAACGCGCTGCCGGGTAGCGCGCGATAGCGTCGCGCAACTCCGGCCGCCTGCGCATTGCTTTTGGCCACGGCGAGCACCGGCGCCCAATCTACAGCGACAATTTCGGCTTGCGGGTTGTGCTGCGCCAGCGTGATTCCGAACATGCCATGCCCCGCCGCGATGTCCAGCACCTTCCAGAGTTTTCCCGCCGCCGCGTCGAGCAGAGCCGCGATTCGCTCCGCGGGCATGCGCATCATCGGCGCCATCGCGTTGGCGAAGGTCACCCACATGGGGTCATCGGGCGCTGTCGTGACATCCCCGTTTTCGGTCGTGCCGCCCTTGCGCACCGCGCCGGTCAAATCCCCGAATCGCTCCTTCATCGAAGCAGAACCGATAAACTGCGACACGGAAGCCATACACACAGGCGAGCGCCGGTCGAGAAAGACGGCCGAAACGGGAGAGAGGCTGTAGTGGCCGCCTCCCTTCGTGAGAAAACCAATGATGGTCAGATAGTCGCAGAGAATCCGCGTCCCGCGCTCGGATGCGCCGCACTGGTGAGCCAGGGCGACCGCAGTCGTCGCGCCCTCGCCGATCGCCGTAAATATGTCGAGTTCGATTGCCGAGCGCAAGGCTTCCGTTTGTTGGAAAGCGGTGAGCGTTTCAAAGATTCGGTCCGGAGATGGCTGGGCGGCTTGTGCGGAACTGGTCATGACGTATTCCTCCTTGTCTCGTGCGGCACATCGGACAGATTTGGATTGTACTCCGACGCCAGCCAATATTCGAAACGCGGACCCGTGGCCCGCGCTCAACGGGAAGGCCTGAAAACTTCTTTCGCGCACTCAACCCCGTGGCGGTCAATCGTCCCGCGGCCATTGACCGGCGCGCGAGCAGGCAGCTATAGTCCACGCAACACAGAGGTGATCCCATTCGGGAGATTGCACATTATCGCGTGATGGAGAAACTCGGCGGCGGGGGGATGGGGGTGGTGTACAAGGCCGAGGACACCAAACTGCACCGCTTCGTGGCGCTCAAGTTCCTCCCGTCCGAAGTCGCGCGCGACCCGCAGACGCTCGCGCGATTCGAGCGCGAAGCGCAGGCCGCTTCCGCGCTGAATCACCCCAACATTTGCACCATTTACGAGATTGGCGAGCACGACGGCGAGCGCTTCATCGCCATGGAATTCCTCGATGGACATACGCTGAAGCATACCATCGAAGGGAAGCCGCTGCCGGTCGAGCCGTTGCTGGAACTGGCCGCGCAAATCGCCGATGCCCTCGACGCGGCGCACGCAGAAGGCATCGTCCACCGGGACATCAAACCGGCCAACATTTTCATAACCACACGCGGCCACGCGAAGATTCTGGACTTCGGATTGGCAAAACTGGCGCCCTCGCGCCGCGTTGCAGAAGGCGTGGGCGTGTCCGCGATGGCCACGGAAACATTCGACGAGCTGCTCACCAGTCCCGGCACCGCTCTAGGGACAGTGGCCTACATGTCGCCGGAGCAGGCCCGGGGAGAAGAACTCGACGCACGCACGGACCTGTTCAGCTTTGGCGCTGTGCTGTACGAGATGGCCACGGGGCGGCAGGCATTCTCCGGCGCTACCACGGCTGTTATCCATGACGCGATCCTGAATCGAGCGGTCGTTCCCGCCGCCAGCATAAATCCTCAGATTCCGCGGGAATTCGAGCGCATCATCGATAAAGCGCTCGAGAAGGACCGCAGGCTGCGCTACCAAACCGCTTCCGATCTGCGCGCCGATTTGAAACGGCTGAAGCGCGACACCGCCTCCGGGAGGGTGCCGCTCCCCAGCGGCTCAGCGGCGATCGCACCGAAGAGCCGCAGAGCGGCCTATGTGGCGATTGTCGCCTCGGCGAGCCTCGCTCTGGCCATCACTGCCGCCGTATATTTCTGGAGAAGCCGGCCACGCGGCTTCAATCTGCAGAACATGAGGATTACGCAGGTCACAACGACCGGTAATGCGGGCGCGGCGGCGCTCTCGCCGGACCGGCGCTACATCGTCTACGTGCTGCGCGACGGCGCCCAAGAGAGCCTGTGGGTGCAGCAATTGGCCACCGGCAGCAACGTGCAGGTACTGGCGCCGGACCAGGTTCGCTTCGTCGCCGTCAGTTTCACGCCGGATGGCAACTACATTATGTTCGTGCGCTCAGACAAGTCCACCACCGATTTCCGTTACCTGTACCAGATGCCGGTGCTGGGGGGAACACCGAGGCAGCTCGTGCGGGACATAGATTCAGCCCCAGCATTTTCTCCGGATGGCCAGGAGTTCGCTTTTGTGCGCGGCATTCTGAATACACAGGGGAATCACGTCTTGATCGCGAAGGCAGACGGCAGCGGTGAACGCGTGCTTGCAGACCGCAAGGGATTCGACGCCGGATCGCCCAGGGTCTCGTGGTCAGAGGACGGCAAGAATCTGGCCTTCGTTTCACCTGAAACCCGCGACACCTTAAGTCGATGGGTGTTGGAGGTAGTCTCAACCAAGTCCGGCGAAGTGCGGGACCTGCACTCTTTCACCACCGGTGCGCGAGCCGCCGCTTGGTTGCCCGATGGTCGTGGCCTTCTGGTGGTGGCCATCGACCCAGAAAGCGGGAGCGGCCAGATTTGGTTTGTCAGCTATCCGAAGGGCGAGCTCAGCCGTTTTACCAACGACCTCACCAACTACGATATGTGCTGTCTGGACATTACGCGCGGCGGAGATTCACTGGTGGCTCTGCAGGATACGACCTTGAGCGATATCTGGGTGGCGAAGGGAGACGGCTCGCAGGCTAAGCAAATCACGTCCGGCGAATCCCTGGGACTCGGACTGGATTGGGTGGGAAACCGCATCACCGCCGTGAATCCTCGATTGCAGTGGATACTCATGAACCCCGATGGAAGCAACCAGAGTCCGCTGACCAATGACCACGATCCACATTTTTGGCTCTCTGCTTGTCCGGACGGGAAGCACGTCGTTTACACCACCTGGCGCGACGGCGCTTTTTCACTTTGGAGCGCTGAGGGCGATGGCTCAAATCCCGCGAAATTGGCGCCCCTGAATTTGGCGGACGCTGCTCTATGCGCGCCGGACTCGAAGTCGGTTGTCTATGGTGCGGACGGCACTCTTTGGCGTGTTCCCATCGGGGGTGGAACCTCGGCAAAACTGGACCTGCCGTTCACCCAGGTTGGCTTTTCACCGGATGGCAAGCTGATGTTTTACACGTCGCAAAAAGTTGAGGGCGGCGCTATGCAATCCAAACTGGTCGTCGCGCCGGCGGCTGGCGGAGCACCGCTGCACACATTCGACTGGCCGTACGGCATGCAGTCAGCGAAGTTCAGTCCAGATGGCAAAGCCATCGCCTTTCTGCTCACGCGTAACCGCGCAACTAACATCTGGGAGCAGCCGCTATCGGGAGGGGCTCCTGTTCAGTTGACTAAGTTCCCCAGCGGGGACATGTTTGCCTTTTCCTGGTCCCGGGATGGCAAGCGACTGGCATTTTCCCGCGGACAGCGCAAGACCGACGTCGTTATGATGAGCAATTTCCGTTAGCGTCCCTTAGCCGGCAAAAAACGAAACCTACGAGAATTACGATCGAACCCACCGGACAAACCTTTGGGTAATTCGCTGCATCCTAAGTTGAATAAGATGAACGCTCCGGAACCGATATCCACGTCGCACCGGCAGGAAGCAGGACATGGATACTGTGCCCAGCTCACCGGAATGAACTTCGTCAGCTAAAAGGAGCACAAATGACCAGGCGAATCCTGTCCATTCTCTTGTTTTCGCTGTTCCTGATGTCCGCCAGCGCGTTTGCCCAGAACGACCTGGCCTTGTCCATCGGCGGAACGTTCACTCCCGACGCCACGGCCACAGGCAATCTCGCCACCAACTGTGCCTTGAACCCGGCCAACTGCTCAACCATTAAAACATCCTCCAAGACTTCCTATGAAGCGACGCTCAGCCTGCGCCTCATCGGCGCCAAGGCGGCCTCCATCTCGCTGGAATTGCCGCTGATGGGCGTCCCTGCCCGCACGGTGAGCTCCAGCACGACCACTCTTCCCGTGCCGCTTGATTTTTCTTCTTTCTTTTTTACTCCTTCCATAAGGTTCCGCGTGCTCTCCACCGCGGGGATTTCGCCCTTTGTAAGCGTGGGCGGGGGTTTCGCCCATTTTGGGGAGAGCAAACTGCTCACAAATTTCACCACGAGCGTTCTTTCCACGGGAACGAACACCACAGCATTTCAAGTTGGCGGAGGCGTGGACCTCAAGACGCCCATCCCGCATCTGGGATTCCGCGGCGAAGTGCGCGAGTTCCTGACCGGCCACCCGACCTCCGGCGTGAACTTCTCTAGCCGCCAGCAGAATCTTTTTGTCGGGGGCGGAGTCGTTCTGCGCTTCTAGTTCTAACTCGAAATCAGCCCGGCTGCCAGCTCGGCGAGACTTCCACGTACGAACGATTCAGCGCGGCGATAGAAGGGCATCCCAGCAGTCTGAGGGTGCGCTCGACGTCGGCCCGCAAGATCTGAAGCGCGCGCGTCACGCCCGCTTCACCCGCGGCGCCGAGGCCGTACGCATAGGCGCGCCCGATCAAGACGGCTCGCGCTCCCAGGCAGACGGCCTTGATGATGTCAGCGCCGCGGCGAATGCCCCCATCCATCAGCACCTCGGCTCGGCCGTTCACCGCAGCGACGACTTCCGGCAGCGCTCTCAGTGTGGCAGAGACGCAGTCGAGTTGGCGCCCGCCATGATTGGAGACCACTACGGCAGCCGCGCCTTCATCCACGGCTCGGCGGGCGTCTTCGCCGATCAGCACACCCTTCACGACGATGGGGCCGCGCCAAACTTTGCGGATCCATTGCAAGTCTTCCCACGTGACGTTGGCTTGCGTCAGCGCCGCGCTTACGTCAATGATCGGCATCGGCCCCTGGCCCGGAATGACGATGTTCGGCAGCCTGGGCACGCCGCCGTCCAGAAGAAAACGCGTAAGCCATCGCGGGCGCGCGAGGAACTGCGCCAGAAACGGAATCTTGGCCAGCGGCTTGCGGCCCAGCAGCTCGATCATGCCGTTGCGGAAGTCCCGCTCGCGCATTCCCGCGCGGGCCGTGTCAATGGTCACCACCAGAGCTGAAAAACCCGCCACCCGGGCGCGCTCAATGGCTCCTTCCGCTGTCTCGCGGCCGCCCACCAAGTAGAGCTGATACCACACCGGCCCGGAGGAGGCCGCCTTGACGTCCTCCAGCCGATGGCCGGAGATGGTGGAGAGAATGTAAGCCGTCCCCGCCGCCCCGGCGGCGCGGCTCGCGGCGACTTCGCCCCCGGGATGCATCATGCGGCTGTAGCCCACCGGAGCCAGCAGCGCCGGAAAAGAAAGTTCCAGGCCCAGCACACGCACCCTCTGATCGCATTCGGGAATGGCCACGGCATTGCGCGGCCGGAAAGTCACTCCCTGGAAGGCCCGCTGGTTTTCGCGCAAGGTGAACTCGGCTTCGGCGCCGCCATCCAGATAGTCGAACACCACTTTCGGCAAGCGCCGCCGGGCCAGGGTGCGCAGGTCGTCTATGTTGACCACGCGGGGAGATGCCAGTGCGCGCGGCGGCTTCATCGTGTGCGCATTCCCACCTTTTTCCGCACGACCATAGGCCAGCCGCTTTCGCGTGTCAAGGTCACGTGGTCCCGAGTGGTGTTCTAATTCTGTGTTGGGGGAAGACTCTAAGCCATGAAGCTGGCTTCAAGGTAAACGTCGGCCTTTCAACTAACTGAGGCGAGATGGATGGTTCCCGCGACTGCCTTCTGGCGCTAGCGGCGGCAGAGATCGGTCCGCGTCCTTCACCCTTGCGTTTAGCTTACTCTGGACCGACAAAATTGACGACAAACGGGCCGACTCCGTGCACCTGCATAATCGTGTCGCCCTTGCATTGCGCGAAGTGCCTCATTTGCGCCTCCGCCACGAAAAACCCGCCCAAGGGCACGTCTTTCAGGGCCGCATCGTCCCATTTCGTTCCCATCCCCACAGCAACCGCGCCCTTTATCACCGTGACGTTCTCCCTTGTCGGATGCCAATGCGGCGCGACCTTCGCTCCGTCGGTACAAGACAGCCGCAGAGTATAGGTGGCTCCTGCCTTCATCGGATCGCCCTGGAGGACAGCGACGCGCAATGTGCCGCCGATTTCAACCGAGGGCGTGCCGACCAGGACTCCTGCGGGAATGTCGCCCCACTTTTCCGAACCAGACTCCACAATCATCGGGCTTGCGGCCCGCGCAGGACTCTTTTTAGCAGGTTCTTTTGTCTGCGCGCCCGCGATCAGGGCCAGCAATGCGCAGGAAATCAACAAACCCATTCGGCGTATGGACATCTTGCTCCTCCTTGGATTGGTTTGGGCTTAATCCGGAATTTCCGTTTTGAGCCGCGCCTTCGGGCCGAAAGCTTAGCCCTCCTGCCCCGTCGCGTCAAGCGCAGGTCGTCCTGGGTGCTGTCCTAATTTGAATTCTTAGATTGGAAAGTGAATAACCTAGCCTGCAAATCCCCCTATCTATCGCAATGAACAGGTACTAGAGGTAGTATGTGGCTCTACTCGGAGGCACCTGACGATGGACAATACCTTGTCAGAAATAAAGTTTGATCGCAAGTGCTTGGGTGAGCTTCTGCAAAAGGGAAATCTACGGGTGCCGCCGAACCAAAGAGACTATTCGTGGAAACCCGGAAACGTAGACGATCTATGCAAAGATATTCGCCTAGCTATGAACAATCCCCAACGAGATTACTTTCTTGGGACAATTGTGGTTATTCCTGAAAAGAAGAATCTAATGGTCGTTGATGGCCAACAAAGGCTCGCCACGAGCATGATAATTCTGGCTGCGATCAGGGACTACTACATAGACGTGAAGGACGAGCAAGGAGCTACGGATTTCACCCGCAAATGGCTCTATGAAACTCATCCTCTTACGAAAAGTTGTGACGTTCATCTAGTTCTTAATGAAATGGACTCCATCTACTTTTTTGAGCGTGTACTCCTTCCCAAAAAATCCGATGAACGAAAGAGCAGAGAACAGTCTGAGATTACGAAGCCATCGCACAAGCTGATTGATAAAGGTGCGAAGCACGCCGCTTCTCATTTAAGAGACTTCCTGAAAGGGATTCCGAAAACCTCGCACCTTGAAGCCCTAGAACAGTGGGTGGAGTTCTTGGAGAATCATGCGGCAGTCATCCTTGTGACGGCTCCAACAGAAGGCTCCGCATACATGATCTTTGAAACGATGAATGATCGGGGGCTGGAACTTTCTGCGGTTGATCTAATCAAAAACTACATGCTTGGAAAAGCAGGAGACGATCACTTTGCCGTCGTAAAGAAGAACTGGACGCTAATGATCGGAAATCTTGAATCTATGAACGAAGAAGAGAGAATCAAGAACTTCGTCAGGCACTATTGGATTTCCAAGAAAGGCGTTGTCCGGACCCAAGAGCTTTTCACCTCAATAAAAAATGACAGCCAATCTCCGGCTCAAGTGCTTGGTTTTTCCGAGCAGTTGCAAAAGGTATCCACGCAATACGCATCTCTTGTTAACCCCTCTAGCCCTGCCTGGAACCAATACCCGGCTTCAGCACGGAATGCATTGGAAGCACTAAAGACTCTTGGCATATCTCAAACTAGACCGTTATTGCTGGCAGCCATCGAGAATCTTCCCGCAGTAGAAGCTGGGAAACTTCTTACTGCCCTTGAGGGCTGGGCCGTCAGACTCATTGCAGCCGGAAGTATTGGCACAGGGGCACTAGAGCAAGTTTTCGGGAACCTAGCAAAAGATATAAGCGATGGCAAACTCAAATCGGCGAAAGAAGTAGAGGCACAAATCAAGGGAGACATCCCGGAAGACGATCAATTCAAGGTTGATTTCGCCGCTATGAAAATAGGAAACCATGCGATCGCTCGATATTTCCTCCGTTCTCTGGAAACCGACGGTAGGCCATACTTGGAGCCAAGTAAGAACGAAAAAATAACGCTGGAACATGTTATGCCAGAGAATCATTCCGAAGACTGGAAGCACATCTCAGAGGATACCCACGCTGAATATGTCCATCGTTTGGGGAATCTGGCTCTGCTTCTTTCAATTGATAACTCGACATTCAAAGATAAAGGCTTTTCTGTGAAGAAGCCCATTCTTGCTGACGTTAAGCTAGGGCTGACCAACATGATAGGCACGTGCAAAGACTGGAATGACGAGGAGATCAAGAAAAGACAAGAGTTTATGGCAGAAGAAGCTGCTAAGGTGTGGCCAAGGGAGAGTAATAAGTAATGACGCACGCTTTTTGTCTAGCCCAACGCGCTGCTACACCCTTCCTTGCAGATTCGCTGCGTTGTTCTGGTCTCATTGCTGCTGGCGGGTGGCACACCTCTTTCGCCCCGAGCAGGGGTTTGTCGGGTGCTGCATCTTCTCGCACTTTTTTGCGAAAAGGTGGGAGTTCCCTTCGCCTTCTAAGGACAAGTGGCGCACCCATCAACCGCTGCCCGCTTTCGATGCCGAGGCGCGTTTTGCTACGGAATCCTGAATGCGCCCGAAAATCGCCAATAACTCTTTCAGGGCCTGCTCGGTCTTCGTCACGACGCCCGTGATAATCATCACGCGCTCGAATTCAGGGGTCGCCTGACTTGCCGGAAGCAAGTCCACATGGTACAGCAACGTGGTCATGAGATTAGATAGGTGGCGCGTTAAATCTTCGAGCGCGGACAGTTCTTGACGCGAAACCGTTATGGGAGCGTCGGAAGGGGACATGGGCGCTCTAGTACCCGGCTAAGGCCAGGAGACATTAACCGAAAGCTTAGGCTATTGCAACAGTAGATTGCTGCAGAAATACCTTGACTCGGCACTACCGCAACATGTATATGCAGGGCGCTGGGCACTCCGGTTAGTGCCCCCCACCTGCTTCATTGAGAGAGAAGCAAAGGTTTTACACCACGTGCCGGAGTGCCCGCGAATTAGGCCTTGACAACCGCTAGTCATCTGTGCTATACGTACTTCTGTCGTTATCGCCAGGAGCCCGCTAGGTAGCTTCACTCCCTAACCCGCCCCGCCTACTGAGAGGCCGCGATAGATCGCTAAGAGAATCAGAAAAGCTCGAGAAAGCCGAAAATGCCGCCTAAACTCTTTCGTTTCACACAGTTTCGCAAAAATGCGTCCGCAACTCCTTTAGTTTCACACACTTTCAAAACAAAGGACTTAAAACCCTTTCGTTTCACACACTTCCAAAAAAACGGTAGGGGGTGGGTTCCTCTTTCCAACCTCCGTTCTTCCCTAAGTCCTTTAGATTCTGCACTTACGTCAAAACGCGCACCTAAGTCCTTTACATGCAACACTTACGAAAAACATACCGAGGGGGGAGGGGGGCCCTCCTCGGGTCAGAACACGAGCCACGAGTCACCAATCACGAGTTACCAGTCGCCGCCTCCATGCGGTACAATCTCCCGCGCCACACCGGCGCAAAGGAGAACCACCGATGACCTTTTCAACGCGCAATATCGTTTGGCAGGCGTTTCGATTGGCTGTGCTTCCCGCAGCGCTGTTCTGCTTCGCTGCCGGTCTGGGCGCGCAGGAAAAGGACAATCCTCCCAAGAAGCCCGAATCGAAGGTCGCCACGGTTGAAGTCACGCCCGCGGAAGCCGTTGCCGAAGTCGGCGACACCGTGCAATTCACCGCCGTCGGCAAGGACGCCTCGGGCAATGCCCAGCCGGACAAACCCACAGTGTGGCTTGCCGCGCCGTTCGATACCGGCGGGGCGGATATGTCCGGCAAGGTCCGAGTGTTCGGCGCGGGCGAAGTCACTGTCGGCGCGGTGATTGGCGGGAAGGTGGGCTACGCGAAGATCCACATCAAGCGCCCGCACGTTGCGCGGATTGAGGTTGCGCCGTTGTCCGCGCCGGTTGTTGCCGGAGGGACTGCGCAGGCTGTGGCCACGCCGCGCAACGCCAATGGCGAGCCGCGCAGCGATATCGCCATCACCTGGACCTCGGAGAACGCCGCGGTGGCCCGCATGGATGCAGCCGGCCTTGTGACGGGAGTAAGTCCCGGCCGAGCGAAGATTCGCGCCGCGGGCGATGGCGTTTCGGGCGAGGCTTCCGTCACGGTGGTGAGGAATCCCGCCGAACACATTTCCGTTTCCCCGGCGACCGCGCAGGCGCGCACCGGCGACGTCGTGCACTTCGCCATTCGCGCGCGAGACGCACGCGGCGCGAACATCGCGGCTCCCGCGGCGCATTGGGCCGTAACCGGCGCGGGGGCCCAGGTCTGGCAGGACGGCGCGTTTGTTGCCGAGCGTCCGGGAACGTACGCCGTGTCCGCGACTGTCGGCGACCGCACCGCGGTCGCCAGCGTGGTCGTCGCGCCGCGCAACGTCGCGCGCGAGGTGGAAGTTGTCGCGCATGCCATGCCCAAGGACGAACAGTTCGCCGAAGAATGGATCTGGGGAAACTACGCTTATCTCTCGACCATTGACGACAAAGTTTTTGTGTATGACATCTCGGACCCGTCGAAGCCAAATCTTACCGACACGGTGAAGGTGGATGCCCGTCTGGTGAACGACGTCAGCGTCACCGCCGACGGCAAAACCGGAGTTATCACCCGCGAGGGCGCCTCAAACCGCAAGAACGGAATTGTGTTTCTAGACACCTCCGACCCGCTCCATCCCAAGCAGATTTCCGAATACACCGCGACGGTCACCGGCGGCGTGCACAGCGCGTTTGTCAATTCACACTACGTCTATCTGACCGACGATGCCACCGGCTCGCTCCGCGTGATTGATTTCGCCGACGTAAAAAACCCCAAGGAAGTGGCCCGCTGGCAGACCGAAAGCCCTCTGGCTATGCAGGTCGAAGGCCCCATGGGACCGATGACCATTGGCCGCTTTCTTCACGACGATCAGGTGCTCGAGGGCCTCGCCTACCTCGCGTACTGGCGTGATGGGTTGGTCATTCTCGATGTCGGCCGGGGCATCAAGGGTGGAAGCCCGGAGAAACCGCAACTGGTCAGCCAGCTCCGCTTCAATTACGACGAGCTCTATGGCCCGGGTTGGCTCGCAGGCGCGCATGCCGTGTACCGCTATAAAAATTATGTGCTCATAGGCGACGAAGTTTTTCCGGGACAGTTCGATATCACTTCGAAGTCGCGCATTCCGGTGCGCGGCATCGTGCACGTCGTGGACGTCTCCGATATTGCGCATCCGCGCGAAGTGGCCACCTACAGCGTGCCGGAATCCGGCGCGCACAACATCTGGGTCTTCGACGACATTCTTTACATGGGCTACTACAACGGCGGCGGGCGTGTCCTGGATGTTTCCGGCGAGTTGCGCGGCGAGCTTTACAACCAGGGCCGGGAAATCGCCAAACTCTGGACCGGCGATCCCGCCGGCTACAGGTCCAACCTTCCGTTTGCCTGGGGCGCCTATCCGTACAAGGGGCTCATCTACGTCAACGATGTCCACTCCGGGTTGTGGATCGCCAAGCTCGGCAAATTGAAGCAGCCGACCTTGACCACGGAGATGCCCCACTGAAAAAATTGCGATGCGATTATGGGCTCTTCGATGGCTCGATTTTCCAGAAATCGATTCCGGCGGCCTGTTCCGGCAAATCCAATGTGGCAACCGTCTTGAGCGCGATGAGGTCGATCACTTCCAACGTTCCCGGCTCGGAGCCGATCCCCTCGACGGTGACGAAGGCATAAAGGTTGTCGGGCGAAACGGCCACTCCGTGCACGACCTTCCGTTTGGTGGGAAGCCGCGCGAGTTCCTTTGCCGTCTTTACATCGAAGATGGAAACCGAAGGCCCGCGCTTATTCGTGGCGATGAGCAGTTTGCCGTCTCGCGTCACGCCCAGGTTATAAACGCCCGGGCCCGCGGGAATTCGACGGACAAGTTTCCACGATTCGGCGTCCACCTCGACAATCTCGCTGGATTTGTTGCACGCCACGAAGACGCGCGCGCCATCAGCCGAGGGTTGCGCCCACGTCGGCTGGCAGGAGTTATCACCCGCCTTGGGCAGCTCGCTGCCGTGGTCCATCGCGTGACTTGCATGCTGTGCGGAATCGCTGCGCGGAAGCCCTTCAAACGCCTGCTCTTTCCCCGGCGTGACGCGGAAACTCCGCGCCACCTTCATCCGCCGCGGGTCAATCTCCACCAGAAGGTCGTCCATCATGCAGGCCGAATAATGCGCCGTTCCGTCGGCATTGATCCTCGAGCCATGAGGCATCGTGCAGGTGGGGATGCGCGCGACCTCCATCATCAAGTGCGTGTCCACCACGGACACGGAACTCGGCACCATGTCGCCGTGCAGGTTGAAGTTCACCACATAAAGGAAGTTGCCGTCGGGCGTGACGTCTTCGGTGGCGGGAAACATTCCCAGATCCACATGGCCGAGGACGGCGTCGTCGCCGGCCCGGTATTTCCAGGCCGAGCCGTTCGGCCGGCCGTGGCCGATGGACACGTAATAAAACTCGCGGTCCGGCGAAAACACGATTCCGTGGGGCCCGTTGATGTCCACCGGCATCAGACGCGTGCTGACATCCCGCTCCACTCGCGCGCCTTGCGGGCCGAAGCGCACGGTGACGACCCGGTCAGCCGATTCACAGTCCACCTTTACCAGATAATCGTATTGCCCCGGCTGCGGCGTTTGCCCGGCCCCTTGCAGTGTACTCAGCGCCGCCAGCGTCAGTATCGCGAAAAGAAAACGCGGCCCGCCGCTCCGGATAATTTCGGAGCGATGAGCCGCGGAATCTGGTTGGAAGCGAAACATCTGTACAGCCGGTGTGCGGCGGGCTACCCCTCAGCCTGCCCTCAGTCTTCCGAGAGCGGACAACTGTTTAGTTTTCGCCGCCGGCCCGCGCGCGCGACTAAGCCGTCGAGCCCAGGGCTCGGCGCTGCTGGAAACACTCGCGGCAATACACCGGGCGACCCTGCGTCGGCTTGAAGGGAACCGTCGTTTCCTTCCCGCACTGTGAGCAGGTGGTTTTGGTTTCGGCGCGCGCGTAGCCGCCGGAGCCTGCGCCTTCCGCCCGCCGGGACTTGCAGGCCTTGCATCGCTTGGGCTCGTTCTTGAAGCCCTTGTCGGCGAAGAACATTTGTTCGCCGGCGGTGAAGACGAACTCGGCGCCGCATTCAGCGCACTTCAGTACCTTATCGTGGTATTCCATTCGCTGCTCCCTTGCACCGGGCCGGAGACGCGGGAGGCAGTCTTCTCGGACAAATCGGTATTTCTTGGGATGGCCGGGTTACCCGGGGTGCCGGGGGCGGGTCCCACTTGCCGACTGGCTCGAAGCTGCTGGGAAAAACCCAAGGGTCTCTGCCTGATTCGGGCCTCGCTGCGGCCGCACTTGCGTACCAGCGGCGGCTAGTGCCGTTCCAACTATTTTGAGCCGAATACCGGCATGGAGTCCTAGATCCGAAGATGGACGCCAGCCGTTTCTGGAAGACTTGCTCCAATGAGTTGGAACGGCACTAGTCCAGTTCGCGCCGCTGCTTTTTGCGCAAGCGCTTCCGCGATAGCGCTTCTTTCGCCCGGCGTTTTTCTCCGGGCTTCATGTAATAGCTGTGCCTTTTAATCTCCTTGATGATGTCTTCCTGCTGCACCTTGCGCTTGAAACGGCGCAGCGCGTTCTCCAAGGACTCGCCTTCCTGAATCGTTACTTCAGCCAAGCAAACCTCACCCCCGTTTCCCGTATGGAGCCATGTTTCGTTCGTTGACCAGCTGAATAGAGATAGCTTAACACTCTATTGATTGCTTCTTCTAGCGAAGCTGCCGGGGGATGTCAAGGGTTCTTTGCGGAAGCCGCCGCGAGAGGCGTTGGGGGGTATCATTCAACTTAGATAAAGAAACTGTAATTCGGAAACAATGGAATCGGTCGCGCCAGTCCCGCCCACCCTCCGCCTTCGCGGCAGGTGCTGCACCAAGCGATGAGGGTTGCTGGTAGAATAGCCGCGCCGGATGGTTGCACCGGCGCCGAATTGCTGCGAGGCCTCCGTTGTCCCTGATGCGCGACGCCATCGGTGTCCTGCTCGCCGGCGGGCAGGGCGAGCGGCTTTGGCCGCTCACGCGGGACCGCGCCAAGCCCGCCGTGCCTTTCGGCGGCGTTTACCGCATCATTGACATCACCCTCTCGAACTGCATCAACAGCGATCTCCGCCGCGTCTTCGTGCTGACGCAATATAAGGCGCTCAGCCTCAACCGCCATGTCCGCGAGGGATGGTCCGCCCTGATGGGGCTGGGCGATTACATCGAACTGCTGACGCCGCAGATGCGCGTCTCCGCCAATTGGTATTTGGGCACCGCCGACGCCGTTTATCAGAACATCTATTCGATCGGCAGCGTGCGCTCGAGCTACGTTTTCGTTCTCTCCGGCGACCACATCTACAAGATGAATTATCAGAAGATGCTGCAGCAGCACGCGGATTCCGGCGCCGAGGTGACCGTGGCCACCCTTGAAATGCCGCCGGAAGAAGCCGCGGGACATTTCGGCATCATCGAGACCGACGAGCACTGGCGCATCGTCGCCTTTGAAGAAAAGCCCGCGGAACCCCGGAGGTCGCGCACCAACCCGGCGAAGGTCAACGCCTCGATGGGCGTGTACGTCTTCAATACGCAGCTCCTGATTCCCATCCTCATTGCCGACGCCGAGGACGTCAACTCGAGCCACGATTTCGGCAAGGACATTCTGCCGAAGATCATCGGCAAGCACCGCGTCTTCGCCTACAACTTCGTGGACGAAAACAGCCCCGGGGAAATGTACTGGCGCGACGTCGGCACGATCGAAGCCTATTACGAGGCGAATATGGACCTGGTTTCGGTAAGCCCGGTCTTCAATCTCTACGATAAGAACTGGCCGCTGCGGACCTGGCAGCAGCAATATCCGCCGGCAAAATTCGTTTTTGCCGATCCCGGCCGCATGGGCGTGGCTCTGGATTCCATTGTCGCGAGCGGCTCGATCGTTTCCGGCGGACGCGTGAAGCGCTCGATTGTCGGCTACGATGTCCGCGTGAACAGCTATTGCGAAGTGGAGAACTCCATCTTCTTCAACCACGTTTCCATTGGCCGCCACTCGCAAATCCGCAACGCTATCATTGATCGCCACGTGAGCCTTCCCGAACGCACGCAGATCGGCTACGACCTCGAAGCCGACCGGAAACGATTTCAGGTCACCGAGTCCGGAATCGTCCTGGTGGTCCGGGAAGAGTCCATGCTCGAGGAGCCGGAGTAGCCTTCGATTTATTGCTTGAGGAACTCGCGCATGGTCTGGATGACCAGCGCAGGTTTCTCATGGACCACCCAGTGATCGGCGTCGGGCACGCGGCGGACTTTCAGATTTTGCACCTGTGCTTCCAGCCCGTTGAGATTTCCCGTCAGCAAGGCGGTATCCTTCTCACCCCAAATCACCAGTGTGGGAACGGTGATGGGAGCGATAGACACGAGACCCTGCGATGCGGCGGGATCGGCCTGGCCTCCTCCGGCGGGTGATTTTAGATTGGCCGCGCGATAAAAATTCAAGCCTCCAGTCAAGCCGCGCCGCCAGCATTCCAGGTACTTCTCGCGGTCTGCGTCGCTTCCCCATTCCTTCAGCAAGACTTGCAAAGGCTGGAAATCGTTCTGGCCCAGCACCGATTCCGCCGCCGGCGATGTAAATAAATTGAAGTACGCGGAGGCGTTCTGCTGGTCGGGGTTGCCGGCCAGCTCGCGCGCGAAAATCACCGGGTGCGGCGCGTTGATGATCACCAGTCTATCGAGCATCTCCGGATGCGCCGCAGCGAAATACCAGGCGATGACCCCGCCCCAATCGTGCCCCACGAGAACAAACTTGCGCGCGCCCAGCCCGGTCATCAACGCCCGCACATCGTCCACGATGACGGGCACGCGGTAGGCTTCCACCGCCGCAGGGCTTTCCGACAAGTTGTACCCGCGCATGTCCAGAGCAATCGCCTGGTGATCTTTGGCGAACTCCGGCAACAGGTCTTTCCACGCGTACCAGAATTCGGGAAAGCCGTGGAGGAAGAGAATCGCCGGCCCTTTTCCCTGCTCGACATAGTGCAGCTTCACGCCATTGACGGCCGCGAATTTGTGGACCCACGTTTCGCGCGGCTCCGCGGGCGATTTGCCCGGAGCGATCTGTGCCAGGGCAAACGCAAAGCAAGCCGGCACGAGCACCAGCAAGCTGCAGGCCAAATCAGTAACGCGCATCGGTAGCCTCCGAGGAGTTGGTTTCGGGCGGCTTTCCGCCGCCGGGACGATTGCGGTATGCGACAGTACCACGAAATTCGCCGCTCTTCGACGCGGCTCGCGCGACCGTGCCGGCACGTCTTCGTTTTCTCAAGGTTTTCTCACGGTTTTTTCACGAATCGCTACCGTCTATTGACAGCTCCCAGTACAATCCCTCTTTCGATTCGGGAGCCGCCATGTCCACGAAGATTACGCAGGTCCGCGCGCGGCAGATCCTCGATTCTCGCGGGAATCCCACCGTCGAGGCAGACGTGTACGTCGGAGCCGGCGTGAAGGGGCGCGCCGCGGTTCCCTCGGGCGCCTCCACGGGAGAGCATGAAGCGCTCGAACTGCGCGACGCCGACAAGTCGCGCTACCTCGGCAAAGGCGTTCTGAAAGCCGTCGCCAACGTCAATGGCCCGATCGCAAAAGCTGTTGTGGGAATGGACGCCGCCGACCAGCGCGCGCTCGACCGCCGCATGATCGAGCTCGACGGCACAGCCAACAAAGGCAAGCTCGGCGCGAACGCCATTCTGCCGGTTTCGATGGCGGCAGCGCGCGGAGCCGCGGCCGCGCAAGATCTGCCGCTTTACCAATATCTCGCGCGGTATTCGAGCGACACAAAATCCGGCGCTCCGGGCTGTACCTTGCCGGTTCCCATGATGAACATTCTCAACGGCGGGGCCCACGCCGACAGTTCCGTGGACGTGCAGGAATTCATGGCCATGCCCGTCGGCGCAAGGAGTTTTGACGAAGCGCTGCGCTGGGGAGTGGAAGTCTTCCACAACCTCAAGGCCGCGCTAAAGAAGCGCGGTTATTCCACCAACGTCGGCGATGAAGGCGGGTTCGCGCCGAATTGCAAGTCCAACGAAGAAGCCATCGAAACCGTTCTCGAAGCCGTCAGTGCCGCGGGATATAAGCCCGGCGAACAGGTGGCCATTGCTCTCGACCCCGCCGCGAGCGAGTTCTACGACAAAGCCAGCGGAAAATACGTTTTCAAGAAATCCGACAAGAGCGCGCGGACCTCGGAGCAGATGGTGGAGTTCTGGGCGAACTGGGCGCGCCAGTATCCGATCGTGTCGCTCGAAGATGGCATGTCCGAAGAGGATTGGCCCGGCTGGAAACATTTGACCGAGCAATTGGGGAAGAAGCTTCAGCTTGTGGGCGACGATATCTTCGTGACCAACACAAAGATCTTCGCGCGGGGCATCTCGGGAAAAATCGCCAATGCGATTCTCATCAAGCTGAATCAAATCGGCACGGTCACCGAGACCATCGAAGCCATCGAAATGGCGCGCCAAGCCGGCTATGCCAGCGTCATCTCGCACCGCTCCGGCGAAACCGAAGACACGTTCATTGCCGACCTCGCCGTGGCCATGGGCACGGGGCAGATCAAGACCGGCTCGGCCTCGCGCACCGACCGCGTTGCCAAATACAACCAGCTTCTTCGCATCGAAGAGGAGCTTGGTTCCGCGGCCCGCTTCCTCGGAGGCCGCGTATTACAATGATCGCTGGAAAGAGAGGCTGAGACTCATCACAAGAAAGGCCAAAACCTGATGCGAATCCTGAACCGGTATTCCGAGCAAATTTACAGCTTGATGCGCGTCGTAGCAGGATTCTTGTACGCGTGTCATGGCGCGCAGAAGCTTTTCGGCGTTCTCGGCGGCGCGCGCGAACTCCACGATCCCTTGATGCTCATCGCCGGCATCATCGAGTTCGGCGGGGGCGTGCTGATCGCTCTGGGATTGTTCACCAGCATTGCCGCTTTTGTGGCCAGCGGCGAAATGGCCGTCGCCTATTTCCGCGCGCACGCGCCGCATGGATTCTGGCCGATCCGCAACCGGGGTGAACTGGCGGTATTGTTCTGCTTCGTTTTTCTCTATATCGCTTCCCGCGGAGACGCCGGCTGGAACCTTCGCCACCTCATGAGAGGAAAGCGCACCTAGTGTTCGAGGTACAGTCGCGCGTGGAGTAAAGGGAAAGAAACGACGGGAGGCGTGGCTCCCCTGAACGAGGAGCCACGCATCAGTACGCTTAAACAGTTAGAAGGTAAACTGGCCTCCAAACTCCGCACGGAATGAAATAGGAATAGTCCTATTGCATCCGTTGGCATTGCAGCCGATGTAGCCTAGCGGCGTACCAAAGGTTGAACCGTTCGACGCCAGGCTGTTCCTTACATTGCCGTCGTAGTTGTTGCCGTAGTTGGCGCGGTTGGTGAGGTCAAAGGTCTGGAAGATGAGCTTCAGGTTCGAGCGCTCACCAAACTTGATGAGCTTGGTCACGCGCATATCCATGTCGAAGAACGGTTGCCCGCGCAAAAAGTTGAAACCAGCCTGCTTGCACGTCAATGTGACGAGATAGCAGTTACGCAACTGGGCCGTAGTCTGGGTCAGGCCAAAGAAGATGTTGCTTGGATCACTGGTTGGCACAATCGCGTGTGCCGCCGCCGGACCCGAGCCAAAGCCCAGCACGTTGCTCACACCGGTAGTCGCGTTGTACGGACGCGCCGAGGCGACTTGCATGATGGGCGCGATTTGGAAGCCCCAGGGCAGATCCACCACGCCGCTCACCGAGAGGTGATGGCGCTCATCGTTGGGCACCGGACCGAAGTCCGTCGGCAACAGCGGGAAGCGCGGATCAGTGATGGCATTGGAGTAGCTGGCGGCATTGCCGTTGTAGGCCAAGCCCTTCGACAGCGTGTAAGTTGTGTTGATGCTGAAGCGGTTGGCCATGCGCCGGCGCAGGCTGACGTTCATACCGTCATAGCGCGAGCGGCCCCAGGAGGTTTCCATGGAGACGCGACCGATCTGCGGCTGGCCAGCGGCAGCGAGCGCACTGCTCAGAACACGAACGCCGCCCGAGCATGAGGTCGCGGTGCACGGGGAGGCCGGGTTGTCGGTTTGATTTATATAGTTCAGAAATGCCCGCTTCTCCTCGTGCAGGCCCAGCTCGTGGACGTACTCAATCTCGGCCACGGTGTTCGCGTTGAACGAATGCGCAAACCCGACGTTCCATTCCTGCGAGTAGGGGTTGCGGTAGTCGGGCGCCATCAGTCGGCCAACCGGGTGGGAGCAGGGTCCTGGGCACTGGACCAGGTCAGCGAAGGACGTCGCCGGCGGCGGGATGGTGGGCAAGGGATCGATGCCCAGCCGATAACTCGACAGCGGAATACTCGTGCCCGGCACGACGTCAGTGCCTGAAAGCGAGAAGATGGTCGCGAAGATAGTTGGCCTAGCCTGCTGAATCATGAACAGGGGGATGTTCAGGAAGGTCTGATCAATGTAGAGACCGTACCCCCCGCGCAGGACGTTGTTGCTGTTCCCACCCACATCGTAAGCGAAGCCGACGCGCGGGCTGAAGCCCTTCTTGTAGTCCTGCGGAATACCTGCGAACGGGCTGGTAATCGCCTGAAGCAGCAGGAAGGTGCGGCTTTTCCCCTGGGTGTTGCTTGCCATAAGGTTGAAGTCGCGGTCGTAGCGAACGCCGAGGTCGAGCGTCAGCCTCCTCGATGTCTTCCAAGTGTCCTGGAAGTAGAGGCCGAGCATCTTGCCGCCCCCCGGCAGGTCTTCGTTCGGGTCACCAAGGGAGATGGACATGCTGGTGACCGCGCCTGGAGTATTGAAGCCCGCTGGATACAAGGTCGTATTGTTCAAGATGGTGCTGGGCAGATCCTGGAATTCTAATGCGAGCGTCGAGTTAAACTCGAAATAGCCGCCCAGTTGCGGCTCCCAAAGGTAATCCACTCCAAACTTCATGCCATGTTTCCCTTGGGTG
>DASWCG010000029.1:0-2659 GCA_036390175.1 Candidatus Acidiferrales bacterium | reverse complement strand
ACGCGTCGCCGCGTTTCATCGGGCGGAACAACGCAATGATGTCGAGATGATTTTTCAGGTGAAACATCCGGACGGCCGGGACGAGCGCCTCGTTTTCGCCTGGACGCTGCGCTATTTCTTCCGCTATGAGATCGAACACCTTTTGGCGCGCTGCGGTTTCCGCGTCGTGCGCCTCTATGGAAACTTCGACCGCTCGCCGCTCTCGGATGCTTCACCGGAGATGATCTATGTCGCGGAGAGTCAGTAGAAATACAAAAGGCAGGCTACCCCACCCCCTGGTTTTTCGTAAGTGCGGATTCTAAAGGACTTAGGATTCGCTGTAAGTGCTTTAGAATGAACACTTGTGGAAGGGTTGATTGTAAAGGGATTTGTGACTCGTGAATGATGACTGGTGGCCCGTGGACAATCGCTGGAGCGGCCGACCGTGAGGAGATAAAGTCCCGCGCAATCAATGAGTTAGGAGGTAGCAACTCCAATGGCACAGGCAGATCTGCCCATTTATACCAATGTGGTTCCCCGCCGGCTATCAGTCGGCGGACTTTCCGTTCGCGAGGATGTCCTCTCTACCGACGCCAAGGGCCAGGAGAGCGACCGGAGCCGGAAGAAGGCGGAAAAGCTGCTTGAGGACTGGCGGGGCATCCTGTCTGGCGTGTTGGAACCGAATGAGACTGAAGGGCAAGCATGAAACCCCGTTCAGGTTAGAGGAGTTTCTCGTCGGGATTCAGGCGGCCGTATTCGCTCGTGTAGTGGAGCGGAACATCGGAGTACGTGCCCCTCTCGCACAGATAAACCTCGCAAGAATCGAACGGCTTGGAATAAATGTGAATGCTAACGGCGCGCTGGTTAAATTCGGCCAGGTTTTTGACCTCGTGGACGGGCTCGACGGGATTCACGTAGGCGGGGTGAGTGGCATCCAGATCATAGGTATCGGTGGGGATGATTTTGCAGGTGCCGTGAGCAGCGTCGCGCTGGTCCACGCGGTAATTCTGGACGCGGAGGCGGCCGATGGGAGCGGACATCCAACAATTCTGGCCGCGATGATTGTGAATGCGGCTGTGCTGGCCGATGTCCCAGCAAATGGTCATGCACTCGAAGACGTTGTTCCTGAAGATGAGATTGCGAGTGTAATTGCCTTTGGAAAAGAAAAGATACTTGTCGAGGGACTCCGGGCGGACGGCGTGGCGGATGACGTAGTCCTGCACGTTCTGTAGCGTGAAGTCGAGCTCGGGGATGGCGGCCAGGTCCTTGACCCAATCGGTGATTGCGAGTTGCTCGGTTACGGCGTTTTGTGTCATCGGGAGCCTCCGGAAGGTCTCCAGAAAAAGCGCGGGTTGCCCAGGAATTATAGCGCGATTCCAAAACGAAGTAAGCAGGCACAAAGTAGAGAGCAAGTGAAAAAGAGGTATTCTGTAGTTCGGGCTTGCTGATCTCTCGATGGACAATGGAGCTTTTCCCAAAACGTAAAAGGCTGATGGAACTGTTGGGCAAATCCAAAGAAGAGCTGCGCGAGTTGTGTGTGGCGCTGGGCGAACCGGCTTACCGGGGCGGACAGATTTACCATGCGCTGTATGCGGAGAGGAAGCTTGAAGTTGCGCGAATGACGAATTTGCCGGCGGCTCTCCGAGAGCGGCTTTCGAATGAAGCGCGGATTACGCTTCCGCACGTGAAGCAGCGGTTTGCTTCGGCGGATGGCTCGGTGCGCTATTTGTTGGCGCTGCCGCCGGCTGAAGACAACGCGGCCACGAAGGAAACCTCGGTGGAGGCCGTGTTCATGCCGAGCGAGGGGCGGCAGACCATTTGCATTTCGACGCAAGCGGGCTGCGCGGTCGATTGCCACTTCTGCTTGACGGCGCAATTGGGGCTGATTCGCAATCTCACAGCGGGAGAGATCCTGACGCAGGCACTGCTGCCGCTGGAAGAGCACAAGGCGGAGCTTGCGCCGCAGACGAACATCGTGTTGATGGGTCAGGGCGAACCGCTCCTAAATTTCGAGCCGGTGATGGCGGCGGTCAGGATTCTGCTCGATCCTGAGGGTGCTGGGATTTCCCCGAAGCATGTGACACTTTCGACCAGCGGGATTGTGCCGGGAATCGAGCGGCTGGCGCAGGAAAAGGTACGGCCCAAACTGGCG
Organism: Candidatus Acidiferrales bacterium; assembly: GCA_036390175.1. GTDB lineage: Bacteria > Acidobacteriota > Terriglobia > Acidiferrales > UBA7541 > DASQHY01. The sequence continues at coordinate 528 of DASWCG010000029.1, read as the reverse complement.
ATCTCGCTGAACGCTTCGAATGATGAGCAACGCGACGCGCTGATGCCCATCAATAAGAAGTATCCGCTTTCGGCGCTGATGAAGGCTTGCAAGAAATATCCACTGCGGCCCTGGGAGCACTTGACGTTCGAATACGTGATGCTCGGCGGCGTAAACGATTCGGCGGAAGATGCGCGGCGCGTGGTGAAGTTGCTGGCGCCAATGAAATCCGTGAAGGTAAATCTGATTCCGTGGAACCCGGGAGAGCTTCCCTACCAGGAATCATCGCCAGAAAGGATTGAGGAGTTTCGGCGAATTTTGGTGGACCGCGGCGTGCCAGCGTTTGTTCGTTATTCGCGCGGACGGGATGTGATGGCGGCATGCGGACAACTGGCACTCTTGGACAGCTCCGCTCAAACCGGACTGGTATCCATTATCCAGTAGGGGAGCAGCATCCCGACAGCGCAGGGACAAGCGCTGCACCTACGAGGAGAATGCGATCAGATCTTGCGAATGCCGACTACGGACATGAGACGGCCTGACGCGGCG
>DASWCG010000028.1:0-3419 GCA_036390175.1 Candidatus Acidiferrales bacterium | reverse complement strand
GACTTCCATAAAAAAAATAGTAACACGAATCGGCGCCACCGAGCGCTCTAGTGTAGCTTTTGCACAAAAGGCTTCCGGTTTTCTCGCACGAATCACGCACTCCTTGGGCGGGTGGCCGCGCCTTAATTCCGAAAAGCGCCTTTGGGTGGCCCAATCCTTGCGGGTGGCGTTTACCCCGACCGGGTCGGGGCAAGGGTGCGGTCTCTCTCTTATCCCTTTTCTAATTGCTAATTTCGAATTTCCATTTCTAGCTAGCCGCTGACCTCTCCCGAGGTTCTTCACGCGCCTTTACTTTTCAACTTTTAACTTTCAACTGTTGACCTCTGTGGTGGGGTCTTTCTCTTGTTCCTTTTCTAATTTCAGTTTCTAGTTGGGCAAAGGTGGTGTGTAATTCTGGAAGGCCAGAACAATCCGGGGCCCGGATTGCGACTCTTCAGCTATCACTCCGTTGATTTCAGTTCGCGAATCCAGATATTGCGGAAGCGAATCGGGTTGCTGTGATCCTGGAGCGCAAGCGGCAGTTTTTCGGGCTGAGGCGTATACGGAGGACGCGCTCCGTGCGCCGTTGGGCCAGACAGTTCAACGTTATCCTGCACCAGCACGCCGTTGTGGAGCACGCTCACCCGTGCAGGGCGGAGCAGCTTTCCGTCCTTCGCAAAGCGCGGGCCGTGAAAAAAGATGTCGTAGCTCTGCCACTGGCCGGGAGGGCGTGAGGCATTCACGAGCGGCGGATACTGGCCGTATACCGCGGCGGCCTGGCCATCCGCATACGTCTTGTTTTCGTAGGAATCCAGGACCTGGATCTCATACAGGCCCATCAAGAAAACGCCGCTGTTGCCGCGCTCCTGGCTTTCGCCTTTCGGCGGTGTCGGCTCGGCAAATTCGACGTGCAATTGGCAATCCCCGAACGCCTCGCGCGTGTAGATGTAGCCGGTCTTGGGAACCGTCTCAAGGTAGCCGTTCTCCACTTTCCACTTCGCGGCGCTTCCGTCCTTGTGCGCCCATTTGGAAAGATCCTTGCCGTCGAAGAGCACGACTGCATCGGAAGGCGGACGTCCCGGCGCATCCTGGGTGCTGGCCGTCCCGGGCTCAATCACCGGTGGCAGCGGGCGGTCGGGATCGTGAATTTTCCACTTCGTATCCACTTGCGCCCTGCACATTGCCGGCATAACCGCCGTCAAGACAAAACCCATCGCTGCAAAGAGAATTTTTCGCATCGTTTGCGCCTCAGAGGGGAATAGGCGGAATTCTACTCCTGTTTGAGAAGAAAAGCCGGGTAAGCCACCGCCCTGCAAAAAAGCCGGACGCTGGGCGCGGCTCCGCTTTTTTTCTCTCTTTTCACTGAAAACTGACAACTGAATACTGACAACTGTTTTCAGTGCGCCGCGCCTTCGCGAATGCGCATCCCGTAGAACGATCGGTAAACGAAGAAGAAGGACACCATGAAGAAGGCGGCGGCGAGGATGTGTGTCAGCGTGCTGCCCTGCGATGCCGTCAATTGCACGGCAAGCTCGACGGCCAGCAGACCGAAGAGCGTAGTGAACTTGATGACCGGGTTGAGCGCCACCGACGAAGTGTCCTTGAACGGATCCCCGACCGTATCGCCGATCACCGTGGCGTCGTGCAGCGGCGTGCCTTTTTGTTTCAGCTCCACTTCGACGATTTTCTTTGCGTTGTCCCAGGCGCCGCCGGCGTTGGCCATGAAGATGGCTTGGTACAAACCGAAGGTGGCGATGGAAATGAGGTAGCCAATGAAAAAGAAGGGTTCAAGGAACGCAAAGGTCAGCGTGGCGAAAAACACCGCGATGAAAATGTTGAGCATGCCCTTCTGCGCGTATTTCGTGCAGATCTCCACGACTTTCTTGCTGTCGGCGATGCTTGCTTTTTCAACGCCTTCGAGCTTGATGTTGGCTTTGATGAATTCGACCGCGCGATAAGCGCCCGTGGTCACCGCCTGCGTGGAGGCGCCCGTGAACCAATAGATGATGGCGCCGCCGCTGATGAGACCGAGAACAAACGGCGCGTGGAGCAGCGAAAGCATTCTTACCTTTTCCTGGTTAGCGAGGCCATCGGTCAGCGCCATGATGATCGAGAAAATCATCGTGGTGGCGCCGACGACGGCGGTGCCGATCAGAACGGGCTTCGCTGTAGCCTTAAAAGTGTTGCCCGCCCCGTCATTCGCTTCCAACATGTGCTTGGCGCGCTCGAAATCCACGTCCATGTTGTAGTCCTTCTTCAGCTCCTGCTTAATGCCCGGAATCTGCTCGATGAGCGATAGCTCGTACACGGATTGCGCGTTGTCGGTAACCGGGCCGTAAGAGTCCACGGCGATCGTCACCGGCCCCATGCCTAGGAAGCCGAATGCGACCAAGCCAAAAGCGAACACCGGCGCCGCCACCATGAGGTCGCCCAGTCCCTGGAGCGAGAAGAGATAACTGATGGACATCAGCAGCACCATCGAGAGCCCCAGGTAATAGGCGGAGAAATTTCCCGCAACGAAGCCGGACAGAATGCCGAGTGACGCTCCGCCTTCTTGCGCGGAGGTCATCACTTCCCTGACGTGGCGCGATTCGGTGGATGTGAAAACTTTCACCAGTTCCGGAATGATGGCTCCCGCCAGCGTGCCGCAAGAGATGATCGTGGCTAGTTTCCACCACTGCGTCGGATCGCCGCCAAGTTCCGGAATGATCAGCGAGGAAACCAGGTAGGTCAGCGCGATCGAAACAAACGACGTGATCCACACGAGCGAAGTCAGCGGCGCCTCGAAGTTCATTTCGTCGGCGTTGCTGAAACGCGCTTTGGCGATGGCCCCGTTGATAAAGTAGGCGGCAGCGCTTGCGACCAGCATGATGATGCGCATCACGAAAATCCACACCAGCAGTTGCACCTGAATCGTGGGACCCTTTACCGCCAGCAGGATGAACGTAATCAACGCGACGCCGGTCACCCCGTAGGTTTCAAAGCCATCGGCGGTCGGTCCCACCGAATCGCCGGCGTTGTCGCCGGTGCAATCAGCGATTACGCCGGGGTTGCGCGCGTCGTCTTCCTTGATCTTGAAAACGATTTTCATCAAGTCGGAGCCGATATCGGCAATCTTGGTGAAAATGCCGCCAGCAATGCGCAGGGCCGCCGCGCCAAGCGATTCGCCGATGGCAAAGCCGATGAAACACGGCCCGGCGTAATCGCCAGGAATGAACAGCAGGATAATAAGCATCATCAGCAGCTCGACGCTGATCAGCATCATTCCCACGCTCATCCCGGCTTCCAATGGAATGTGGTTGATCGCGTAGGGCTTGCCGCGCAGCCCGGCAAACGCGGTCCGCGAGTTCGCAAACGTGTTCACGCGAATGCCAAACCAGGCCACGCTGTAGCTTCCGCCCATGCCGACCAGGCTGAAAAACAAAATGATCGGGAGTGTG
>DASWCG010000027.1:0-15187 GCA_036390175.1 Candidatus Acidiferrales bacterium | reverse complement strand
GCAATACTGCCAGTGGCACATTCCCGAGGCGCATTTTCTTGAGTCGTGGAGCGACGCGCGGGCTTATGACGGCACGGCAAGCATCATCCAGCCGCTGATTGCGCCGCTGTATCACGGCAAGACGGCGCACGAAGTGCTCGCGGCGTTCAGCGACAAACCCGAGCAGACCAGCTATGAGATGGTTCGCAACTATTGGAAATCGCAGCACGCCGGCACGGACTTCGAGAAGTTCTGGAGGAAATCGCTGAACGATGGCGTGATTGCCGGAACAGTCTTTCCGCCTGTCAACGTGAATGCGAGTACGCGTTTTCCTCGAAGCACGACGGATTTTCGGCCTAACCCCAACGAGCGGAACGGAATTCTAGAAGTCGTCTTTCGTCCTGACCCGAGCATTTACGATGGGCGCTTCGCCAACAACGGCTGGCTCCAAGAAGTGCCCAAGCCGGTGACGAAGCTGACTTGGGACAACGCCGCGATTGTCAGCCCGGCAACGGCTGAAAAGCTTGGGCTGAGCCACCGCGTTTCCGCCACAGGCGGCGAACACGGTCAGGTGCTCACTGACGTGGTGGACGTGCTGGTGAACGGAAGCAAAGTGACTGCGGCCGTGTGGATTGTGCCGGGCCAGGCCGACGGCGTCGTCACGCTGCATCTCGGCTACGGCCGGACGCGCGCCGGACGCGTCGGCACGCAGAAGGGATTCAATGCGTACGCGGTGCGGACTTCCTCAGCAGTCTGGTCGGCGGCGGGCGGTGTAACACTCCGCAAGACGGGCGAGACGTATCCGCTGGCGTGCACGCAGTACCACTCCAATATCGCGGATCAGGAGACGCAAAACCGCGAATTGCTGCGCGCCGCAACTCTCGCCGATTATCACGGCAACCCGAATTTCGTGCGCAAGCAAGCCGAGCCGCCGAAGTCGCTCACGCTCTACAAGGAGTTTGCGTACCCGGGCTACGCCTGGGGCATGACGATTGACCTGAATGCCTGCATCGGCTGCAACTCGTGCGTGGTGGCGTGCCAGTCGGAGAACAACATTCCGGTGGTGGGAAAAGACCAGGTGATGCGCGGGCGCGAGATGCACTGGATCCGCATTGACCGCTACTACGAAGGCGCAGTGGAAAATCCGGGAACGTATTTTCAACCGGTGCCCTGCATGCAATGCGAAAACGCGCCGTGCGAAGAGGTGTGCCCGGTGGGGGCGACGGTGCACAGCGCCGAAGGGCTGAACGACATGGTGTACAACCGCTGCATCGGCACGCGCTATTGCTCGAACAATTGTCCCTACAAAGTGCGGCGCTTCAATTTCCTGCGCTTCCAGGATTGGGAAACGCCCTCGCTCAAGCTGCTGCGCAACCCGGAGGTCACGGTGCGGAGCCGCGGCGTGATGGAAAAGTGCACCTACTGCGTGCAGCGCATCAACAATGCGCGGATCGAATCCGAGAAACAGAACCGGCCGATCCGCGACGGCGAGATCGTCACGGCCTGCCAGGCCTCCTGCCCCACCGAAGCCATCGTTTTTGGGAATGCCAACGATCCCGCGAGCCGCGTCGCCCAGCTCAAGGCCCAGCAGCGCAACTACGCAATCCTGGCGGACCTGAACACGCGGCCGCGCACCACGTATCTCGCCGCGGTGCGGAATCCAAACCCCGAGCTGGAGAAGGCGGAAAAACGATGAGCGCCGGCCGGCCAACTAATCCGGGAACGCCCGCGCGGCGCAGCGCGCCGGTGCTCGCGCCGGGTTACACGGTCGGCTCGGTCACGGCAAAAATCAGCGCCATTGTGCTGACGCGGCCGACCACGCGCGGCTGGTGGCTGGGTTTCGGCGCGTCGTTCCTGATCGTGATGCTGCTGCTGTACACGATCTCGTACCTGCTTGCCGTAGGCACAGGGATCTGGGGCATCAACATTCCCGTGGGCTGGGGCTTCGCGATCGTCAACTTCGTGTGGTGGATCGGAATCGGGCACGCCGGCACGCTGATCTCGGCGATCCTGCTTTTGCTCAATCAGAAATGGCGCACTTCGATCAACCGCTTCGCCGAAGCCATGACATTGTTCGCGGTGGCCTGCGCCGGATTGTTCCCGCTGCTCCACGCCGGGCGTCCGTGGTACGCCTACTGGATGTTGCCGTACCCGAGCACGATGGGCGTGTGGCCGCAGTTCCGCAGCCCGCTTATCTGGGACGTCTTTGCGGTCTCGACCTATTTCACGGTGTCGTTGCTGTTCTGGTTTGTCGGACTCATTCCGGACCTGGCCACGCTGCGGGACCGCGCCACCTCGCGCGCGAAGCAAGTGATTTACGGCATGCTGGCCATGGGCTGGCGCGGCTCGGCGCGCCACTGGCACCGCTACCAGTCGGCGTATCTGCTTCTTGCGGGCCTCGCAACGCCGCTGGTTGTTTCCGTACACACGGTCGTGAGCCTCGACTTCGCCGTCGCCATCGTGCCCGGCTGGCATACCACCATCTTTCCTCCCTACTTCGTGGCCGGAGCGATCTATTCGGGTTTCGCGATGGTGCTGACTCTGGCGATTCCGCTGCGCGCGGTTTACAAGCTCGAAGATTTCATCACCATGCGCCATCTCGAAAACATGGCCAAAGTGATGCTCGCCACGGCGCTGATTGTCGGGTACGGGTACGTCATGGAATTTTTTATGACGTTTTATGGCGGGAATCCCTATGAGGTTTTCCTTTCTCTGAACCGCCTGGGCGGGCCCTACAGGGTTCTGTACTGGGCGCTGATCGCCTGCAACATTCTTGCGCCGCAGCTTTTGTGGTTCCGAAGAGTGCGCACGAACGTGCCGGCGCTCTTTGTGATGTCCCTTGTGGTGAATATCGGCATGTGGCTCGAACGCTTCGTGATTGTCGTGGTGAGCCTGCACCGAGATTTCATGCCCTCGGCCTGGGGCATGTACATGCCGCGGATTTGGGATTGGACCATGCTCGCCGGGACGCTCGGGCTCTTCGTGGCCCTGCTGTTTCTATTCATCCGCTTCCTGCCCGTGATCTCGATCGCGGAGATGCGCGAGCTCGTGGCGCACACCGGCAGCGAGGAAAAGAAATGATCGAGCGCCGCTCGCACCTCTACGGACTGATGGCGGAATTTGACGCGGCCGAGCAGCTCATCGCGGCCGCGGAGCGATGCCGCGCCGAAGGCTACCGCTACGTGAATGCCTACACGCCTTTTCCCGTGGAAGGGCTCGCCGAGGCGCTCGGATTCCGCCGCTCGAGCGTGCCGCTGATCACGCTGATCGGCGGACTGCTGGGGGGCGCGGGCGGGTATTTCATGCAGTACTGGATGTCCGCGGTCAGTTATCCCGAAAACATCGGCGGCCGCTCGCTAAATAGCTGGCCCATGTTCATTCCGGTAACGTTCGAGCTTGCCGTGCTTGGCGCCTCGATCTTTGCCGTGCTGGGAATGCTGGCGCTCAATAAGCTGCCCATGCCGCACCATCCGGTGTTCAACGTGCCGCGGTTTGCGCTGGCCTCCAACGACCGGTTCTTCCTGTGCGTCGAAGCGAAAGACCCGAAGTTCGACCGCACCAGCACGGAAAAACTTCTTGTGAGCCTGAAGGCGCACGATGTCTGCGAGGTGGAGGATGTTTAGGGCCCCGGCCACATTTCGGGGCCGGCCGATTCTCTGCGCTTCGCTGGCGCTGTGCTTCGCCTGCGGCCTCGCCGGCTGCCAGCAGGACATGGCGCGCCAGCCGAAACAGCGTCCGCTCTCGCCGACGGATTTCTTCGGGGATGGACGGTCCGAGCGCGCGCTGGTGGAAGGCACGATCGCGCGCGGAAGCATCGAGCAGGACGCGCTAGCCATCCCGAAGGATTCCGACGCGTTTCCCCTGGCGGTGACGCCGGAATTGCTGGCGCGCGGACGCGAACGCTTCGACATCTATTGCAGCGTTTGCCACGGAAAGCTCGGCGACGGCAACGGCATGGTGGCGCAACGCGGCTTCCGCCACCCGCCGACCTATCACAGCGAGCGATTGCGCCAGGCGCCGGTGGGACATTTTTACGACGTTATGACCAACGGGTTTGGGGCCATGCCCGATTATTCCGCGCAGATTCCTCCGCGTGACCGCTGGGCCATCATCGCCTATATCCGCGCGCTGCAATTGAGCCAGAATGCGCCGGCCAGCGAGCTGCCCGTGGAGATGCGCGAAAAGCTGAAAACCGGAGACGCCGCGAAATGAGCGCGCAGAACTACATGGCGCCCGCGAGCGTTGGCCGTTTGCAGCAACGCGCGTTGACCGTGGGCATTCTGGGGCTGGCGCTGATGATGTTCGGCGCGTCCGCAAGCCCCGCGCAATTTTTCCGTTCGTATCTGGTGGGCTACTTGTTCGCGCTGGGCGTGACGCTGGGCTGTCTGGGCCTTCTGATGCTCCAGCATCTGACGGGCGGCCACTGGGGCGTTATGATCCGCCGGCCGCTGGAATCCGCCACGCGCACGCTGCCGGTTCTCGCGGTGCTATTTGTTCCGCTGGGGTTCGGCCTTCGCCAGCTTTATGCCTGGACCGGACCGATGGAAAAGCCTCTTTCGAGATTTCAGATGAGCTACTTGACCATCCCCGGTTTCCTCACGCGCGCGGCGATTTATTTCGCCATTTGGATCCTGCTGATGCTGTTGTTGAATGGCTGGTCGCTTCAGCAGGACGCGAGGCCCGAGCGCGCGCTGCGACGGAAGCTGCAAATGCTCAGCGGTCCGGGGATTGTCTTGTACGTCTTCACCATGACTTTCGCCGCGGTGGACTGGGTGATGTCGCTCTCGCCGCACTGGTCCTCGACGATTTACGGTTTTCTGTTTGTCGGCGGACAGGCTGTTTCCGCAATGGCTTTGATGATCGCGGTGGCCGTGCTCCTGGCGCAGAGCGAGCCGATGTCCGGCATCCTCCAGCCGCGCCATTTGCACGACCTCGGCAAACTGCTCCTGGCCTTCGTCATGCTGTGGGCCTACTTCGCTTTCTCGCAGCTCCTGATTATTTGGGCAGGGAACCTTCCGGAAGAAATCCCGTTTTACGTAAAGCGCCTCCGCGGCGGCTGGGGAGCGCTGGGAGTGCTGATTCTGCTCTTCCATTTTGCGCTGCCGTTTTTCCTTTTGCTTTCGCGCGACCTGAAACGCAGCGCGCGGCTGCTCCCGCGGCTGGCGATTGCCGTGATTTTCATGCGCCTGGTGGATTTATTCTGGATGACCGCGCCGGAATTTTCTCCGGATGCGTTTCGGGTCCATTGGATGGACGTGGCCGCACCCGCCGGCATCGGCGGAATCTGGCTGGCTTATTTTGCGTGGCAATTGAAAGGAAGGCCGTTGCTGCCGCTCGGCGACCCCGAACTGGCGGAGGCCATCGAACATGGCGAGCACTGACCCGCGTAAGGCTGCGCGCCCGGCAAGGGGGCGCGCCCAACCGATTCACGAGGACGTGGCCTTCGACCAGACCGACGTCACGCCGCGAGCGGTCTTGAGTTTTTTGGTGTACCTGGGAGCGGCGATTGTCGTGGCGTTGCTGGTCGTTTGGTGGTCGCTTGCGCTGATCGAGTCTCGCGCGGCGCGGTCTGACCGGCCGCCCTCGCCGCTCCGCGCCGGGATGAAAGAGCCGGAACCGCCTGAGCCGCGCCTTCAGGGCGTGCCGGGGCACGCGAGCGACCCGCAGCAAGACCTTCGCAAGTATTTGAGCGAAACGCAAAAAGAGCTGAACAATTACGGCTGGGTGGATGAAAAAACGGGCGTCGCGCACATTCCCATCGAAGAGGCGATGAAACTCATCGCGGGAAGAGGGCTGCCCTCCAGAGAGAGCAAAGCGGCCGCAAAAATCCCGGAGGAGAAATGAACGTGGAAAATAGCGGTTCGAAAAAATTGGCTCGCGCGCTGCGCTGCGGATATTTCGCGGCGTACACCTTTCTTGCCCTCATTTGCCTGCTTGCGTCAGCCGCACCGGGCTGCGCGCAGACCGCTCCGCAAACTGCCGGGCCGCGCGGGCTTCCCCCGGCATTGCGCAACGTGGACTTCGATCCGCAGCTCAGTGCGCCGCTGCCGCTCGACCTGGCGTTTCGCGACGAAACCGGCCGCACCGTGCAGCTCCGGGAATATTTCAACGGCAAGCCGGTGGTGCTGGCATTTGTCTATTACGGCTGTCCGATGCTCTGCAACCAGATCCAGGTTTCGCTGGTCGGCGTTCTGAAAATGATTTCGTTTGACGCCGGCAAGGAATATAGCGTTGTGTTCGTCAGTTTCGATCCGCGAGAGACGCCCCAACTGGCTGCGGGCAAGAAGAAAGACGCAGTCGAGCGCTACGCCCGCCCGGGAACCGCCGCGGGCTGGCACTTCCTGACCGGCGACAAGGCGTCCATCGCCGCTCTGACGCGCGCCGCGAATTTCCGCTACGCGTACGATGCGCAGAAAAATTTGTTCGCGCATGCGAGCGGCATCCTGGTCCTGACGCCGGAGGGCCGCATCTCCCGCTATTTCTTCGGCATTGATTATCCGCCCCGCGATGTGCGGCTGGGCCTGGTGGAAGCGTCGGCGGGGAAGATCGGCACACCGATGGATCACGTGCTGCTGTTCTGTTACCAGTACGACCCCTCATCGGGCCGCTACAGCGCGATGGTTCTGCGCATGGTCCGCGCCGGAGGCATCCTGGTGGTGTTGTTAATCCTGTCCGCTATTTTCATTTTCCGGCGCCGGGAGTCGCACGCGCGCCACTTAAAATCGCAGGGGGCCAGCTAAGACCGTGCAGTCGGAACTTCCATTGTTTCCGGAGCGCGCCTCGAGTTTCGCGGGCAGCGTGGACGCGCTGTTTTTCTACCTGCTCCTGGTGACCGTGTTTTTCTCCGCGGTGATCACCATCGCCATTCTCTATTTCTTCCTGAAGTTCCGCCGCAAGAAACCCGATGAAATCGGCATCGCCATCCCGGGCTCGATGGCTCTGGAAGCGGCGTGGATGGGAATTCCGTTCCTGCTCGCGATGGTGATGTTCGGCTGGGGCGCCAGCATCTACGTCAACATGCGCCGCCCGCCGAAAGAAGCGCTGGAAATCTACGTCATCGCCAAGCAGTGGATGTGGAAGCTGCAGCAGCCCGACGGCCGGCGCGAAATCAACGAGCTGCACATTCCGGTGAACCGGGACGTTCGCCTGGTGATGGCCAGCGAAGACGTGATCCACGATTTCTTTGTGCCGGCGTTCCGCGTGAAAACCGACGTCGTGCCGGGCCGCTATACGACGATGTGGTTCCGCGCGACGCGTCCGGGGCGATACCATTTCTTCTGCTCGCAGTATTGCGGCACTAACCATGCCCTCATGGGCGGCTGGGTCACGGTTCTGGAGCCGGCCGAGTACGAGGCCTGGCTCAGCGGCTCTTCCGGAGAAACTTCGCCCGTTGCCGCAGGGGCGAAACTTTTTCAGGGACTCGCGTGCAACACCTGCCATACGGGATTGCCGGGAGCGCGCGGGCCCTCGCTGACCGGAGTGTATGGCTCGACGGTTCGCCTCGAAGGCGGCCAAAGCGTCGCCGCCGATGACGCGTACATCCGCGAATCTATCCTGCAACCGAAAGCGAAAATCGTGGCGGGCTATCAGCCCATCATGCCGACCTTTCAGGGACTCGTGACCGAGGAGCAGGTTCTGAACCTCATTGCGTACATCAAGTCTCTGCAAGCCCCCCAGGGCGCGGCGGGTCTGCACGCGGGCGGCGCCGCGGCGCCGGCTCCCGCAGCCCGGGAAAAGAAGAGAACCCCATGAGCACGACGCCAACGGCAGCTTCGCTGCCCCGCGAGCATTATCTGAACACGCAGTACGGCATACGCTCGTGGCTGTTCACCACGGACCACAAGCGCATCGCCCTGCTGTACCTGGTTTCCATCACGCTGTTCTTTTTCCTGGGCGGCGCGTTTGCCGTGATGATCCGCATCCACCTGCTGACGCCGCAGGGCTACCTGGTTTCCCCCGAGACCTACAACAAACTGTTCACCATGCACGGCGTCATCATGATTTTCTTTTTCCTGATTCCTTCGATTCCCGCGGTGCTGGGGAATTTTCTGATCCCGCTGATGATCGGCGCGAAAGACCTGGCCTTCCCGCGCATCAACCTGCTGAGCTGGTACGTTTACGTGGTGGGCGCGTGCTTCACTCTCTATGCCGTGGTGATGGGCGGCGTAGACACCGGCTGGACGTTTTATACGCCGTACAGCAGCCTGTATTCCAATTCCGCGGTTGTGCCGGCGGTGCTCGGCATCTTCATTACCGGCTTTTCTTCAATCCTGACGGGGCTGAATTTCGTCGTCACCATTCACACCATGCGCGCGCCGGGCATGAGCTGGTTCCGGCTGCCCATTTTTGTGTGGGCCCACTACGCCACCAGCATCATCTTCATTCTCGGGACGCCGGTGCTTGCGATTACCCTGCTTCTCGCCGGACTCGAGCGCATCTTCCATCTCGGCTTTTTCAACCCCGCGCTCGGCGGCGATCCGCTGCTCTTCCAGCATCTTTTCTGGTTCTATTCGCACCCGGCCGTTTACATCATGGTGCTCCCCGCGATGGGCGTGGTCAGCGAGCTGGTTCCGACTTTTGCGCGCAAGCCGCTTTTCGGGTACCACTTCGTTGCCGCGGCGAGCTTGGCCATCGCCGTCATCGGTTTTCTCGTTTGGGCGCACCACTTGTTCGTCACCGGAATGTCCGTCTACGCGGCGATGGCGTTTTCCATCCTGAGTTATCTCGTGGCCATTCCTTCGGCGGTGAAGGTGTTCAACTGGATGGGCACGCTTTACAAAGGCTCCATCTCCTACGAGACGCCCATGCTCTACGCGCTCGGCTTCATCGGCCTGTTTGTGATTGGCGGGATGACGGGGCTGTTCCTCGCGTCCCTTGGCGTGGACGTGCACGTCCACGACACGTATTTCGTAATCGCCCATTTCCACTACATTATGGTGGGCGGCGCGGTAATGGGTTATCTCGGCGGGCTGCACTACTGGTGGCCGAAGATCAGCGGACGGATGTACCCGGAGGGGCTGGCCAAGGTTTCCGCGATTATCTTGTTCGTCGGCTTCAACCTGACTTTTTTCCCGCAATTCATTCTCGGTTACCTGGGCATGCCCAGGCGATATCACTCCTACCCCCCGGAATTTCAGGTGCTCAACGTGATGTCCACGGCCGGCGCTTCGATTCTCGGCATCGGGTATCTGCTGCCGATGATTTATCTGGTGTGGGCCGCGCGCTATGGAAGGGCCGCGGGACGCAACCCGTGGCCCTCGACGGGCCTCGAGTGGCAGACCGATTCGCCGCCGATTACTGAGAATTTTGAAAAGACGCCGGAAGTCACCTGGGAGCCTTACGACTTTTATCACCGGCCGGACCTGAAGCTGGCGCCGCCGCCCCCGCCCCCGAACATCCGGGGTTTGCGGCCAGCGGAACACGATTGAGCGCGGCGCGAAACGCATTGGCGGAGAGGTAGATGCATCGAACCGGCGAGCTGTACGGCCAGTACAAAGACCTCGAGCAGCAGCGCGAAGCAGCGTCGCTCGGAATGTGGGTGTTCCTCATCACCGAAGTGATGTTCTTTGGCGGCCTGTTCCTCACCTATACGATCAACCGATCGCTCCACGCGGCGGCCTTCGCCGAATCGAGCCGGGAACTCGACGTCAACCTCGGCGCCATCAACACCGCTGTCCTGATCGTCAGCAGCCTCACCATGGCGCTGGCAGTCTGGGCATCGCAGACGGGCAAACGCAAACAGCTCATCTTTTTTCTGGTGGTGACCTTGGCATTGGGCTCGGTGTTCCTCGGGATCAAAACCATTGAATACGCCGACAAGTTCCATCATCACCTTGTCCCGGGTCACGGGTTCCAGTTTCCGATGACACCAGAGCTGGCCCGGAAGGATGCGGACCTCAATGTCCACTCCCAACTTTTTTTCTCGCTTTATTTTGGAATGACCGGCCTGCACGCCTTGCACATGGTGGTCGGCGTGGGTCTGCTGCTGTTTCTTTTAAGGCAAGCGGCGGGCGGGCGCTATACGCCGCAATACCATTCGCCGGTCGAAATTTGCGGGCTGTACTGGCATTTCGTGGATATCGTGTGGATCTATTTGTTCCCGTTGCTGTATCTGATTGACCGTCATCGCTGAAGCCAAACGGCGGAGAGGAATCGTGTCCGAGCACATTGTCCCGAAGAAGATCTATTACACCATCTGCGCAACGCTTCTGGCGCTGACGTATACGACCTACTATGCCGCGACCCAGGATCTCGGCAAGTTCAATATCGTAGTGGCCTTGGTCATTGCTACGCTGAAGGCCACCCTGGTTGTACTCTTCTTCATGCACGCGCGGTACAGCCCCCGGCGCACCCAACTGGTGATTATTTCCGGCATAGTGTGGCTGGCAATCCTGCTGGCGCTTACCCTAACCGACTACCTCACGCGCAGCTGGCTGCCTATCAGCGGCTAACCTCTTTTAAACAAGAAGCAGGTTAGGGGATGCGAGTACGCACTTCCGCCAAGTCGGGTTCAGTTTGGGGTGTGGGGTATGGTTGGAGGCGGAAGTGGAGAGGGGGAAGTTCGAACCGGCCCAGCCCTCAATCCCCTAAAGGGATCCTCGGCTCGGCTTCCCCCTATGCCGGAGTGGGGGAGCACGTCGTAAACCAAAGCTAACTGGTTGAGGAATATAGCTTTGCCAGGCCAGCGGGCAGGTAAAAACGCCCTGTACGGGCAAAAAATTCGCAGACTAGAACTTTTTTGAGACGTCGGAACACTCCATTACTTGACCTGGAAAACTTCAGTTGCTATGTTGGGGGGTTATTCTGGCCTCAGTGTCCGCGCTGTATGCCAGATCCACAGTGGAGGGGCCTCCCGCACCATGGGCCTGACAAAGATCATCGTTCGCGGCGCCCGCCAGCACAACCTCAAGAACATCAATTTGGAGATTCCGCGAAACACTGTAACCGTGATTACAGGATTGTCCGGATCGGGCAAGTCTTCGCTGGCCTTTGACACCATCTATGCCGAGGGGCAGCGGCGCTATGTCGAGTCGCTCTCTGCGTACGCGCGTCAATTCCTGGATCAGATGGAGCGGCCGGACGTGGACGCCATCGAGGGGCTTTCTCCTTCCATCGCCATCGAGCAGAAGACCACCACGCGCTCGCCGCGCTCGACCGTCGGCACCATCACCGAAATCTACGACTATCTCCGCCTGGTTTATAGCTCCATCGGCGTCCCGCATTGTCCCCGCTGCGGCAAGCCCATCTCCCGTCAGTCCACCGAGCAAATCGTCCAGGCGATTCTCGGCGGTGAGTATTGCAAGCGCGACGACCGCATCATGATCCTCGCGCCGGTGGTGCGCGGGAGAAAGGGGGCGTACCGGAAAGAACTGGAGAAACTCGCGGAGGACGGCTTCGTCCGGGTGCGAATTGATGGCGAGCTCTACCCGCTGGACGGCCCGCCGCGCCTGGACAAGCGGAAGAACCACACCATCGAAGTGGTCGTGGACCGCTTGTTGATCAAGCCCGGGATCGCCAGCCGCCTGGAGCACTCCATCGCCACCGCGCTGAAACTTGCGCAGGGCCTGGTGACCATTGCGGTAGTGGGGGGCGCGGAGCGCGTCTATTCCGAGAAACTGGCCTGCCCGGACTGCGGCGTTTCCATGCCACAACTTGAGCCGCGGTCGTTCAGCTTTAATTCACCTTACGGAGCCTGTCCGGCATGCAATGGACTCGGAGCGAAGTTCGATCTCGATCCCTGCAAAGTGATTGCGGATTGGTCGCGACCGCTGTTTGATGGCGGGCTAGGTCCCGGTGCGGGTTCGACGTTTCTCAAGCGTACTCTCGAACTGGCCGCCTATGCCCACGGCTTCGATCTCGGCACGCCGTTTGAAAAACTCTCCCGACGCGTGCAGAACCTGATTCTCTATGGAAACCCGCCGAGCCATGGGCCCGGCGCTGCTCAGAACCCCGGCAACGGCGGCGAATCCGCGGCGCGCGCAGGCCGGGTAGAAAAGGGCCTTCGATTCCAGGGGCTGTTCACTTACCTCGAGAAGAGCTTCGAGGAATCCGCCTCGGACACCTATCGGGAATGGATGACGCAGTTCATGTCGGCGGTGCCGTGCCGAGTGTGCCGCGAGCGCCGCCTGCGGCCGGAAAGCCTGGCCGTGAAGCTTTCCGGGTACTCGATCGCCGATTTTGCCGCGCTTTCGATCAGCGCGGCGCGCCCTGCGGTGGAGGAAATCCTGAAGCATCTCACGGCCCGACAGTGCGAAGTTGCCGGGCGGGCTCTCGACGAAATTGCCGAGCGCCTGGACTTCCTTCTCGCCGTGGGGCTGGGCTATCTGAGCCTGGACCGGTCGGCGGCGACGCTTTCCGGCGGCGAGGCGCAGCGGATTCGCCTGGCCACGCAGATTGGCTCGCGCCTGCGCGGGGTCCTCTATGTTCTCGACGAGCCTTCCATCGGGCTGCACGCACGGGACAACGACCGGCTGTTGCGCTCGCTCGAACAATTGCGGGACCTCGGCAACACCGTGCTGGTGGTCGAACACGACGAAGAAACGATCCGGCGCGCCGACTTTGTGGTGGACCTGGGACCCGGCGCGGGCAACGCCGGCGGTTACCTGGTGGCGCAAGGCAAGCCCGAGCAGATTGCCGCCACGGCCTCTTCTCTAACGGGACGCTATCTTTCGGGCCAGGCGCGGATCGGCATTCCTGAGAAACGGCGCAGCGTCAACGGCAAAGCGCTCGAGATTCGCGGCGCGGAAGCCAACAATCTGAAGGGCATTGATGTGAGGCTTCCGCTGGGGCTTTTCACGGTGGTCAGCGGGGTTTCCGGCTCGGGCAAATCCACTCTTGTAAACGACATTCTGTATCGCGCGCTGGCGCAAAAACTGTACCGTTCCATGGAGACGCCCGGCGCGTACAAGCAAATCCTCGGCGTCGAGCACATCGACAAGGTGATCGAGATTGACCAGGCGCCGATCGGCCGTACTCCGCGCTCCAACCCGGCCACGTACACCGGCGTGTTTGCGCCGATCCGCGAGCTGTTTGCGATGCTGCCGGAATCGCGCGAGCGCGGCTATCGTCCCGGGCGCTTCAGCTTCAACGTCAAGGGCGGGCGCTGCGAAGCCTGCCAGGGCGACGGCCTGCGGCGGATCGAGATGAATTTTCTTCCCGATGTGTACGTGATGTGCGAAGTGTGCCGGGGGCGCCGCTACAACTCGGAAACGCTCGCGGTGCGCTACAAAGGCCATTCCATTTCGGATTTGCTCGATATGCCCGTGGAAGACGCCCTGAAGCTTCTTGAAAATATTCCGCAGATCCGGCAGAAGCTTGCGACGCTGGTGGAGGTGGGGCTTGGCTATATCCAGCTTGGCCAATCCTCGACCACGCTTTCGGGCGGTGAAGCGCAACGCATCAAGCTGGCGCGCGAACTTTCCAAGCGGCAAACGGGAAGAACCCTGTACATCCTGGACGAGCCCACCACGGGTCTGCATTTTGACGACGTGCGGAAACTTCTCGACGTGCTGCACCGCCTGGTGGACCTCGGAAACACCGTGCTCATCATCGAGCACCATCTCGACGTCATCAAGCAGGCCGACTGGATCATTGACCTTGGCCCGGAAGGCGGCGAGGCCGGCGGGCGCATCGTGGCCCAGGGGACGCCGGAACAAGTCGCGCGCAACAAGAAATCCTACACCGGCCAAGTCCTCGGGCGCGTCCTCAACGGCCACAGCGCGTCGGCCGGCAAGTGAGCGAGGGCGTCTTTTCCCCGGAGGGATTGCCGCGGAATCTTCTGCCGGCGAGCTTGCACCCGGCCATGACTGACTTTAGAGTGCTGCGGAGCAAATACGAGACGCATCCAAGAGCGGACCATTGACATCATCTGAAAATAACTCGACGGCGCCGGCGAACGGAAACGCAGCGGCCGGTCCCGCGGAGCCGGCCCAGCAAATTCCGCCCGCCCCAGCCGCCGCAAGCGTTCCGGACGACCTCCGCGTTCCCTGGTCGTGGGCGCATATGTTCCTGTTCGTGGTCTTTGCAGCGGGAAGCACGGTGGTAATCCCTGTTTCGTTCGCGGCGTATCTGATGTTCGCGCGGCAAATGAAGATTGGCGAAGTGCAACGGGTGCTGATGAGCAATGCGGCATTCGCTGTTGGGGCGCAACTGCTGATCTTTGGCGCGTGGATGCTGTTTCTTTACGTGACCATCGGCTTGATCAAGCAAACGCCGTTTTGGCAGGGGATCGGCTGGCGTCCGCTGCTGCCGAAGACGATGTCGCGGCAAGCGGCGGCATGGTCATGCTTCCTCGGGGGGATTGCGCTGGCTATCTTCGTCGGAACGACCGGAAGCAGCGTGCATCCCAAGGGAAAGGTTCCCATCGAAGAATTGTTCAACGACCGGAATGGCACGCTGATGATTTTGGGATTGGCCGTGCTGGTGGCCCCACTCGTCGAAGAGACAATTTTTCGAGGATTCTTGTATCCGGTGATAGCACGGAGTTTTGGCGTACCTGCAGGCGTCCTGGTCACGGGAACTCTTTTTGGCCTGCTTCACGGCCTTCAACTGGGCTGGGCTTGGGAGCTAGTTGGTTTGCTGACGCTTGTGGGAATTGCATTTACTTACGTACGCGCGAGAACCGGCACGGTGTTGGCCAGTTATCTCTGCCATCTTGGGTATAACTTTACGTTGTTTCTCGGCACCGCGCTTGCCACCAAGGGGTTTACGCGCTTCCCGCCAGGCGGACCGTGATCTCGATTACTTCCTCTTATTTGCTTTGGACGAAGGTTTTGAGCAGGACGCAGTTGCTTTCGGTTCATTCCCCCAATCAAAGGCGCGGAAGCGGTCTCCTTCGATGATTTTCGTGCGGACTCCATCCATTTCGGCTGGGATCGGAGACCGCAGCTTACCCGTTTCGACATAAACGACAAGCGCCGGCTCAGAAGGATTATCTTCGCTCCGCCCAACGCCAACGCCCTGAATTCCTTCCTGCTGCATCAGGTCATCGACATGGGCTTCTTTTACCGCTGCCGCGCGGTTGATGTCGTCCACGTTCAGGGTGATTGCCTGAGTTGCCGCCTGCGCCGGGGCGGGCGCTGCGGCTTCCAGCGGCCGAGCCGTAAACGGCGTGCCAAAAATCACTTTGGTGCGCACACCCTCGATCTGCGGAGGGATTCGCTGGATTGTCGCGCCGGTCACGTAAATCACCAGCGCGGCTTCTTTGGGA
>DASWCG010000026.1:0-5418 GCA_036390175.1 Candidatus Acidiferrales bacterium | reverse complement strand
GAAGGTTGGACAGTCTCGCCGACTGGCAACTCGTCTCAGAGAGCCGCGATCGAGCGCAAAGCCAAGCGCATCGTGAAATTTGCGGGCGAGAACTACACCCTCGCGCCGGCTTCCGATGACGACCGCGCCACGCTCGCTTTGCTGCGGGAAGGCGACGCCGAGCCCTTGGTGACGGCGGTTCTCTGGACGCGGGATGAGCTTGCAGAAGCCTGGCTGCCGTTTCTGCAACGCGAGCGCAAGAGTCTGACCCGTGCCTCTCTTCTGCGAGACCTCGAAGTGGGCGACCCCTTGGTCACATCGGTCGAGCCTCAAGGCGATTCCCTTTGGGTAGCCCTCGCTCACTCCGCAGGAGAACAGGAACTCGGTCTGGGTAGCGTCGTGCGCTTTTTTCCCAAGACCAAACAAGCAAAAGTGTTTCATTCCCCTGTGCTCGCCACCTGCGATGTGACCCATCTTATGACCTATGGAAGCGACAAGGTTCTCCTCGGGACTCGCCGCCAGTATGAAGGCACAATCCTCCCCTGCGCCGGGCTGGTCTCGCTGGATGCGGCGACCGGTCAGGCTCAAAGTGTCGGTCCATTTTCGAGGGGCATCGTGACCGCCCTCGGCGCAACGGATCGCGTGTGGGTGGCAACCGATTCAGCGATTTGCGGCGGAGCGCCTGAAGGCGCGTGGCACTGCGCACGCATCGTGCCGAAGGTGCGCCTCGCAGAAGAAACCCCTGTCAGCAACCTCCCCGGAGATGAACCCAGCGGCAAGCTCGCGCCCGGTGAATATGAAGTGCTGTGGGCCAACGCGGGGTTTCTGGAACTCGCGACGAAGGATTCGCTCGATGCCTGGCTCGCCGAAGATGATTTCAGGGATTTGACCGCCCGCCATTTCGACGCCGAGCCTTACAAACTGCTGAACACCGCAAGCGGCGGCCCCGCCCCGGTTCGCTTGCTCTTGAAGCCCGGCGCCGCCCCGCTCGGCGGCGCGCTTCTCCTGCGCGTTCCGCTCGAAAAACTTCCCACCCCGCCGGGCACGCCCGCCGGTTGGGTTCGCGTCCGCGCGCACTTCGGCTGGATCGGTCGTGGGGAGTTGCACGTAACGCCGGTTCTCCAGCCTCTTTCCGGCAAGGAAACTCCTTAGCGCCGACGTGGGAATTCCTCAGTACCTCCAGGGTCTTCTCCAGATTCATTTCTTTGCTCGGAGGCGTTCACCGGCGCGTCGCAGCTCTCCGAAAAATATGGCTGTTGCGCAGAGAGTTTCGGCTCGTTCTGTTGGAGTGCGTTCCAGGCTGCTCAACAGCAGCGTGAGATCGATTCCGTATTCCTTTGCAGCGGCCAGCTTGCTGCCCGGAGGAAGGTTGGCGATAAGTTCGGCCAGACGCGCATGCCTTTGAG
This sequence comes from Candidatus Acidiferrales bacterium, assembly GCA_036390175.1. Classification (GTDB taxonomy): domain Bacteria; phylum Acidobacteriota; class Terriglobia; order Acidiferrales; family UBA7541; genus DASQHY01. The sequence goes on along the minus strand of DASWCG010000026.1, from coordinate 4,033 downwards.
CCGTCATATGTTTCTATGCGCATCGTCTCACAAGCATTCCCCGAGTTCAATTCAGGGCTTTGCGAGACAGCGTGCCCCTCTATACGAACTACTCAGCGGCGCACAGCACCCTGAATTATTTTCAATGCGAGAGAACTTCTTCGAAGAATGCCAGCGCGCGCGGGTCGTTCGATTGCCCCAGCCAGAACATGGCCTGCTTGCGCACCGCAGGATTGCGGTTGTTGCGCGCCACTTCGATCAGCTTGGGCACTCCGTCGTCTTTCGGCAACTGGCTGAGAGCAAACACGGCCTTCTTCTTGACCTCTGTGTTTGGATCGTTTTCGATGGCGTCGGTAATCGTGCTCGCAGCTTTCTTCCCCGCTTTCTGAGCCAGCCAGAATAGCGCCTGGCCGCGCACGTGGGCGCTCGAGTCCTCGCGGGCCATGCGGATCATTTCCTCAAGCGCTCCCGCCTCGCGGCTCACCGACATGGCAAACGAGACGTGTGCGCGCACATTGTCGCTCGGATCAGAATGCGCCATGGTCTTCAGCACAGCCAGTCCGGCTTTGCCGCGGGCTTCCCCCAGCCAGAACGCGGCCTGCTTGCGCAGTTGTTCCGGACGGCTCGAAGCGGTAAAACCCTCGAGCGCCCGGTCCGCCGAGGGGTCCGCATGCAACGCAATCGCCGCCATCGCTCCATGCATCCTCCGCTCCGCTTCGCGGCCTTCGGTGGTTGTCCCTGTCACATATCCGGCGAGCAGCGCGACGCTCTCCGCCGGGCGCACGCCTGTCAACCAAATTAATGGCAGTCCGCCGACATCGAGTTCGCAATTCTCGCTGACCACGCGAATGCGCTCCACAGCGGAATCTTGCGCGCGGAACAATATAGAAACCCGGCTGCTCCCTTCGAGCTCGACGCGCTGGCGATCGTTCGAATTCATGCTGACTCCCTCGTCGTTGCGCCCCTCCAGCCGGCAGCGCCCGCAGCGAAACGATGAATCATCGTTCATGAAGTCTCCGCAACAGACGGTCTGGTCTCCGGCAACTTCGGCGACGGAGTACCCGATCCAGACCGGTCCCGCCGCGCGGCTAACCAGCGCACGGAAGCCGCTCTCGAGCGGTCCTTGCAGCGCGCGTGTTTCCACCTTGGCGTTCACCACGCGCGGCTGGTCCGCGGCCGGCGGGTTACCCGCCTGCGCGTTGCTTCGGAGACTTGCGCTCAGACTCAGCAAGAACAGCAGAAGGAATGCAAGTGTGTGCTTCATCGCTCACCTACTGTTGATTCAGGATTTCCATCAGAAAATCCGTAGCTTCTTTTGAACCCATCAAGGAAAGCTTCGAGACCGCTTCCTTCTTGAGCTCTGGGTCGGTTTCCTTTCGCGCGACGGCAATCAACGCCTTGGCATTTCCTTGCAGGAAGAAAGCGTTGAGCACTTCCTTGCGGATGGAGCGGTCTTTCTCGCTGGCGTAGATTTCAACCAGCGCCGGGGAGGTCTCGCCGCCCATCAGCCCGAGATTGCGGATGGCCGTCCGGCGCATCGCGGGATCCTGGTCCGTTCGGGCAATTTCCAGGAGTTTGGAAGAGTCTCCGCCCAGGAAGAACGATTGCAGAATCTCCCGCTTTACATCCGCCGACGATTCGCTCTGGTAAAGCTGCTGGAGTTCGGATGGCGAGCCCATCAGGCCGAGCTGCCGGATTGCTTCGCGGCGGACTTCGGGGTCTTTCTCTGATTTCGCTGCCGCGAAGATACGGTCCTTTTCGCCGGACAGCATGAACGCGCGGAGGATGGCGCGTTTCACACCGGTGTCTGAAGTTGCCGCATATATATTGGAGAGCTCCTGGCGGCTTTCCGCGCTTCCAAACAAGCCGAGGGACTCGATGGCCTTGTGCTGCAGCTCGGGAGCTTCTTGACCACGGGCTATGCGACCGAGGATTTCGCGCGCTTTCGGCGAGCCGCTCTGCGACAGCACGAAAAGTGCTTCGCGCTTTTGTTTGGGAGTGCTGTTGCCGGCGAGCACTTTTTCGAGCATCGGCGCCGCGCGCTCAGGGTCGCTGTTCATCAGGCCTCGAATCGCAAGAAGCTTCAATTCCTCGTTATTGACATTCCCCGGGTCCACCGGCTTGCCGGAAGACTGCCGGAGCTCCACTTCGAGGGCTTTCCCGTCGTTGACCCAGCGGCTTTGTGGAAACCGGCGGTACAGTTCGTTGAGCGAAGCAATCGCCGCTTCGCGCTGGCCCAGTTTTCGCTCGGCCCAGGCTTTCCAATAGAGCGCCTTATCGGTTTGCGGACCATTCAGTTTGGCGAGGGCATCGTATTTCTCGATGGCTTTCTCGTAATGACCTTCGTCCAAAGCCTCCTGGCCTTCGTCGTATAGCTCCTGCTGGCGGTCGAGCTTCTCCTGCTCGCGATCCCGCTTCTCTTGCTCCCGATCCCGCTGTTCCTGTTCTCTGTCGCGCTTTTCTTGCTCTCGATCGCGCTGTTCTTGTTTCTCGTCTTCGGGAGATTGGATCGCGAGTGGTCCTGAAGCGAGCGGCGCCCAGGATAGAGCCGCGCCCTTTGCGGCTCCTCCCGGCCAGGCCAATAGCGCGCCCAGTGCAATCCAGGTCCAAGCCGTGCGGCGAAATTCGGCCTTCCTCAACTTCCTCATGTGTGCTTGCCTTTCTGATTTGTGGAATTGTCTTGCGCCGGAACGGGCGTAGCCGACCTCTCGCGCTGGCGCACTTCACTGCCAACCACGCGCACCTTGAACAGGATTCCGTGGGCTTCCATCCGCTGGCGAATCTTTTCGAGTTGCGCCGGTGTCATCTCCTCCGGGCTGTGCGCGATATCCAACAGTACGCGCTCGAGTTCGTCGAGGACGCCGGCGAGCGCGCTGTCGCCCTGCTGAAGCGCCGTCTGCCGGTAAAGCCGATTTTCATCGAGCAGGTCTTCGGCGCGCTTTTGTTCCGTCGAAATGTTCACTAGCCTCTTGTCTGCAGGCCCGGGCTCCGCGTTGGTCAGCTCGACGAGCATCATTTCCGAGCGGTCCAGGTGATCGCCCACGGCCACAAGCAGAATCCGCTCACGCACCTGCTGAACGCTTTGATCGTTTGTCGGCAGGCGCACGGGTTGCCGGCGTCCCAGGAAAAACGCTGCGATCACCAGCGCGGCGGCAGCCGCGACCGCGCCCCACCGCCGCGGATCCATGCCAAAACTCCACCACCAGGAGCTGCGTTGCGGCAGGCGCGGCGCAATCTGTTGCCAGACGCGCCGCCCGTAGTCTTCCTCCCGCTCCGGCACGGGCATCGAGTCCATCGCTGCAAGCACGCGCTCGAGCCGCGCGAAGCTCGCGCGGCATTCGGAGCAGCCGCCGAGATGCTCTTCCATGGCGCTGCGGTCGTGTGCCTCGCCCAATTTGTAGCCCACCAATTGTTCTTCGGTCGGATGCGTCATGATTCCGTTCCTTGCGCCGCTGGCATGGCCCGGCGCGTTCCCGGCGTCACCGGCTCCTTTGCCAGCAAGGGTTCTAGCGCGCGGCGCAGCTTTTGCACGGCGCGGAACACGGTGTTCTTTGTCGCGTTGTTGCGCAGATGGAGCGCCTGCGCAATCTCTTCGATGGCGCAGCCTTCCCAGTGGCGCATCACAAAGGCGGCGCGCTCGGCCGGAGAAAGCGCGTCGAGCGCGGAGACAATTTGCTTTCCCAGTTCAGCGCTCAAGGCCAGGCGGTCTGGCGCGGGACTTGCGGAGGCGCGCTGTTCGATGGCGCCGGGCGCATCGGCGTCGTCCTCAGCGGGGCTCGCGCGATGCCGCTCCTCGCCGCTTCGTTTCCGCCGGCGGTCGAGCGCGCAATTCACCGCGATTCGATAGACCCAGGTCCCAAAATTTGCGCGCGACTCGAACTGTGCGAGCTTGCGATAGGCGCGCAGGAAGGCATCCTGCACGATTTCTTCGGCGTCTTGTTCGTTGCTTGTCATGCGATACGCGAGCCGGAAAAGATTGCGGCTGTGGCGTTCGACCAGCACCCGATAGGCGTCAGGGTCGCCCGCCAGCGTCCGCTCCACGGCAGCGGCGTCG
>DASWCG010000025.1:0-1899 GCA_036390175.1 Candidatus Acidiferrales bacterium | reverse complement strand
AAAAAGGGGAAGCTTGCGGAGTCGGAAAAGCCCACTGTTCTTGGACGGCTGCAGCCTGTTACGGAGATGGCTGCGATTGCCGCGGCAGATTTCGTGGTCGAAGCCGTGCCGGAGAAAATCGAGATTAAGCGAGCAGTTCTTGGAGAAGCGGACGGGATTCTCCGGCCGGAGGTGATCATTGCGAGCAATACGTCGTCGATTTCCATGACGACGCTGGCGGCGCTGACGAAGAGGCCGGACCGTTTTGTGGGGATGCACTTCATGAATCCGGTGCCGGTGATGGTGCTGGTGGAAGTAATCCGCGCGCTCCAGACGAGCGACGCGACGTTTGAAACGACGATGAAGCTTGCGGAGAAGCTGGAGAAGAAGCCGGTGGCGGTGAACGACGCGCCGGGGTTCGTTTCGAACCGCGTGCTGATGCCGCTGATCAACGAAGCGGCGTACTGCGTCATGGAAGGTGTTGCGACGGCCGAAGCCGTGGACGCCGTGATGAAAATGGGCATGAGTCATCCGATGGGGCCGCTTGAACTTGCCGATTTTATCGGCCTCGACGTTTGCGTGGACATCATGCTTGTTCTTCAGGAAGGGCTGGGCGATCCGAAGTATCGCGCGTGCCCGCTGCTCAAAAAATACGTGGCGGCGGGCTGGCTGGGGCGGAAGTCCGGGCGCGGATTTTATAAGTACGCGCAGTAGAGGTACGTAGTCGCCACTGATGTCTTGGAAGCTTGGGGTAGGCGAAAAAGCGGCGCCAGCTGCCCGCCTCCTATGGGCGAACATAAGGCGAAAAATAATGTTTGCTTTTTATTCGCCATGGTGGTAGTTTGGGCCTCGTCGTTTTCAACAGGTGCATCGTGCGCGGTTTTTCGAGCAGTGTTCTAAGCTGTCTGGAACGTGAGAGACTCGAAGAGGACCTTTACGAGGCGCGCTTCCGAGGTCGCAACCTTTCCCGGCTTCGGCAACTGACCCACCGGGAACGGGTGATGTTGGATGAACGCGAGCAGACAGCTCAGGCGCGGCTGAGAGACCACGATGCAGAGCATGGTTGTCAACGGTGATGTGGCGCTAAGCAGTTCGGGGTCGGCACCATTGGGAGTTGAGATCCCTTCCGGCGAGAGCCGGAATCCTCGATCGGCCATCCTTATCGTATGGCCTTAGGATGACAAATCCCGGTGGCGGTAAAAAAGGATGGCGCGATGATGAATCGAGTGGTAAGCTCCACACTTCGTTACGTCCATGGACAAGGGTGGTGCGCTTACCCGGCGCAGTACCCAGGCCATCGGCCCCGCAGGCCCAGTTTCCTACTTTCCTCCACCGAGGTGTGAAATGACAGACGAAAAAGAAAGATTGCTCGCAGCGGCGATATCGCAGATTGAAAAGGACCACGGCAAGGGCGCGATCATGCGCCTGGGCAGCCGGGATATTCTGGTGCCCGTCAGCGTGATCCCCAGCGGATGCCTTTCGATTGATGCGGCGCTAGGTGTCGGGGGTTTCCCGCGCGGACGCGTGATCGAGATTTATGGCCCGGAATCGGGCGGCAAGACCACCATGACACTGCACGTGATCGCCGAAGCGCAGAAGCTCGGCGGACAGGCGGCGTTCATTGACGCGGAGCACGCGCTTGATCCGGTGTATGCGCGGAAGCTGGGCGTGGATGTGGACAACCTGCTGGTGTCGCAGCCCGATAATGGCGAGCAGGCGCTGGAAATCGCGGAAACGCTGATCCGCTCCGGCGGCGTGGACATCGTCGTCGTGGACTCTGTCGCCGCGCTCGTCCCCAAGGCCGAACTCGAAGGCGACATGGGCGACCCGCAAATGGGTTTGCAGGCGCGCCTGATGTCGCAAGCGCTGCGTAAGCTCACCGGCATCGTTTCGAAATCGCGTACCTGCCTGATTTTCATC
>DASWCG010000024.1:0-14714 GCA_036390175.1 Candidatus Acidiferrales bacterium | reverse complement strand
CCCACCTGGAGAAGCTCGACATTTCCACGGACGTGATGTCAAAGATTGACGTGAAAGGCAGGCCGTTCCGCGGCAGCGAGCAGGCCAGGGCGGTCATCATCAGCTATCAGGATTTTGAATGTCCTTTTTGTTCGAGAATGCATGCCACGTTATTCAACGGACCGATCCTTCAGGAGTACGCCGGCAAAGTAAAGGTGATTTACAAGAATTATCCGCTCGTGGAGATTCATCCCTGGGCCTTGCACGCCGCTGTGGACGCGGATTGCCTGGCGGATCAGAACCAGGACGCTTACTGGGATTTTGCGGATTACGTTTTCGCCAACCAGAAGCAGGTCGGCGGCCGAGCCCCGGAAGAAGCCTTTCTCAATCTCGACAAATCGGCCCTCGAGCAGGGAATAAAACACAAATTGAATGTGCAGAAGTTGGTGGCCTGCACAGAGAAGCAAGACGAGTCTGCCGTCCGGGCGTCCATGGCGGAAGGAGAGAAGATGGGCGTGGATTCCACGCCCACGATGTTCATCAATGGTGAGCGGGTCTCGGGCGCCGTTCCCGCTGAGGATTTGCGCGGTGTTTTCAATCGCGTCCTTGCAGGGCATCAATAAGACGCTGCCCGCCGTTCCCATTACATGGATTTCAGCAGCGCCAGCCACCTTTGCCAGGCGTCCGCGCGCGCTTTCTTGTTCGCTTCGTTGGTATTGGCCGGGTCCTCGCCCGCCCGCATGAAGCCGTGTCCGGCGCCTTCGTAGGTGACCGCGTCGTACTTCTTATCCGCATTCTTCATGGCCGCAGTCGCTGCGGGGATCGTCGCGTCAATGCGCGCGTCGTTGCCGGCATAGAAGCCATAGACGGGCGCGGTGATCTTGCTGACGTCCTGTGGCGGCGGGCCGTAGAAAACAAATGCCGCGCTCAGATCCCTGCGGTTGGTGGCGAAGCGGAAGGACTGGCCTCCGCCCCAGCAAAAGCCCGCGACCGCCACCTTGCCGTTCACCGAGGGAAGCTTTTTCACGTAGTCGGTGACTGCGTTCAGGTCGGCCGTCACCGTGTCGGCATTGAGTTCCGAGACGGCTTTCATGGCGTCCCCGGTGCCTGAAAAATCGCTGGTGCCGCCGCCCTTGGGACCGAACCCGGAGAGCAGATCCGGAGCGATCGCCACGTATCCGGCCGCGGCGAGTTCGTCGGCAGCGCTCCGCGCCCAGTCGCTGAGCCCGAAAATCTCATGGATCACCACGATCGCTGGCGCTTTCTGCTTCACCTCAGGATAAACAAGAAAGGCGTGCACCACCCGGTTATCGTGCTGGATCTCCACCCACTCCTGGTGCCGCGGGGACTTCTCCAGCGATTGCTTGGCCCAATCTTGCGCCGACGCGGGCACAACGCCGAACGCCAAAACAACTGCCGCGGCTGAAATCTGTTTCATACTCATGGCGCGCTCCCCATAAGAAGTCAAAGAAAGATGCGCGACTACCGTACCGAATCTCCCGGCGCGGCGCAAGACTTCGCAAGACCCACGACGCGTGGGGCACCCTCCGCACCCTCGTTTCGAAACTCCCCAGTGAATTCTAGGAGTGATATGCTCTGGGCCATGGATGCCGTCAAGAGGAAAGAACAAGAAGATGCCCGGGCCATCCGCCCGAGCAGAAAATGACGAAGAAGTATTTCCAATATTTCGCCCGGATCGGGCTTGCGCTGATTTGTGGCGTCCTTCCGCCCTGAAATGCGTACAGTACTAGTGTCGGCGGAACGCCCTATGATGGAAAGTGGTGGCTTTCCGTTGACAAGTCGCAGCGTGTGGGATTCGCTGATGGCTACATTGCTTGCTACCACGGTGACGTAAAAGGGGAAATCAGATTTATGTACGGCGGACAGATGTATGAGCCACGAGTGACTGAATACTTGAACAGTCACCCAAGCGAGCAAGAGAGCCCCGCCGAGGAAATCCTCTGGAAGATCACCAAACCACCTTATGCGCCTCCCCTCCCAGAGCATCGTGGACCGGCATCTGGACCACCGACGGGAGGAAAATACGGCATCGACGGTGAGTTTTGGCGTGAAATCCCCCCTTCCGGACGGCTTGGGATCATTCAAGGTTTCCTCTACTGCTATTCCAAATATGAGCGCGGCTCAAAGGGCACATTTTCAAAGTCACCTTCCTGGTATGTGGAGGCCATTTCGAAGTGGTACGGGGTCACCGAGGCCGACGAAGGTCTAATCAATCCGCGGAGGGCGAACGTGGGGATTCCGTATGTCCTGTTCAAATTCCGCGATACGAATGGGCATTGATCTTCGGCGGGTGGCCCGGACGCAAAGTGGGGGATCAATTTGGGTGTGGGTGCCCCACACGTCCGGTTTACGCGCCGTTTGCGTCCCGAATGACGCTGCGGGACGTGTGGGGCCTTTGATGTTGTTGTTCCCCGCTCTTCATTACCCAACCGGACCGATTGGGACCAACCCGGCTTCTCCCTTCTCATAGAAGGACCAACTGCTCCATGGCCAATCCTTGGGATGCTCCACGAGCTTTCTCGTAACCGGATTCCTGTGCATGTACTTCAGCTTCTCGATTCTCTTCTTATCGCTCCACACGTTGAAGTCATGGAAGCGCCGCTGCCAGAAGTGCTTTAGTGGATCCTTCGCGCCAGCGAAGCCGAGCCGGAGCTGCTTACGAACACCTGATGGTGCCGGTCAAGTAGCCGGCCCGGAGCCTAAAAGGCACCAGGGCGGGCGGGCTTGGTGTCCTCAGCCTTGTAGACGACACCCATCAGGCCAACCGTCTCCAAAGCTAAGGTTTTTGGACCAAGTAAAGTTCTATTGACATCCTTAATACGCGCCTATAGTGTGCGCTAGCTCCGTAATCGCTGAACAACCTCGCTTCCTGCGAAAGGGTGCAATGAAAGCACCGCTGCTCCGTTTGTGTTGTTCGTTCATCGACACAACTCCGACCACAGAACAGGCGCGCTTGATCGGAGGCGACGAGCCCTCGGCCTCGTTGCCGGAATCATCCTACGCCCGAAATGGGCTCCAGACTGTCGACGGTTGCCGCATCTGGCACAAGTCCTTGGGTATGGGCGGGCCGTGCACCAGTTTTCTGTCTTGGCCGGCACCTGAGGGGAGGCGGACATGAATCCCATAAACGGAAGGGCGAAACTCCTCATAACTAGTGCCCTGGCCTGCCTATTCCTTCCTGGTGGCTACGCCCAGGCACAGACTGTGACGACGACCGTCACGGTGGGTTCGGCCCGGGCTTCCGTTGCCGTGAACCCGGTGACCAACAAGATTTACGTGGCCAATGCTGGCGGCGACGTGACGGTGATTGACGGGGCCACCAACTTGACCACGACCGTGACGGCGGGCATGGGCCTACGTTCCGTTGCCGTGAACCCCGTGACCAACAAGATTTACGTGGCCAATGAGGGCAGCGCCAACGTGACGGTGATTGATGGAGCGACGAACGCGACCACAACCGTGGCGGTAGGCACGGGCCCGGTTTCCGTTGCCGTGAACCCGGTGACCAACCAAGTTTACGTGGCCAATAGCGGCAGCGACAACGTAACGGTGATTGACGGGGCCACGAACACGACCACGACCGTGGCGGCGGGCTCGGGCCCGATTTCCATTGCCGTGAACCCGGTGACCGACAAGATTTACGTGGCCAATATCAACAGCGCTAACGTGACGGTGATTGACGGGGCGACGAACGGGACCACGACCGTGGCGGCAGGCGCAACCCCGGTTTCCGTTGCCGTGAACCCGGTGACCAACCAGATTTACGTGGCCAATTTCAGCAGCAACAACGTGACAGTGATTGACGGGGCCACGAACACGACTACAACCGTGGCGCTAGGCACGAACCCGTTTTCCGTTGCTGTGAACCCGGTGACCAACAAGGTTTACGTGGCCAATGGCGGCACCGCCAACGTGACGGTGATTGACGGGGCCACGAACACGACCACGACCGTGGGGGCGGGCTTTGCACCGAATTCCGTTGCCGTGAACCCGGTGCCGAACAAGATTTATGTGGCCAATGGCGGCGGCGGCGTGACGGTGATTGACGGGGCCACGAACACGACCACGACCGTGGCGGCGGGCACGCTCCCGGATTCGGTTGCCGTGAACCCGCTAACCAACAAGATTTACGTAGCCAACAACGGCAGCGACAACGTGACGGTGATTGATGGGGCCACGAACACGACCACAACCGTGGCGGCGGGCACCAACCCACGTTCCGTTGCGGTGAACCCGGTGACCAATCAGGTTTACGTGGCCAATGACGGCAGCGACAACGTGACGGTGATTGACGGGGCCACGAACACGACCACGACCGTGGCGGCGGGCGTGGCCCCGGTTTCCGTTGCGGTGAACCCGGTGACCAACCAAGTTTACGTGGCCAATATCGGCAGCGACAACGTGACGGTGATTGACGGGGCCACGAACACGACCACGACCGTGGCGGCAGGCACGGGCCCACGTTCCGTTGCGGTGAACCCGGTGATCAACCAGGTTTACGTGGCCAATGGCGGCAGCGACAACGTGACGGTGATTGACGGGGCCACGAACACGACCACGACCGTGGCGGCGGACTCCTTCCCGTTTTCCGTTGCCGTGAACCCGGTGACCAACCAGGTTTACGTGGCCAATGGCGGCAGCGCCAACGTGACGGTGATTGACGGGGCCACGAACACGACCACAACCGTGGCGGCGGGCTCCTTCCCGTTTTCCGTTGCCGTGAACCCGGTGACCAACAAGATTTATGTAGCCAATCTCTTCAGCGCCAACGTGACGGTGATTGACGGGGCCACGAACACGACCACGACCGTGGTGGCGGGCTCCTTCCCGTTTTCCGTTGCCGTGAACCCCCTGACCAACCAGGTTTATATGGCCAACGAGGGCAGCGCCAACGTGACGGTCCTGACCGAGCAGCAGGTGCAAACGATTCCTCTCACGACTGCGATCAGCGCCTTGCCGAATAATCAGACAACCAGTCCTACCCCTGCGTTTACTTTCACCGCCAGCAGCACCTTTTCACCCACGGCGCCGCCAGTGGATGCCGTCTATTTCCAGTTAGACACCTGGCAGGGCGCGTGGACTCCGGCGAGCCCGGCCGGCACGCCTGGAAGCTTTACGGGTACGCTGCCGACGCTCTCGCCCGGCATCCACATACTCTACGCCTACGCGACGGATGGGCAGGATGCGTCTTCGATCCAGACCGGAGGGGGTGGGTTTGGTCAGACTGGTCAGAGCAGCCCGCTGATCGGCAATATCGCCGCGTACCTGTTCCTGTTTGCCCCGCCGCCGACAGACTTTTCCCTTAGTCCCATTTCTCCCATCACCGTCAGCACAGGCGGGTCGGCCTCCTCGTCGGTGACCGTTAATTCAATCAATGCGTCCAGTCCGCCAGTTACCCTGAGTGTGTCGGCACCCCCTGCTGGCGTATTGGCATCCTTTACGACGAACCCAGTCACGCCGCCAAGCGGGGGGTCTGCATCTTCCGCACTGAACGTGAGCGCCGGGCCTTCTGTCACGCCCTCGACGTTCACGCTGACTGTGACGGGCAGTTCCGCATCGAATACACATTCAACTACGGTAGACGTGACAGTAACTGCAGATAGCTCCAGCATAACAAATGTTATAGGAAATCTCCTGAGTGCGGGTTGCATCGACAACTCGGGAATTGGTAACGCGCTAACGAGCAAGCTCTCCGCAGCTCAAGCCGCCATCAGCGCGGGCGACATCCAAACGGCCATCAACATCCAGACTGCCCTCAAGAGTCAACTCCAAGCGCAAAGCGGCAAGCACATCATGGTCTCCTGCACGATTAACCTCGTGACGTTCAACTCCGCCGCTGCCCTCATAGCAGACGTGCAGAGCCTGATCGACAGTCTGAAGGTGGGCATTACCCCCAATCCCGTAACGGGTTACGTCGTCAATTCGAGTGGTTTGGGATTGTCGGGAGCAACCGTGAGCATCGTGTCGGCAGGGAATACGGTGGCCACTGCGACTACTGACATAACAGGCTTCTACTTCTTCCCAACCACGGGTGTTTTGAGTCCGGGCTCGACCTACACTGTCGCAGTCGTCGCCCTCCCTGCCGGGTTTACGACTTCCACGCCGGCGTTTCAGACATTCATGTGGGGAGGGACGGCGATAATGCTCAGCAACTTTTTGCTAAGCTGACGCCTCTCGCCCGTCGTTACGGGCTAAGCGGTTGCAGACCCTGCCCCGTGCCCCATCTTTTCGCGGTATTTGCGAAACGGTGGGAGTTCCCTTCACCTTCTAGCCTCAAATCAGGCCTTGACAACCGGTAGTCATTTGTGCTATACGTACTTCTGTCGTAATCGCCAGGCGCCCGCTAGGGCTGTTGCCTCTGGTTGCCCTGAAGGAAGTCCGCCGAGGGCCCACGAAGGAAAGACCGCAGTTAGGTCACGTAGGTCACATGACAGAACAACTAACGCTCGCCGCTTCGATTTTCCCCCTTCGACTTTCAACTGCCGACTCTCAACTTTTTTCCTCTAACTCCCTTAGTTTCACACTCTTATCAAAAAATGCGTCTGCAAACCATTTAGAATCACACTCTTGCGAAAACAAAGGACTTAAAACCCCGTGGAATCATACTCTTACAAAAAAAGGGTAGGGGGGAGGGGATCCATTCCAGTTAGACCGCCACCCACCGATTACCAGCCCACCCTGAGGGACAACGGGTCACGAGATGATATGATTTTCGGGCCGCCTTCTAGCAGAGGGACCGAGGTGCGAAAGTGAACCGATCCATCGCCGTTATCTTGATTTGTTTTGTGATTCTCGCTGCCGGGCTTGCCCGGTCGAAGGAGCAGCAGCCGCGCTCCGCAACGAAATCCGCCAAGTCGGCCGCAGCGGAAAAGAAACTCCCCAGCAAAGAGGATGTCCAGGCGTCGCTGCAACGCAACCTCGGCTACGATTCTTCGGTCTCCTGGGAGATCCTGGAAATCCGGCCTTCGATAATCCCCGGCGTGGCGGAAGTGCTTGTTTCCATCAACAAGCAGCAGCCCAATCGCCTTTATATTTCTCCGGATGGCCGGAATGCCATCGTTGTCGCTGACGTGATCCCGTTCGGGCCCAATCCCTTTGCCTCGGCAAGGGCAAAATTGCAGGCTGCCGATGGTCCGGCCCTTGGCCCGAAGACGCCGGTTATTTCCATCGTCGAGTTCAGCGATTTGCAATGCCCGCATTGCAAGGCGGCGCAGCCCATCGTGGAGAAGCTGGCCGCTGATTTTCCTCAAGTCCGCATTGTCTTCCAGCAGTTCCCTCTGCCGGCGTCCCTGCATCCCTGGGCCATGAAGGCCGCAGAATATACTGATTGTGCCGCGCGAGTGAACCCCGGTGCGTTCTGGAAATATCTGGACGCCATCTTTGAAAACCAGGGCAGCATCGCGCTGGCCACCGCCGATGACAAACTGAAGGAACTAGCCGCGGCTGCCGGTCTGGATGCGGATAAAATTGCCTCCTGCGCGACAGCCGCGGGGACTGAGGCCAGGGTCAAGAAGTCAATGGAGTTGGGACAGTCGTTGGATGTCAGCCAAACGCCGACATTTTTTATCAACGGCCGCCGGATGCTGCGCGTTGCGGATATTCCTTACGACCAGCTCAAAAAACTGGTGCAATTCGAAATGGATCACGCCGGGAAGTAAGCGATCATGGATATCATCGGCTTACCCAAGCTCGTAGTAGAGGAACTGCACGCCCACTCCCGATTTCCCCGCCGGGGACTCAAACGGTTCGATGTGCGCCACCCGGCCCGTGTACTTCCACTCCGCCGTCTGGTTTCCGACGATCTCCTTCGGCATCTTCAAGAGCATTTCCACCAGCAGTCCCTCGCGGACGGGAAAATCTGTCGCGAAGTAAACCCCGCGCGTTGAGATGTTCATGGATTCCGCGGCTTTTTCCGATGGGGAGGACGTCTTCAGTGGCTTGAACCGCAGGGGAACCTTCATGATGAAGCGCCGCGCGATACGTCGGTCAAATGTTTGCATGGCATCCCTTGTGCGCCTGCGGGGTGGGATGGCAAGCGGGATTTTAGTGAGGGCTATGTGTAATTCTACGGATGCATTCGAGAAAATCAAGGAATTTCTCAGTGTTAGCGCTGGGCGACAACGAAAAGACGCCGGAAAGGGAACAGCGTCTTGCCGCCGGGCTGCGAATGATAAGCGGCCGCGGCGCGTTGCGCGAAAGCGGCAAAGAATCTCGCGCCATCCTGCTCGGAGAGTGCCGTGAGAAAGGGGCGCAAAGCGGTGCCCTTCAGGTAATCCGCGACCGGGTTTTCGCCGTCCAGAGCCTGCAGGTAAATCGTTTCCCAGATATCCAGCTTTGCGGCAAGCGGTGAGAGCCATTTCCAGCACTGTTCGGGCGAAGGAACCTGCGGCATCACCGCAGACGCGAGCTTGTCTCGCCATTCCGGTTCGTGGGCGAGCTGCTTCAAAGCCAAGTGAGCCGGCGAATCGAAATTGCGCGGCACTTGAACCGCCAGAACGCCTCCCGGGCGAACCAGCTGGAGAAGCGCCGGCAACAAAGTTTCGTGCGCGGGCAGCCACTGCAGCGCGGCATTGGAGAAAAGGAGGTCGGCAGGAGCGTTTGGATGCCACGCGGCGATGTCCGCCTGCACCCAGGAAATTTCCGGGAACTCGCGGCGCGCATCGCCCAGCATTTCCGGCGAGGAATCAACGCCGGTGACGCTCGCGCCGGGAAAACGCCCGGCAAGCACGCGGGTGAGATGGCCGGTGCCGCATCCCAGGTCATAGATCTGGCGGTAGTCGCCGGGAGGAATGCGCTCGAGAAGATCGAGGCCTGCGCGAAAGCGGACCTCGGCAAATTGCAGGTAACTGCGCGGCTCCCAGGTGGTCACGAGATCCGGGAGCACAACGGCGCGCGCGTCACTTCACTATCCAGGTGTCGCCGGCGCAAAGAAGTCTCGAGACATCGCCCGCGCCGCGCTTGGCGATGACGTCGCGAATCTGATGATTCATCAGATCCTCATAGCAAGGAACATCGTCCTGGGCGCGCAGCACGCCGATGGGCGTCGGGAATCCCGGCCGCTGCTCCATGTGCGCGAGCATGAAGGCATAGGAGGCGCGGGGATGCTTTTCGTCGTGCATCAGCAAATCCTTTTCCGAGACGCCGTTGCCGAGCTGCACAACCTCGAGCTCGAGGCCCTTCAGGCGGATGCCTTTCTCGCGGTTTTTCCCGAAGATGAGCGGCTTGCCGTGTTCCAGTTGAATCACGTGCTCGCTGCGCGCGTCTTTGTCCGTGAGATCTTCCCAGGCTCCGTCGTTGAAGATGTTGCAATTCTGGAGGATCTCAATGTACGCGGAGCCTCGATGCGCGGCGGCCTTGCGCAGCGTTTCTTTCAAGTGCTGTTGGAAGACGTCCACGGAGCGCGCCACGAACGTGGCTTCCGCCCCGATGGCCAGCGACATGGGATTGAACGGCCGGTCCGTCGAGCCGTAAGGAGTGGACTTGGTCTTCTTGTTCAGCTCCGACGTCGGGGAATATTGCCCTTTGGTGAGGCCGTAGATGCGGTTGTTGAACAGCAGCACCTTCAGCCCGACGTTGCGGCGCAGCATGTGGATGGTGTGGTTGCCGCCGATGGAAAGGGCGTCACCATCGCCGGTCGCAACCCAAACTTCCAGATCCGGCCGGATGATTTTCAGCCCGGTGGCAACGGCCGGAGCGCGCCCGTGAATCGTGTGGAACCCGAACGTGTTCATGTAATACGGGAAGCGGCTCGAGCAGCCTATGCCCGAGATCACCACGAATTTCTCGCGCGGGATTCCCAGTTCGGGGAACACCGACTGCACCGCGGAGAGAATTGCATAGTCCCCGCAGCCAGGACACCAGCGGACCTCCTGGTCGGTCTGGAAGTCTTTCTTCGTGTATATCGGCGGAAGCGTTGCCGTGGACATTTCCAATCTCCTCGATCATCCGTTAGAAACTGCCGGCCCGCAGCCGGCGCTACAGTACCTCTTCGATCTTGGCTTCGATTTCCGATTGCTTGAACGGCCGCCCCTGGATTTTGGAGTAGCTCTGGGCGTCCACAAGATATTTCGCGCGCAGCACCATGACGAGTTGGCCCATGTTCATCTCCGGAACGAGCACCTTCCGGTAACGCTTCAGTACTTCGCCCAGATTGCGCGGCAGCGGATTCAAATAGCGCAGATGGACGTGCCCGATGCACCGGCCCTTCTCGCGCTGGGCTTTCAGAGCGGCGGTGACCGCGCCGTAGGTCGAACCCCAGGCCACAATCAGCAGATCGCCGTCGGGATCGCCCGCGGGAACCACGTCGGGGATCTCCTGCGCGATCGCCTCCACCTTGGCGGCGCGCAGGTGCACCATCTTTTCGTGGTTGAGCGGCTCGTAGTTTACGTTTCCGGTTACGTCCTGCTTTTCGAGCCCGCCGATTCGGTGTTCCAGCCCCGGCGTTCCGGGAAGCGCCCACGGCCGCGCCAGCGTTTGCGGATCGCGCTGGTAGGGCAAGAAGCCCTCCGGTTCGGTGGCGAAATGAACCGGAATCTCCGGGATCTCGTGGAGCTGCGGAATTCTCCAGGGCTCAGCGCCGTTGGCAAGATAGCCGTCGGAGAGAACGATTACGGGCACCATGTACTTGATGGCGATGCGGCTGGCCTCCAGAGCCACCCAGAAGCAGTCGCCGGGAGTCGAGGCCGCCAGGACGGGAATCGGGGCCTCAGAATTTCGGCCGAAAAGCGCCTGGAGCAAATCGGCTTGCTCGGTTTTCGTCGGCAGCCCGGTCGAGGGCCCGCCGCGCTGGATGTCGCAAATGATCACCGGCAGTTCGACCATCGTCGCCAATCCCATCGCCTCGGTCTTGAGCGCCATTCCCGGGCCGGACGTTGTGGTGATGGCCAGCGCCCCGCCGTAAGCGGCGCCGATCGAAGAGGTGATTGCGGCAATTTCGTCTTCCGCCTGAAAGGTCATCACGCCGAAATTCTTGTACATCGAGAGCTCGTGAAGAATGTCCGAAGCCGGCGTGATGGGATACGACCCCTGGAACAGGGTAAGACCGGCCTTTTGCGCCGCCATCACAAAGCCCAGCGCGAGCGCCTGGTTCCCGCTCAGATTGCGGTACATGCCCGGCGCGAGCTTGGCCGGAGGAATTTCGTAAGTCACCTGGAAGGCTTCGGTCGCCTCGCAATAGCTGTAACCCGCCTTCATGGCCAGCTTGTTGGCTTCCACCAGCAGCGGTTTGGTCTTGAACTTGTCTTCGAGCCAGCGGTAGGTGGGGTCCATGGTCCGGTTGTAGAGCCAATAGCACATGCCCAGCGCGAAGAAGTTCTTGCAGCGGTCCATGGCCTTCGCGTCGAGCCCGAGCCCCTGCAGAGCGGCCCGCGTGAGCTTGGTAAGGTCCACCGCGAACAGCCGATAGCCGTCGAGCGAGTGGTCCTCGAGCGGATTCGAGGTTTCATGCGCCTTGCGCAGGTCGTTTTCCCTGAAGCTGTCGCTATTGACGATGAGGATGCCGTTCTTCTTCAGGTCGGCGAGGTTCATCTTGAGCGCCGCAGGGTTCATCGCCACGAGCGCATCTACAGAGTCGCCCGGGGTGTACACGTCGGTCGAAGCAAAGGCGATCTGGAATCCGCTGACCCCGGGGAGCGTCCCCGCGGGCGCGCGGATCTCGGCGGGAAAGTCCGGGAAGGTCGCCAGGTCGTTGCCATAAAGAGCCACGGTGTTGGTGAACTGGCTCCCGGTGATCTGCATGCCGTCGCCGGAGTCGCCGCAGAAGCGGATGACGGCGCGATCAATCACCTCGCGCTTGCGTTTGCCGGCTTGAGAGACGGTTGGTTCTGTGATTGTCGCCATAACCTGCTGGGCCCCCAGTTTATCCCAGAGAAATCTGCGCTTGTTCCCGGCCGGCAAGACCCCTTGCCACCGTGCGCCGTTGCGGGAAGCTTTCCCGATTTTTTTCCAGACACCCTCGCCGGAAGGGCAGAAGCGTCCGGGACAAAAGCGGACTCATGGACTGACTCTGCGGGCCGGAAAGCCAACCAGCCGCGGAAATTCAAAGATACCACAGGAGAGCCGGCGCGGCGAAACAGAAACAAGTCAAGGGGGCGTCAGGATAAACGCCTGTTCAATATATTGAACAGCCTGTTTTCTCGATTGTCGGCCCGCAGAACTCTTGCGCCAGAAATGGTCGTGCGCCGGCTTCCATTAAGCGCGTTTATCAGGCGTTACGGCGGTTCGCGCAAAATGAGCATATAATGCAACTCTTTATGAATCACAACAAGAGCACCGTTTTGATCTTTGCCTCCTTGTTCCTAGCGAATGCCGCTTGGTGCGGAGGCAAGGAAGAAGCAGCGGGCCCCGAAGCGCTGATTTCCCGAGCACGCCTGCAGGAGGAGATTTGGACTAAAGGAACGCCGCCAATGTTGATGCGGGCGGAAATTCAAGTTTCTGATGCCAAGGGTTCTCTGGCGCATGGCGATTACACTCTCGATTGGGTCTCACCTTCTCAATGGAGAGAAGAAATTCGATTTGGAAATTATGAGCGGCTCCGTGTGCGCGATGCAAAAGGATATTGGCAGAAAAGTGGACTGAGCTACCAGCCTGAGATCATTTTTCAGCTGGATACGATATTGCACCTAGAGGATGCGCTCAGAGTCGGGCCGAAGCAAACCCTCGGAAAAGTAAGAAATCGCGAGAAGGCTGGAGTCCGGCAGAAGTGCACGGAAGTGAAGTGGACGAGAGGCACCGACCGGATAATGTGCTTTGATGAGGCTAACGGCGCTCTGGTAAGCGTTGAATATCCGAGAGGTGAGAATCAAAACTCGCCGGAGATCTCTCGAATTGAATATGGTGCGTTTAGTGCCGTAGGTGGAAAGCTTGTTCCCTATGAAATCCGAGTCCTGAAGGACCGGAAAGTCATTGCCGCTGTAAGAGTTCTGGAAATTGCAAAAATCACCGAAGAAAACCCAGCGCCGTTCAATGTACCGGTGAACGCAGAATTTTGGGCACAGTGTGATGATGTGCGGGAGGCAGAGCTCGTAGACCACGTTCAGCCGAGATATCCGGCCAGCGCGCGCACCAATCATGAGCAAGGAAGAGTAATACTTTACGCAGTGGTCGAAGCGGATGGATCGCTCTCGCACATGACAATCATTCACCGGGCAACACCGGACCTGGAAGCAGCGGCGGTTGAAGCCATTCGTCATTGGCACTATAAGCCAGCGGCATGCGGGCAGACACCGATTCGCGCGCAAACCTCAATCGCAATGGATTTCTGGCTCCAGTACTAGGGTGAAAAACGCCGGACATCATGTCCTCAGTTTCAAACTCCCGCGAAGCCAGCATCCCGGAGAGTTGACTCACGAACTTTGCAAAACTCCCGCTTGACTTTCGCTTTTAATTCGCCTAAGCTGTCTGTAAACGCGGAGGTGCGGCGATGGCATTGACCAAGCGGCAGAAGGAAGTCCTCGATTTCCTGGTGAGCTTCTTGAACAAGCACGGTTATTCGCCGAGCTTCGAGGAGATGGCCAAATCTCTCAAGCTCACTTCGCTCGCCACGGTGCACAAGCACGTCACCACGCTCGAGAAGAAGGGCTTCATCCGCCGCGGCTACAACCAGAGCCGCTCCATCGAAGTGACGCAACTGCCCAAGCCCGTGCGCGAGCAGGTCATCGCGCGGCAAACCATGGAGCTGCCGCTGGCCGGGAGGATTGCCGCGGGGCGGCCGCTCGAAGCCGTCGAGGAACGCGAGACAATTTCGCTCGGCGATTTTGCCCACGCGCGGAACTGCTTTGTCTTGCAGGTAAAGGGCAACTCCATGATTGAGGACCACATCCTCGATGGCGATTTTATCGTCGTCGAGCAGACGCAGGTGGCCAACCCCGGTGAGATCGTGGTCGCGCTGGTGCGCGACAGCGAAGCGACGCTGAAACGCTTCTACCGCGAAGCGGGCGGAAAAATCCGTTTGCAACCGGCCAATTCGGAATTGCAGCCTCTCGTCGTCCCAGGGCAAGACGTGAAGATTCAGGGCCGCGTCATCAGCGTCTTGCGCAAGTACTGAACTCTTGCGTCGCCTTGCCGCACCGGCAGCAGGACGCAGACCTGTCCTTGTGTTCTAGGACTTGCCATTCTGTCTTACAGGCCAAAAAGCAATCTCAATCTTTTTCATTTTTCTCTTTACGGAAACGGGTTACCCAGTTACCCTAACGAGCACCCCAGCCTTAATTTAGCCTTGTCCGCCCAGCCGGCGAGGGCTAGATTGATTCCACGCCAACATAGTTTCCTGTTCTTCAGGCGTGTCACTGTACGGGAGGGCCCATGTGGGGCAATAAGAAACCTGAATCACAGCAACCATCAGCATTTGGAGGTCGCACGACGAATCCGCCGAAGCCAGCACCGGCACCTTGGGAGGGGAATACAGCCATGAGTAGCGACGCAATGAAACTAGGCGCCACTTCTGACCGCGCCACCGCGCGGCTGGGAGCCAGCCTGCAAGTGAAGGGCGAAATATCCGGCGACGAAGATCTGCAGATTGACGGCACCGTCGAAGGGCTGGTCAATCTGCAGGACCGCAAGCTGACCGTCGGCACGGCCGCCAAAGTCACCGCGGACATCGCCGCGCGCGAAGTGATCGTCTATGGAAGCGTCAAGGGCAACCTGCGCGCCCGCGACCGCATTGAAATCAAGAAGGACGGTTCCGTGGTGGGCGATTTGACCACCGCGCGGATCAT
>DASWCG010000023.1:0-8022 GCA_036390175.1 Candidatus Acidiferrales bacterium | reverse complement strand
AACTCATCGGCAATGGCGAGCGCCGAAAGAACGGCCACCTTCAGTGAATCCACGGTGTGCGTGGCTTCGGCGACGTCGCGCATCTTGTTGTCCACAAAGCCGGCGAGTTTTTGCACGTAGGCTTCTTCGAGATCGCCGCCGATGAGGTAGCTCTGGTCGTAGATTTGCACTCGGACGGGCTTGCTCATGGTTCGCTCCGCAGGCTGGACTCGCTAGAACATAACACAGAGGTCACGGAGAGCACAGAGAACGTCAGCCCGCACGCAGCTTTGCGCCAAGCCGCTTTTCGAGCGCGGCCACGATGCGGGCGGAAAAATCGGTCAGCTGCGCTTCCGTAAGCGTGGATTCATGGCTCTGGAAAGTCACGCGGACGAGCAGAGAATACTTCCCCGCAGGGACCTGCCCTCCGCGAAATAAATCAACGGCTTCGATTGAAGCGACTTCGGCGATGCCCAGCGAGCGTATGGTTTCGGAAACTTCCGCGAAGCTGGCGCCGTCGGCAAGAAGCAGCGAAAAATCACGCTCCACAGCCGGGAAGCGCGGCAGCGGCTCGTAGCGACGCGCCATCCGCGCAGCCTCTATTGCGGCGTAGAGAGGATCGAGTTCCAATTCGGCGAGGAATACGTCCTGACGAAGTTTCAAGCGTTCCGCGACGCGGCGCGAAAGCTGCCCTGCGGCTCCGATTTCGCTGCCGAGCGACAAGCGTCCCGCGCGCGCCGGATGGGACCACTCCGGGCTTCCTGAAGTCCAATGGAATCCGCCGGCCAGTTGGCCGAGCGCGTCGAGATCGCCTTTCATGTCTGCGAAAGAATATTCGCGCGTGGTCTCATGGATGCTCTTCTCGCGCGCTTCGCCGGTGGCGCCGAGGGTAAGCACGCGGGCTTCCACCGGCGCGCCGGCGTGGAACCGGTAGGTGCGGCCCATTTCGAACAGACGAATGTTGCGCTGCCCGTGGTTGAGGTTCCATTCGAGCGCCGTGGCCATGGAGACGGTACCGGTGGAGCGCAACACGGAAGCATCTTCGGCGAGCGGATTGGCGAGGCGGACCGGCGTGGCGCTCTCGGGGCGAAACACATCGTCCCGCGCGGGATCCACGTGCGGGATGCTGACGATCTCGCGATACCCCAGCGCAACGAGGCGCTCGCGCAGGCGGTCTTCGGCTTCCGCGTGCGGAAGGCGCGCGGCCGGTCGCCGAGCGGCGGGCAGCCGCGATGGAAACTTGTCGAAGCCGTAAAGCCGCGCGACCTCCTCGACCAGATCTATCTCCCGCTCGATGTCGCCCGCGCGCCAGGAAGGGCGCGTACATTCCCAGGCAGCCATGAGCGACCCGGCCTGGCCGCGCGTGGGGTCTGCGCGTTCGGGCGCGAAGCCCAGCGCCGCGAAAATCGCCTCGATATCTTTGTCCGGCACGTCTGCACCCATCACGCGCAAAAACTCGGCCCGCGTCATGGTAAGTTTCAGAGGATTCGGCTTGCGCGGATAGACGTCCACGACGCCCGCCAGGATTTGCCCGCCGGAAACCTGCTGCATGACCTCGGCGCAGCGCCGCGAAGCCAACTCCGCTATTTCCGGGTCGGCGCCGCGGCCGAAGCGCAGGGAAGCCTCCGTGTGCAGCTTCAGGAATTTCGTTGCTTTGCGGACGGCGATGGGGTCGAACCAGGCGCATTCCAGCAGAACATTCTTCGTCGAGGAGCGGATCTCCGTTTCACCGCCGCCCATGATGCCGCCGATTCCCACCGGGCGCTTGGGGTCCGTGACCATGCAGACGTTTGGAGAAAGCGCGCGCTCGATGCCGTCGAGCGTCTTCATTTTTTCGCCGGGGCGCGCTTTGCGGATGACCAGGCGGTGTTCCGCGACAAGGTCATAATCAAAGGCGTGCAGCGGATGACCCAGTTCGAGCATCACGTAGTTCGTCGCGTCCACCACGTTGTTGATAGAGGCTTGCCCCAGCGCTTCCAGGCGCTCGCGGAGCCACGCCGGGGAAGGCTGAATCTTTACGCCGCAAATCACCCGCGCCGTGAAGCGGCCGCACAATTCCGGGCTCTCGATTTCCACGCGCACCGCGTCGGCGGCCTTCTCCGCGGCCTCCTGCAATTTCGGCGTCACGTTTTTCAGCGGCACGCGGTAAAGGGCGGCGATTTCGCGCGCCATGCCGTAATGGCCGAGACAATCAGGACGGTTGGTGGTCAAGTCCGCTTCGAGCGCCGGGCCGGACGGCGAATCTTCCACGGCGCCGATGTTGCACCCCGCGAGCGACAGCCGCGAGGCCAGTTCCTGCGCGGAGGGCTTGACGTCCACGAAATCCTTCAGCCAGTTGTAGAGAACTTTCATTGCTCTGCCATTTTCCTAGCGAATTGCGACCCCGGCGATTTGTGGGGAAACCACCGGCAACGGCGCGCGAAAGTGCTCGTACTGCACCTCGGCAAATCCGGCGCGGTCAATTTCGGTCCCCGTCTCACGGTCGGGATGGCATCCCACGGCGAAGAACCGGAAACAAGGACACAGGATGCGCTGCAATCGCCGCAGCCACGTTCCCCTGGGCGCGGCCACGTGCTCGATGAAGACGTACTTTCCGCCCGGCTTGAGCACGCGCTGAATCTCCTGCAAAACGTCCGCGACGCTGGCTACCGAGCACAGCACCAGCGTGCTCACTACTGCGTCCACGCTGTGGTCCGCCGCTTCCAACCGTTCCGCGACGCCCGTGCGCAAGTCCACCTGCAATCCCCGGCTTTCTGCTTCTCTTCGCAGATGCGGCTGCATGTAAACGTTCGGCTCGATGCCGATCCAGGTTATGCCGGGCGCATAGTAGCCGAGATTTACGCCCGCTCCCGGCCCGATTTCGAGAACCGTCCCGCGCAGGCCGCCCAAAAGCGCGCGCTTGCGCTCCGCGATCCACAGCTCGTATCGCGCGTTGACCGCCCGCAGCAAATACACAAAGGCGCGCGCGCGCAATCCCGCGTGGGGTTGCAGGGCCCGGGCCGTGTCTTGCCATGCAGTCATCGCGCTTTCGAATCTGCCGCGGCCTTATGGGAACTGCCTCAAGAAGCGCACGTCGTTTTGAAAAAACGCTTGGATGTCTTCCACGCCGTACTTCAGCATGGCCATGCGGTCCGGTCCCAGGCCGAAGGCGAAGCCGCTGAGTTTCTTCGCGTCGTAGTTCACGAAGCCATACACGGACGGGTCCACCATCCCCGCGCCGAAGAGTTCGATCCAGCCGGAGCCTTTGCATTTGGCGCAGCCGCTGCCGCGGCCGCCGCAGAAAATGCAGGAGGCATCGAGCTCCGCCGAAGGCTCGGTGAACGGGAAATAGCTTGGGCGGAAGCGCGTCTTCACCGACGGGCCAAAGAATTCCCGGATGAAATATTCCATGGTGCCCTTGAACTCGCAGAAGGTGATGTCCGTATCCACGGCGAGGCCTTCGACCTGGTGGAACATGAAGGAGTGCGTTGCGTCGGGGTTGTCGCGGCGATAGACCTTGCCGGGGACGATGATGCGCACCGGCGGCTTCTGCTTCTCCATCGTGCGGATTTGCATGGGAGAAGTGTGCGTGCGCAGAAGCAGGGGCTTCGCGCCCGGCGGCACGTCGAGATAAAACGTGTCCATATCGTCGCGCACCGGATGATACTCGGGGATGTTGAGAGCCTCGAAGTTGTAATAGGGCGTCTCAATCTCCGGCCCTTCCACAACCGAAAAGCCGATGGAGAGGAAAATGCGCTCGATCTCTTCCTGGACCTGGCGAACCAGGTGGCGCGAACCGATGGGGCGCTCCGCGCCGGGCAGCGAAAGGTCCACGCGCTCGCGGGCCGCCGCGGTCTGTTCCGTTGAAGCCTGCAGCGCCTTTCGCCGCTCTTCGATTTGCGCTTCCACGTGCGCGCGCAACTGGTTGAGCGCTGCGCCGACAGCACGCTTGAGGTCAGGGGGAGACGGCTTGAGCCAGTTGTCGGTGACCAGCGTGAGGACGCCCGACTTGCGGCCCAGCCAGGCATCGCGAAGAATCTTCCAGGAGGCTTCATCGACGGCACTGGAAACGTCGCGATCAAACGCCGCGCGGACCTCGGCAAAAAGCGCTCCCAAGCGCGCCGGATCCTTGACGCCGAGATGCGGCAGGGTCTGTGCGACAGAGGATATTTTTTCGCTCATAGCCCGCAGTCACGTCCACCCAAAAAAGTGGGAAGGCTTACGCCTTCGCGGCGGCAAGCGGCGCGGCGGCTTTCGCTTCTTTGGCGAGCTGGCTGAACGCGGCCGCATCCCGCACCGCCAGGTCCGCCAAAACCTTGCGGTCAATCTCCACGCCGGCGACCTTCAGCCCGTGCATAAACTGGCTGTAGGTCATCCCCGCGTTGCGCGCGGCGGCGCCGATCCGCTGAATCCAGAGCTGGCGGTATTGCCGCTTTTTGTTGCGGCGGTCGCGATAGGAATAACGCTCCGCGCGATTGACGGCCTCCTGCGCCGACTGGAACAGCTTGCTCTTTGTAAGGTAGAAGCCTTTTGTGCGCCGGAGATATTTCTTGCGGCGCGCACGGCGTTTTGCGCCGCGTTTTACGCGAGCCATGGGGTTCTCCTATTCTTGGCCGGGCCATTATGCCCGGAACCCTGGGGAGACAAACATCAGGACGCCATCCCGGCACGCCGGGATGACGAAACGGGTTTGTCTCCGGTGTGATTTCTAGGTGTCCCTTGCCGGGACGTTCGGCCGGCAGGCACCCGTGAAGCGCTGCCTGGCACGATTTGCGGCAAAACTTTTCTACGCGTACGGCAGCATCTGCCGGACATTGGCAAGGTCCGACGGATGCACCCGGGTCATCCTCTTCAAGTGGCGCATGCGCTTGGGCTTTTTCGTGCCCATCAAATGGCGTTTCCCGGAATGCGGCCGCAGAATTTTTCCTGTCGAGGTCACTTTGAAGCGCTTGGCGGCGCCGCGATGCGTCTTCAGCTTGAGCTTCTTTGCCATTTTCTGAAGTCCCTTCTTCGATGCGGCGCAGGGTTGGGCCTGCGAATCCCGCGCCCCGGTCAGGCCGCAGGTTTCGCGGAGGCTCCTTTTTTCGGAGCGAGCAGCGCCATCAGGATGTTTGCCTCCATGCGCGGCCCGAGCTCCAGCTGCGCGTGGTCGGTGATCTCTTTCAGCAGCCGGTCCATCTTGGCGCGCCCCACTTCCTGGTGCGCCATCTCGCGGCCACGATGGAAGATCATGGCCTTCACTTTATGGCCTTCGCCGAGGAACTTGATGATCTGGTTCTTCCGCACCTGGTAATCGTGCTCGGCGGTATTCGGCCGAAACTTCACTTCCTTGAGCTGCGTGCCTTTGTGGCTCTTGCGCTGCTCATGAGCCTTCTTGTTCTGTTGGTAGAGGTACTTTCCGTAGTCGGTGATCTTGCAGACCGGCGGGTCGGCCGTGGGAGAAATCTCCACCAAGTCGAGACCCCGCTCGCGCGCCAGCCGCATGGCCTCAAACGGCTGCATCACCCCGAGCTGCCCACCCTCTTCGTCTACCACCCGAACTTCGCGCGCCCGAATCCGCTCGTTGATGCGGATGCGGTCGGCCATGCGGAAACTCCGTTCAGCGATAAATCACCCTCCGAAACTCTTTCCGTCCCCTTCTTCGTGCGGCCGGGACTCCGGCGCTAAGGACGGGCTAAGAAGTATAGCATGCCGGAGCCAGCGGAAAACAAAGAAGGCATGCTGGGGCATGGCGAATTACGCCTTCCCTAAGCCGCCATTTTTTGCAGCGGCCAGGCGGCTCAGGTAATCGTGCCAGAGAAGGCGCGCGGCGACGGCGCGCCACGGGCGCCAGGCCTCGCCGATTTTTTCGAGCCGCGCAGTGGACGGGTGTTTGCGCAGGCGCTTGACGCGGCGCACGGCCTTTTGCAACGCGAGGTCGCCCACAGGCCAGACATCGGGCCGGCGCAGGGCCATCAGCAGATAAACGTCCGCGGTCCAGGGACCGATGCCCTTGATGCTCGTCAGCGCCGCACGCGCGGCATCATCGTCGAGCCCGCCGATGGCTTCCAGGCTCAAACGCCGCTCTAAGATGGATCGCGCGAGCAAACGGCAATAGGCCGCTTTCTGGCGGCTGAAGCCGATGCGCTTGAGCGCGCGACCACCGAGTCTTAGGAAGCGTTGGGGATGAAGCGGGGATCCTGTTGCGGCGAGGAGGCGCTCGTAAGCGGCTTTTGCGGACGCGAGCGAGACCTGCTGCTCGAGGATCAAGTAGACGAGCGTGGGGAAACCCGGCTCGCGCTGCCAAAACGGCGGCGGCCCGAAATTCTTCACAATCCCGGCGAGGTCTTCGTCGCGCCGCACGAGGAATTCCAGGCCGTGCTTTATGGATTGCTCGTCGAGAACAACTCTTAAGTCGGCTGCCATGGACCGTCCAAGATTCCGAGCGGCGGCTTAACTGGAGGCGCGGGATTCGACTTCGCGCTGGAGGGATGCGACGAATTCAGCGAGAGGTTGCGGCCCGAGGTCGCCCCTGGAGCGATGGCGGACCGACACCGTGCCGGCATCCGCTTCTTTGGCGCCCACGACGAGCATGTACGGAATTTTCTGCATCTGCGCGTCGCGGATCTTGGCCTGCAATTTCTCGTTGCGGCCATCGAGATGCGCGCGGAAGCCGTGGCGCCCGAGCGTCTCGGTGACGTGCTTGGCGTAGTCCAGGAATTTTTCGCCGATGGGCAGGACTTCGGCCTGCACCGGCGCGAGCCACGCCGGGAAGGCTCCAGCAAAATGTTCGATGAGCACGCCGAAGAAGCGCTCGACCGAGCCCCATAGCGCGCGATGCACCATCACAGGCTGATGCCGCGCTCCGTCTTCGCCGACGTATTCGAGGCCGAAGCGGCGGGGCAGGTTGAAGTCAAACTGCACGGTGGAGAGCTGCCAGGGACGGCCGATGGCGTCCAGCAGCTTGAAGTCAATCTTGGGGCCATAGAAGACGGCTTCGCCCGGCATGTATTTGTACGGAATCTCCATGCGGTCAAGGGTATTCTTGAGCGCGCCTTCGGCGCGATCCCATTCTTCCACGGCGCCGCCGTAGTGCTCGGGATGCTGCGGGTCGCGCGCGGAAAGCTCCAATTGAAACTTCTCAAAACCGAAGGTGCGCAGAACCGCGAAGGCGAAATCTATGGCCGCTTCGATTTCGGTTTCCAACTGCGCGGGAGTGCAGAAGATGTGCGCGTCGTCCTGGGTAAAGCCGCGGACGCGCAGCAGGCCGTGGAGCACGCCCGACCGCTCGTAGCGATAGAGCGTTCCGAGTTCGGCAAGGCGGATGGGCAACTCCCGATAGCTGCGCAGGCGCGACTTGTAGATCAGGATGTGGCCGGGACAATTCATGGGCTTGAGCTGGTACTCGGCCTTCTCCACTTCCATAGGGCCGAACATGTTCTCGCGGTAGAAATCGGTGTGGCCGCTGGTCTTCCACAGGTCGAGCCGCATGATGTGCGGCGTGAAGACCAGATCGTAGCCACGGCGGAGATGCTCTTCGCGCGACCAGTCTTCCATCAGCTTGCGCACCAGGCCGCCCTTGGGGTGCCAGAAGATCAGCCCCGGCCCGGCTTCGTCCTGAATGCTGAAGAGATCGAGCTCCGCACCGAGCTTGCGATGGTCGCGTTTCTTGGCTTCTTCCAGCCGGTGCAAATACTCATCCAGCTCCTTCTGCGTGAAAAAACACGCGCCGTAGATGCGCTGGAGCTGGGCGTTGCCCTCCTGTCCTTTCCAATAGGCGCCGGCGACGTTCATGAGCTTGAAGGCGCGGATGCGTCCGGTGGAAGGGATGTGCGGGCCGCGGCAGAAGTCCATGAATTTTCCGGTGGTGTAGAACGACACCATCGGCTCGGAGGCTTTTTCCTCCACCAGCTCGCATTTGAAGGTCTGGCCGCTCTTGCGATAGAGCTCGAGCGCTTCGGGCTTGGGAAGGAACTTGCGCTCGTTGGGAATATTGCGCTGCGCCAGCTCGTGCATCTTGGCTTCGATCTTGGCGAGATCCTCGGTGGTAAACGGCTCGTCGCGCAGGAATTCGTAGAAGAATCC
>DASWCG010000022.1:0-16948 GCA_036390175.1 Candidatus Acidiferrales bacterium | reverse complement strand
TTGGGATTGGATGCTGCCCAAAAATTAAAGGAGGTGAAAACCTGGCGGCTTTCACCTCCCGGGGTGGGGTGTTGCTGGAAAAAACCCGTTTTGTTCAGGCCCCTACTGCCAGCGGACCGCTCTTCCTCACTCGCGCCATTCAGTTTGATTTGCCAGAGACAAGCCACCACAGCGCAAGTTAAACGCGGAAATATCACACGCTGTGGAGTCGTGTCAAGTGATTTCCCGCCATCTGATCTGGCACAGGTGGATTTTCCGGAGCTATGCGTTGTGGGCCGCGGGCGAAGATTTCCATGGCGCCTTTGCCGTGGCGTCGAGCATCTCGCGGACTTTGCGGCCGAGACTTGCAGGGCTGTAAGGTTTTTGCAGCAGCGTGGCACCATTTGCAAGAAGAGGCTCGAGCGAAGCGATCTCGCCCATGTACCCGGTGGTGAAGATGACGCAAAGCTGCGGCTTGATGGCCATGAGCTTCTGGTACAGCGCCGGACCGCCCAGCCGGGGCATCACCACATCGAGGACCGCCAGGGCAATTTCCCCTGCACTGGCCTCGAACAGGCGGAGTGCTTCTTCTCCGTCGCGGGCGGCGACCACGCGGTAACCAAAGCCTTCCAGCGTTTCGAGTGCCATGGCGCGAACCCCTTCGTGGTCCTCGGCGATCAAAATCAGCTCCTTTCCGTGGCGGACCGGGGAATCGTTGCGGGCCGGGAGAGTTTCGACTTTCTTTTCTTGCGATGTGCTGACGGGCAGGTAGACACGGAAGGTGCTGCCCACTCCCGGTTCGCTATAGACTTCGATGAAGCCGCGGTGTTGCTTCACAATCCCATATACGGTAGCCAGACCCAACCCCGTGCCCTTACCCAGCTCCTTGGTGGTGAAGAAGGGTTCGAATATGCGCTCCCGGGTCGCCGCATCCATGCCCACGCCGTTATCGGAAACGTTGAGAACGACGTAGCGTCCGGGAGTGGCGTAAATGTGGAGGCGGCAATACTCCTCGTTGAATTCGGCCAAACCGGTTTCAATGGTCAGGTGTCCGCCCTCGGGCATAGCATCACGGGCATTCAGACACAAGTTCATGAGCACCTGCTCGATTTGGGAAGCGTCGGCGCGGATCGTGGCCAGGTCTGGCGCGAGGAGCACTTTCAGCTCGATGTCACTTCCGATGACCTTTTCAACAAAGCTGAGAACTGCTTCGACAGTCTGGTTGAGATTGATATCGCGAGGCTCGAGAATTTGACGCCGCGCAAATGCCAGCAGTTGCCGGGTGAGCCCAGCGGCGCGGCCGGCCTGATCCCTGATTTTGCGAAAGTGGTCGTAGGCAGAAGGAGATCCGCCGGGCTGATCCAACCCGATTTCGGCCCAGCCGTGGATCGCGCCGATCACGTTGTTGAAGTCGTGGGCGATGCCGCCGGCAAGCTGGCCGATGGCTTCGAACTTCTGAATCCCCCGGATCTGCTGTTCCATGGCGCGTATTTGAGTGACATCCTCGGCAAAGACCTCATAGGCCGCGGATTCCTGGTTTTCTGCGGGGACCAAGCGGCCGTTCAGCCGAACCGTGATGGAGGCGCCGTCCTTCCTTTTCCATTCGGCCTCAGCACCGTCTACCCGGCCTGTCCGGTTGCACTCCTCGAGCAAGGCAGCGCGCTGCTGCGGGTAGCGGTGAATATCCTCCAGGAGATTCCTGCAGAGGAGATCGTCGCGGGAGTCGTAGCCCAGCATGCGCACCAGAGTTGGGTTGACATCCAGAAGCTCCCCTGTGGCGCGAGAGCGGAAGATTCCATAGGGAGCATTGTCGATGAGCTCGCGGTTGCGGGCGTCGCTGTGGCGCAATTCCAGCTCCGTGCGCTTACGCTCGGTGACATCCAGCACGATGGTGTTGACACCGCGGGGCGCTCCATCGTCGTCGAGTAAAGGGTAATAGCTGGTGAGGAAGTCTCGCACCACGCCGGGTTGAGCCTGGATGGCCGTCCGGAGTTCTACGCCGATGAGCGGCAGCCCGGATTCCAGCACCTGACGGTAAAGAGGTTCGACCGTGGCAGCCGCATCCGGAATGATTTGCCTGAGCTGGCGGCCGATATGCTCTTCGGCAGGTATACCATTCATGGCCGCGAATGCGTCATTGACGCGAACATACTTGAGATTCTGGCCGACCAGAGCAAGGCCGATAGGGGCGGTGCGGTAGAGTTGCTCCAATTCTGCGAACTGTTCGCGGGCGCGAGCCTCGCTCTCTTTGAGCGCTTCGACAGCCCGCATACGCTCGTCGCCAAGCGATTTCTCCTTAACGGCGCGCCGCACAGCCGAAGGAAGCCGGGAAAGGTGGCTCTTGGGAATGTAATCGTGGACGCCACTCTTGATGCATTCGACGGCGGCCTCTTCGCCAAGTGTGCCGGTGACCAGCAGAAAAGGGATTTCCTTTCCGGAACTCTTGAGAGCCTCGAACGCTTCCATGCCGGTCCAGTCGGGAAGACGGTAATCGGATAAGACGATGTCAAAGGTCTTCAAGGCCAAGAGCGTCTGAAACTCTTCGCGGGTTGCGGCCACGGTCGCATCACAAGGAATTCCGGCACGGTCCAATTCCTGCAGGCAGAGCTCGACGTCCGCGCTGGATTGCTCCAGGATGAGGACGCGCACCGACCCCGCGGACCCGGAACGTTCGCTGGCTGGCGACATGGGGGAATTTCCGGTCATTCCATTGAACCTCGAGTGTCAATGGCAGTCATAGGCGGCGGCTGCTTACTTCATATCCGTTGCAGGTTCTTAGTTCGAGATCGAAAGTTCTGTGAACTGCAATCTCCCTTCTCAGCCCTTTCGCACTTTCGCGTGGACCAAGGCCGGGGCAATGACGTCCCTCGAGACTGTGTGGCGAAGATTCCGCATCATGGGTTCCGTGAAATCATCCGTTACTGGCAGGCTGGAGAGGGCAGTCTGGCAGAATAGAAAAGTTTTCTAGAAGGGTATTCTTATCTTGAACCAGTGTGGAGAAATGTCAAGACACGCGAAACGCTTGCGCCCGAATGAGTTAACTGCCAATCCTGAAGCACGGCGAGTATGCTTCAGTCATCGGCCCGTTTGGGCGAAGCCGACGAGAGTGACCCCGCCGCGCTCGTTCGCCCCAAGAGGTACGACGCAAGACCTGCGATCAAGCCACCGGCAAGAATGATGGCTTCCCAGACCAGGCCGGTCGCCATGGTCAGCGCCGGGGCCCCGCCAAAGGGAGCGACGAGTGCGACCAAGGCCGCCTCGCGCACGCCGATTCCGCCTTGTGTAATGGGAAGCAGTGCCGCCAGTTTTGCCAAAGGCCAGGCCAGCACCCAAACACGCAGTGGCAAATGCAATCCGCACCCCGAGGCAATGACGGCGGTCAGCCACACCAGCGCTCCCTGAATCACCAGGCCGAGCAGCCAGGCCTGAACCACGGCGTGCTTTCTTTGCACCATCGCTCGGAGCGCGCGCCGGAGACGAACAACGAGGCGCCGCAGACGGAACGGCAGTGCGTGCGCCGGCACGAATCTCTTCAGCCCGAGAAAAATCAGGGTGCAAACGATGAGAACTATCGCCGCAACGGCAAAGATTTCTTGGAACAATTGCCGCCCCAGCGAATCGAGCGATTTGGGCAACAGCAAAACACCGGCCAGAGCCAGACTCCCGAGCGCAGCCATGTCCACGAGGCGATCGAGGACGCTGCCCACGACAGCCGCAGCACGATGCCGCGAGAGCCGCAGCGCCAGGCCGACGCGCACGACGTCTCCACCAACAATCGAAGGAAGGAACAGCGTGCCAAACAGGCCGCCGCCGTAGCAGCGGACCGCTTGCGCATAGCTCAGTCCGGCGCCGGCCGCGTTCAGCATCAGCCGCCATTTGACCACCCCGACGGCATGGACCAGGAGATAGGCCGCCAGCACGAAAAACCACAGTGCAGGGGGGACCCGGTGGAGTGAAGCGCTGAGCTGTCCGAGCGGCAGGAAATGAAACAACAGCGCAAAAATGACAGCCGCGCCGCCCCAGCGCAAAGTGACGCCGAGCCAGGCGCGCGAGCGGTGCGGGGGATTCATGGGGATAAAGACGCCGTCCGTTGCAGAGGGACTCCTCGCCACTCGAGATGAAGAGAAACCCGCTAGCTTGAGAAAATCTGGCCGATCTTGGTTGCGAGTTCGAAATCGAGATTGCTGATGCCGCCCACGCTGTGTGTGGAAAGGTCTACAACCACTTTATTCCAGACATTGCACCATTCCGGATGGTGGTTCATGGCTTCGGCCACCAGAGCAACACGCGTCATGCAGCCGAAAGCGGCGGCGAAGTCCTTGCACTCAAAGGCGCGGTGAAGTTTTCCGTTCTGGATTGTCCAGCCGCTGAGGCTCTTCAGTCGGCTTGCGATTTCCTGCTCGCTCAGCCTTTCTGCGCGCATCGTAGCATTCCTCCCGCCAGCCCGAGCAGCGCCGCACCGGTTCCTGGCGGCTGTTATTTGCTGCTCTGCATTGGCGACATTATCCGGGTTCCGGCGCGAACCGGCAAGGGCGGCGGGCTGCAAGGGCGGCGCGGAATCCGATTGAACGGCGGGGAAAACTCTTTTATGGTAATTGACTCGCTTCGGCGTGGAACGCCCCGCGACTGGGGACGCACGCTCTGGGAATCCGCGGACCCGCCACCCGCACGCACTATGGAGATCAACATGAAGAAGAAGATTCGGGCCATCCAGTACGGTGTCGGGCCGATCGGCGCTTCCATCGCACGCCTGATGCGTGACAAACAGGCCGTCGAGATCATCGGCGCGATTGACACCGATCCCGCCAAGGTCGGCAAGGACCTGGGGGAAATCACCGGGGCGGCGGATGCTCCGTGGAACGTGAGAATCACGGCTAGCGCAAAAGAGATGCTGTCGGAAGCAGCGGACATTGTAATTCATTCGACGTCCTCGCATCTGCCGAACGTCGCGGACCAGTTGCTGGCCTGCCTCGAAGCGGAATCCTGCGTAATCTCCACGTGCGAAGAACTGGCCTATCCCTTCCGCAAATACCCGGAACTGGCTGCTAGGCTTGACGCCGCGGCGAAGGATTGGGGCGTGGCTCTGGTGGGAACCGGCGTCAATCCCGGGTTCGTGATGGACAAGCTGGTGCTGACTCTCGCGGCGGTGTCGCAGCGCGTGGAAACGGCGCGCGCCGTGCGGATTGTGGATGCGTCGAAAAGACGCCTGCCGCTCCAGAAAAAAATCGGCGCGGGAATGACAGTCGAGGAATTCCGGGCGCAGGCTGCCGCCGGGGTCATCAAGCACCACGGATTGCCCGAATCCGTCGCCATGGTTTCCGACGGCCTGGGTCTGGGAGTGGACGAAATCATCGAAACAATCGAGCCGATGGTGGCCGCGGAACGGGTCGTGACCGAGTATCTCACCGTCGAGCCGGGACGCGCCGCCGGCGTCCATCAGATTGCGCGCGGCCTTTCGGGCGGGACGGAAAAGATCTATATGGAGCTGCGGATGTTTGTGGGCGCGAAAGATTCGGGGGACACCGTCGAGCTCACCGGCCATCCCAACATCCGCATCGTGATCCCCGGCGGGACCCACGGCGACATCGCTACGGCTGCCGTGGTCGTCAATACGATTCCGGCGATCCTCGACGCCCCAGCAGGCTTGCGCACGTCGCGCGACCTGCCCATGGGATTCTTCCCGCCCGCAGCGAAACCGTAAGGAACCGGGCTTCCTGCGCTCACTTCTCCCAGAAGCGGCCGACGGCGGCGTAGTCCAAGTCTTCTTTGGCGGCTCCTTTCACCGCGCTGTAAATTTCGCGGGCTGCGGCGGTGGCCGGCAACGCCACGCCAATCTGATTCGCGAGGTCCAGCGCCAGTCCGAGGTCTTTGTGCATCAGGCGCAGCGGGAAGCTCGGCGCGTATTCGCGCTTGAGGAGCAGCGGCGCTTTGACGTCGAGCACCGCCGCGCGGGCCATGCTGGATTGCAGCACCTCGACAAGTTTTTCGCCGGGTAGCCCGGCGCCCTGCACCAGCGCCAGCGCTTCGGCCAACGCGTCCACTTGCAGCGCCAGGATCATGTTCATGGCCAGCTTGATGGTTTGCCCCGCGCCGTTCGCGCCGAGATGAAACCAGCGCTTGCCCATGGCACCGAGCACCGGCTCGGCGCCCTTGAGAGCTTCCGCATCGCCGCCGACCATGAAAACGAGCTCGCCTTTTTCCGCCCCCCAGGTGCCGCCGGTGACCGGGGCATCGAGGAATCTCACGCCGCGCGGGCTGCACGCTGCGGCAATGCGCCGCGCCAGGGAGGGCGCGACGGTGCTCGAATCCAAATACGTGCTGCCCTTGCGAAGTCCATCGAGCGCACCCTGGGGCCCCCAAAGCACCTCTTCGAGCGCCGGCGGATCGCTGACGATGGTAATGAGCACGTCGGCAGCCGCTGCGGTTTCGCGCGGTGAAGCCGCCAGCCGCGCGCCTTGCTTCACAACCTCCTGCGCACGGGATGCTGTGCGGTTCCAAACCAACACGGAAAAGCCGGCCTTCAGGAGATTGGCCGCCATCGGCCGGCCCATCAGCCCCATTCCGATGAACCCTACCGTCGGTTTCACAAGACTCCTCCAATGAGAAATGGCAACTGGCAAATATAGCGTTGTTTGGCGGAGGATGGGATGAATTTTTAGGGGGACGATGAACGATCCGAGGAGAGGAAGGGGGAGGCTTACTTGTGCCCGTTGCGGTTGGGAAGGACAGAGACTTCTTCCGCGACGGCTTGTCCGGTCTTGCCGGAAGACACTCGGGCGACGGCCGAGAGCTGCGTTGTTTTTCCAGACCCGATGCGGACAATGCACTGATAGGGGATTTCCCAGCGGAAGGTTCTAACCTGGCCGTGCTGATCGAATTTCTGTTCGAGAAAAATCGACCGGCCGGAATCGGCGGCCAACGTCCCGGCAGCAGGGAGGAGGAGATCCCCCGCCCGGTATTGCACCTCGACACGATGGCCTAAAAGGGCGGAGTAACGCGCCATGATGGCCAAGTTTGGGAAGAATGTTCACACCGGTCAATAGTACGAAAGTCTAACCGCACCTGTGGATACTGTGGATTTGTCAAAATGTGGAATTGTGGAAATCTAGTGAGGTCCCGCGTGGCCGTCTGCCGCAGGCGCAGAGACCGCTTCGGCATAGGGCTGGTCGGCGCGAATTCGCAGATCGGCCGTCAGCATCAACAGCAACGGCGTGACGACTCCCCACGTTAGAACCGCATAGACCATCGCGAGCACCCACCCCAGCAGGCCCTCGGAGCCGCGCGTGAAGCGGTATACGAAGCAAGCCGCGAGAAGCCCGATCAGCGTTGTAATCAGACGGCTTGGCCGGGACACTTCGAGCGGCTTTTGGCAATGAGGGCATAAAAGCGTGTCGGAATACGCGGCAACGTCTTCGGCGGCGACTTTGCCCATGCACAGCGGACAGATGCGAATGGCCACGCGCTCACCTCGCGCCACCAGAGTACGGGCCAGGCCTGGACCTGTCAAATCGCCCAAGGGGCGCCGCGGAATGTTCGTGGATGCACGGGGCCGGAGACCCGTTCTGCCTGGGCAGGAACGCGCGGGATGTTCGTTAGACAAACTTTCAGAATCTGTCCGCGCTCGCTGGATGGCCCCAACGAGACACTTGTCTGTTTCGCACGCGAAGAGGGAGGTTCTATTGACTCCGAGCGCGACGGGATTACAGACTAGCGGAAAGTTGATGTTGCGACACCGCGGTCCATTCGTGACGCAGCCGAAAGCGGCGAGGGAATAATTTCTCCTCGACGAGCGTGTGAATCTGGAAGCAACCAATAGTCAGATGCACGGATTGGTGGGCTGCGAACCGTATTTGCAATTTGATGTTCGCCAAAGGAGAAGAAGAGCATGAGGAATAACGTCTTGGCAGTTGCGGCCGCGAGCTTGGTGGCCGTGTTGTCTAGCTGCGTTCCGCCACCCCGACAACGCGCGCGCGCCCCGCTCCCACCCTGCTACCAGCAGGCCGGCTTCAGCAATACGACGCTGACAACAGTGATTACCGTGAAGCCTGGAGCGGGCAAAGTATGGAATTTCCCCGAAGCGCCGTCGTACGTTTCCAGCTCAATTTTGAGCCGGTTGAACTCTGATGGCAGCTCCCGGAATTTGAGATTTCAAGAGGCGAGCGGTGAAGTACCGAACATATACATCAACGTCACGTTCAACGAGACGACCGACGGCACGCATCAAGACTCGGCATACGCCGAAGTGACGGGTTTTGCGCGCGGCCACACGTTTAACGAAAGCAGCGGGCAAGCCCCGTTTACCTCCTGGCAGGCGGCAGCAGGCAGCCTATCCGACAATATGTACACTTGGTTTGCGAATGGCTGGAGCTTGACGCGGGGATGCTCGAGCGCAAGCACCACTACAGGACGGAAAAGACGCTAGTCGTAAGCGGAAAAGTTGCGCTTACGAATTGCACGATACGCGCGCGAGGCTCGCGCGGCGATCGCGGGGTCACCATGACCGCGTCGCCTTGCTCGCGCTTATCTCCCCATCCTTCCTAAGACCCATCGGGACCAGCCTCACAGCCGCGTCCCCCGGCAAATCACTTCTTGACTTTGCTGCCGAACCCTTTATGTTTCCCTTCGCGGGTTCACATCACCGGATCGCGCTGGAGCCTTTCTCATGCGCCGGAACGTTTCCATGACGCGCTTGGTTCTTCTCTGTGCAGCCCTCGGACTATCCGGAATTTGGACGGCGCATCCGGAAGTTGCGGTTGCGCAGGAAAAGGCCATCGTGCTCAAGGCCAGCACGATTTTCGACGGGCGCGGCCACATCCTCCACGACACGCGTATCGTCATCGAGAACGGCAGAATCGCGCGGCTCGATTCCCGGGCTGAGGGCGTGACGTACGATCTGCGCGGGCTGACCGTGCTGCCGGGGTGGATTGATGTCCACGACCACATTACCTGGCATTTTGGACCGAACGGGCGGGTGGAAGACAAAGAGGAAACACCGGCACAGGCGGCCCTGGCAGAAGCGGGCAATGCGTGGACCACGCTGCTCGCTGGGTTCACCACGATTCAAAGTCTGGGCTCGCCGGAGGATCAGGATCTCCGCGCCGCCATTCGTCGGGGGGCGCTGGCCGGACCAAGGATCCTGACGGCGCTCCGCCCGATTGTTGATCCCAGGCTGACGCCGGAGCAGATTCGTGAAGCGGTCAGGCGGCTGAAGGGCGACGGCGCCGACGCGGTCAAGATTTTCGCCTCGCGCAGCATTCGCGAGGGCGGTGGACCGACGCTCAGCGACGAACAGTTGCAGGCAGCCTGCGGCGAGGCCAAAGCCCAGGGGCTGCGCAGTGTTGTTCATGCCTATCGGTCGGCGGTCCGCGCGGCCGCGCTCGCCGGATGCACGCAAGTCGAGCACGGCACTTATGCCACCGACGAAGATCTGCGGGGCCTGGCGGAGCACGGGACTTTCTTCGACCCCCAGGTCGGGCTGGTGATCCACAACTATCTCGATCACAAGGCGAATTTCCTGGGCATCGGGAACTATACCGAAGAAGGATTTGCCAAGATGCAAGAGGTCCTGCCGCTCAATCAGGAAATGTTCAAGCGTGCTCTCGGTACCAAAGGACTCAAGATTGTCTTTGGAACCGATGCCGTCGCCGGGGCCCATGGGCGCAATGCGGAAGAATTCATCTACCGCGTGGAGGACGGCCAGGACCCCATGGATGCCCTGGTTGCCGCCAACTCCCGCGCCGCGGAATCGCTCCACATGCAAGATGAAATAGGCGCGATCGCGCCGGGCATGCAGGCGGACATCATTGCCCTCGACGGCGATCCCTTGAAAGACGTCGCAGCGGTCCGCCGCGTCGTCTTCGTGATGAAAGGCGGAGTTATTTACAAGAATGAGGTTGCCGCGCGAGAGCCGGCCTCGAAAAAATAGCCCCTCGAAAAACTTGCAGGTCTCGGCTTGACTTTTTCCCCCGGCAGACTATCGTCTATCGCGCTGACAAATGCCTGCAAAGGAGAATTGACGATGCGTAGAGTGGCCGCCCTCGTGGCTCTGCTGTCATGTTGTGGCGCTGTGTGCGCAGCCCAGGCGCAGAAACCGGCGCCGAAGACGATTGTCCTCAAGGCCGCGCGGATGTTCGATGGAAAGAGCGACTCGCTCACCAAGCCCGGCCTTGTGGTCATCACCGACGGAAAAATTGCGGCCGTGGGAACCGGGGCCGCCATTCCTTCCGGCGCCGAAGTCATTGACCTGGGTGACGCCACGCTGCTGCCCGGCTTCATTGACGCGCACACGCACCTTTCGATGGAAGCGAGCGACGACTGGAAGCAGGCAATGCTCGATCGCTTGCAAAAGCCCGTGGCCGAGCAGGCGCTCGACGCCAGTGTGAATGCGCGGAAGACGCTGCTGGCCGGTTTCACCACGGTGCGCGATGTCGGCTCGAGCGATTACCTAGATGTTGGTCTGCGCAACGCCATCAACAGCGGCACGATCGTGGGTCCGCGGATGCTCGTGACCGTACACGCCATCGGGTCCACCGGCGGCCACTGCGATCGCGGCGGCGGCTTCCGCGCCGGGCTTTTCGGCCGCGAAACCGACCCGCTCGACGGCGTCATCAATGGCCCCGAAGAGGCCCGGCGAGCGGTGCGGCTCGATCATAAGTACGGGGCCACGATGATCAAGGTCTGCGCCACCGGCGGCGTGCTCTCCCTGACCGACGACGTGGATACGCCGCAGCTCACCCAGGAAGAGCTGAACGCGATCGTGGATGAAGCGCATGCGTTGCGGCTGAAGACCGCCGCGCACGCTCACGGCGCCGAGGGCGCCAAGCGCGCCATTCGCGCCGGAATCAATTCCATCGAGCACGGGTCGTTTCTCGATGACGAAGCGCTCGACATGATGAAAGTGCGCGGGACCTACCTGGTCCCCACGCTGATGGCTCCGGACTATTTGCGCCAGAAGTTGGACGCGGGGGTCTATTTTCCCCCAAAGATTGCTGCCAAGGCGCGGGACGCGATTGCGTCCATTCAGTCCATGTTCAAGCGCGCGCTGGCCAAGGGAGTTAGAATTGGACTCGGCACCGATGCCGCCGTCTACCCGCATGGGCTGAATGCCGGAGAATTCCACCTGATGGTGGACCTCGGAATGAAACCCGTGGACGCGCTCAAGGCAGGAGCTTCCTCCGACGCGGAGTTGCTCGGACTGGACAAACAGGTCGGCTCGCTGGAAGCCGGCAAGCTCGCCGACGTTGTTGCCGTCCCGGGCGACCCCATTGCGGATATTCATCAGACCGAGCATGTCTTTTTTGTCATGAAGGAGGGAGTGGTCTACCGGAATGACCGTGCCGGGGCAACGCGGTAAGCGGACGGCGGCTCCCGGAGAAT
Source organism: Candidatus Acidiferrales bacterium (assembly GCA_036390175.1). GTDB lineage: Bacteria > Acidobacteriota > Terriglobia > Acidiferrales > UBA7541 > DASQHY01. The sequence continues at coordinate 5,593 of DASWCG010000022.1, read as the reverse complement.
CAAGAGGAGGCATTCCATGCCGGATCTTTCCATCACGATTGCATCAGGGCTCGCCGGTTATTACGAAAAAGTCGCCCAGGAATTACACAAGTGGGCGGACCCGATATCACAGGAGCAGCTCTGGCGGCGTCCTTACCCGTATGGCAACAGCGTCGGCCATCTCCTGCTGCATGTTACGGGCAATCTGAACTACTACATCGGCGCGCGGATCGCCCAAACCGGATACGTCCGGGACCGTGACCGCGAATTCAACGAGACCCAGCGCAAACCGAAAGAGCAGGTCTTGCAGGAATTCGACCGCGCCATTTCCATGGTTGTGGCGACGATTCGCGGGCAAACTGCCGAAGATTGGGTGGCGCCGTATACGGCCGAGCGTGAGGTTATGGCAAACGATCGGTTCACGATCTTCGTGCGTTGCGCGGGCCACGCCTACCATCATGTCGGTCAGATGATTTACCTGTGCAGAGAACTGACAAAAGGGACGCAGCAGCAGGCGGCATCTTCCTAGCCCTCGACAGGCCCGGACGACAGTGTGCCGTGATGGAAGAGAACTATGGCTGGCTTTCGCGCCGCGCCGGGCGCCGACGGTTACGTTTCGAGTTTGTAGCGCGTTCCGGCGAGTTGATACAGCCGCTTCCACACCACGCGGTTGACGACCACGACGATGATGGCCATCAGGATGGTCGCGGCGAGCAGCACGTCGAAGCGGCCCGAGTCGCTGGCTGCGCTGATCGTTGAGCCGAGCCCTGTGGCCATGAGTGTCCTGCCTCGAAAATGAAAATATTCGGCGATGATGCTGGCGTTCCAGGCGCCTCCGGAAGCCGTCAGCAGTCCGGTCACCAGATACGGGAAGATTCCGGGGAGAATCAGCCGCCGCCAGCGTTCCATGTGGGTGAAGTGAAATACCTCCGCAGCTTCTTTCAAATCGGTCGGAATGGCCATCGCGCCGGCGATGACGTTGAACAGGATGTACCACTGCGTGCCGAGCAGCATCAGCAGCAAGGACGCCGTTCCCATGCCGCCGCCCCAGCGGACAAGAACGAGCAGCACCACCGGAAATAGCGCCGTGGCCGGGACCGAAGCGGCAATCTGCACCAGCGGTTGCGCAAGGCGCGCCAGTCGCGGGCTCGAGCCGATGGCCACGCCCGCCGGAACCGTCCAGAGAGCGCCCAGCAGAAGCGCTGCGTTCACGCGGAAAAAAGTGAAGCCCGCGGCGCGCAGCAACGCAGAAATGTCGGAGCCGTGCAAATCTGCCAGCGTGACGCCCGCACGGAAAACGCCGTACGCCAGCCCCGCGGCCAGCGCTGCTCCGATGGCGTAGCCTGTCCATACCACAGTGCCCGAACGAATTTTCGAAGCTTGCGGCATAATCCCGCGCCCAGCCCGCGGGGCGAAGGCCAGCGTCAGCCATCGCGCGGCCGGAGCGAAAGTGTGGCCGTACATCCAAATCGCGAAGCGGGACCGTCCCAGCAGGCCCAAAAGGCTGGCTTGATGCTCGTGCGCCGCTTCCACTTGTTCGAACTTGAATTTGTCGGCCCAGGCGAGGATGGGCCGCCACACGATCTGGTCCAGCAGGACAATCACGGCAATCAGCACCGCGAGTCCCCACAGGATCGCGCCGGTGTCTCCGGCGCCGGCCGCCACCTGCAAGTAGGAGCCCAGGCCCGGCAAACGGAAATCGCGCTCGCCCAGCACGAACATTTCGCAGGGCATGAGGAAAAACCAGCCGCCTGCCACGGACATCATGGAGTTCCAAACCAAACCGATTGCGCCAAAGGGAAGCTCGAGTTCGAAAAACCGCTGCCAGCGGCCGAAGCCGTAGACGCGCACGGCTTCATCGAGCTCGCGCGGGATGGTTTTCAGCGAAGAGTAAAAACTGAAAGCAATGTTCCACACCATGCCCGTAAAAATGAGCAGGATCGAGCCCAGCTCCACGCCAACCCGGCGCCCCGGAAACAGCGCCATCATGGCCAGCATCACTCCGGGAAGAAAACTCAGCACGGGGATGGACTGCAAAATATCCATCAGCGGCACGAGCACGCGCTCGAGCTTGGGCGAACGCGCGGCGGCAAAGCCATACGCGAGCGCGAAGACCACACTCAATCCATAGGCGATGCCCAAGCGCACCAGCGAATAGACCGCATAGAGCGGCAGCATCGCCGGGCTGCGGGAGATTTGCGCCACCGCATGCACCGGACCCAGCCAGGAGTGCCCGAGCGCAAGCACTCCGTAGGCGGCGCCCAAGACCGCGGCGAACACGGCGAGGTCCGCGAGCCGCGACCCGGTGCGTTTCCCCGCGGCGCCGCCCGCGAGCAGCGCGGGCGGGAGCGATCCGTCGGAAGGCGGTGAGGGAGTGGTCACGCCGGTCAGGTCTCGGTCAGGATCAACCGGCGGGTCGCGGCGTTGTAGTCAAACAGCTCGGCGTAGCGGCCCCAGTTGATGGCGATATCGAGTTGCCGGCGCGCTTCCTCTTCGCTGAAGTGCTCTTCGAGGAGGTCCATGAAAAATTCGTCGGGGAGCGTCCGGTCGGTTTTGGTTTTGAGCGCGCACTCCATTTGGGCGAGCAGCGGCACGTGGGCCAGCGCCGCGCGGCGGAAAATCTGTTTGCGCGTCAATATATCCGCCTGCGCGAACGTCGCGCCCTCGGGCGTGATGATGGCGTCGCCTTCTTCCACGCGCAGGAAATCGAGAATGCGCGCCGTTTCCACGATGGGGAGCAGGTCGTCCGCTTCCAGAGAAAGGTCCGCGGCAAGGCGGTGCAGGTCGGCGCGGCCGCCGCGGTCGTGGAGAATCTCCACCAGGCCCGCCAACCCGCCGGGGCGCACGTGGGGCAGCATCAGAATTTTTCGCGGCGCGCTGGTTTGTCCGGAATCCTGTGCGGATGCAGCGGCCAGGACGCCGGGCTGCACCGCGGGCTGCGTCAGGATTTTATACACGTAGTCCACGATCTGGGTAAAGCGCTCGGCCTTGCGGTTGCGCGGATGCGCCAGCCCCACGGCGAAGTCCGCGCGAACGCGCGCCGGGTTGTGGCTCAGCACGACGATGCGGTCGGCCAGCGCCACGGCTTCTTCGATGTTGTGGGTGACCATAAAAATCGCGCGCGTGGGAATCTTGTGCCCGTTCCACAGTTCCAGCAGTTCGCCGCGCAGCGTTTCCGCGGTCAGCACGTCGAGCGCGGAGAACGGCTCGTCCATGAAAAGCACTTCCGGCTCGACCACCAGCGCCCGCGCAAAGCCGACGCGCTGCTTCATTCCGCCGGATAGCTCCTTCGGAAACGCGGTCTCAAAGCCGTCCAGCCCGACCGCGTCAATGATTTTGAGCGCGCGCTTGTGGCGTTCGAGCGGGGGAACGCCGCGGGCTTCGAGCGGCGCTTCGACGTTGTCAATCACGGTCAGCCAGGGAAACAGCGCAAAGCTCTGAAAAACAATCGAGCAGTTCGGCCGCTGGCCGTCGAGCGGCTGGCCGTGCCAGAGCACTTGTCCGGCGGAGGGCTTCGCGAGACCCGTGAGCATGCGCAGCAACGTGGATTTGCCGCAGCCCGAGGGCCCCAGCAAGGCGAGGAATTCTCCGGGGTGCACGGCGATGTCTGTCGGAACGATGACTTCGACGCGCGAACCATCCGGCTGCGCGTAAAATTTTTCCACTGCTCGCCCTTCGATGATGGGCGCATCGCTGCTGACCGGGGCCATGGCGCGAGCATTATCGCCCAACTCGGCTGGTCATGTAAGAGCCGCTTTGCATGGCCGCCGGCGATTCAGTATAGTCAGCGATTCTTGCCGGTTTCCAACTCGCGCATGAAAAGAACGGACACTCTCTGGACTCTTGCCGCACTGGCGATTGTGGCGGCGGCCATCGTATCGCCCTTTTTCTTTCTGGGTAGCGCTTCCGGCCACGACTTTGATTTTCACGCCGCAGCGTGGCTCGATGTCGCGGCACAATGGAGGCTCGGTGTCCTCTTCCCGCGGTGGGCGGAATGGGCCAACTGGGGCCACGGCGAACCGCGCTTCATTTTTTATCCGCCCCTATCGTGGATACTCGGAGCAGTGCTCGGGCTGATTCTCCCCTGGAACGCCGTGCCTGGGGCCTTCGTCTGGCTGGCGGTCGTCGCGAGCGGCATGGCCATGCGGAGTTTCGCCGGCCGCTTGCTCTCCTCGCGCGGAGCCTTCTTCGCGGCATTGTTTTATGCGGCAAATCCGTACGTCCTCCTCGTCGTCTATTTCCGCAGCGATTTTGCCGAGCTTCTGGCGCTCGCGCTCTTCCCCTTGCTGGCAAACGAGGTTCTGCGGAGCGGCGCCGCAGCCGCAAGAACCCTGCCGCGGCTCGCGCTGGTCTTTGCCGCCATCTGGTTGTGCAACGCGCCCGCCGGCGTGCTCGCCGGGTACAGCCTGTGTCTTCTGATTGTGGTTGTTTCGCTCCAGCGAAAATCCGTGCGCCCGCTTGCCGCGGGGGCTTCCGCGATTGTCCTCGGCTTTCTTCTCGCCGCGTTCTACATCGTTCCCGCGGCCTATGAACAGTCCTGGGTGAACATTGCACAGGCGCTGTCTTCGGGATTGAAGCCCGCGGACAATTTCCTGTTCACCACGATCGACGATCCCGACCACAACGTGTTCAACGTCATCGCTTCGGCTCTGGCCGTCACGATGATTGCGATTGCGGGATTCGCGGCGGTCGCCGCGCGGCGCGACGCGGAGCCGGCCAAAGCAGAATCGCGCCTTGCCGGAGCCGCCATGCTTGCGCTGGCGGCCGTCTGCGCCGTGATGATGTTTCCGGTGACGGCGCCCCTCTGGCGGTGGTTGCCCAAGCTGCGGTTTGTGCAGTTTCCCTGGAGGTGGGCGGGGCTGCTGGGCGTGTCCATGGCCTACTTTCTTGCTGCCGTTGCCGCCCGCAAACGCTGGCGCTGGATTGTTGTGATCTTCCTGCTGGCAATGTACGCGGGGACGGGCGCGTTTCTGGTTCGCCATGCCTGGTGGGGCAGCGATGCCATTCCCGATCTGCAGCAGGCGATTGCAAACGGCTCGGGCTACGAAGGGACCGACGAGTACGATCCGCTCGGAGACGACCGGACCGACTTGCCCAAGAATGCGCCGCGTGCCGCCGTCCTGCGCGCGGACGAGGACGCGGACCAGCCTTCTGCGGAGGATGCTGTCCGCATCCGCATCGAGCGATGGATGCCCGAGGAGAAACTCATCCGCGTGGAAGCGCGCCAGCCGGCGCAAATCGCTTTGCGGCTGCTGAATTATCCGGCGTGGCGCGTGGAAGTGGACGGACAGCTTGTTCGCACGACGACAGTGGAAGGCACGGCGCAGATGGTCGTGCCTGTTCACGCAGGAGAAAACCTCGTGCGCGTGCGGTTTGTGCGCACCGCGGACCGCATTGCCGGCGGACTCCTCTCACTCCTTGGCGCGGCGCTGCTTTTGCTCCTGTTTTGGAAGGGCACTTCTGTCAGGAATCATGCGGGACCATCCGCTCCCGCATGAGTGTGCGGCAGGCAGTTGCTATTGCATTCTCTAGAATATCCCTGTAGGCTTTCTTCACTCCTCGAGGTGTGAGGCACCGATGCGCCATTTTCTGTCTCGCATTCTTCCGATCGCAG
>DASWCG010000021.1:0-28219 GCA_036390175.1 Candidatus Acidiferrales bacterium | reverse complement strand
CCGCACGCAGATCGTCTACCAGAATCAAAACTGGAATACAGGCGTCACCGGGACTACCCCCAACTATTTTGAGATCCGCAACTGGGCGGTCGAGTCGGGCACCGTATTCAGCCAGGACGAGGTGGACATGGCCGCTAACGTGTGCGTCCTGGGAACCACGGTGGCCAACATCCTGTTCGAAAAAGGGAACCCCATCGGCCAAACCGTGCGCATCGGCAAGCTGCCGTTTCGCGTGGTGGGCGTCCTGGAATCGAAAGGCCAGTCGGTGATGGGCACGGACCAGGACGACGTCATCTTTGCGCCGTACACCACGGTGCAGAAAAAGATTTCCGGAATCACCTGGATTCAGTTCATGAACGCCTCGGCGGTGACTCAGGAAGCGTCGCTGGCAGCTGTGCCGCAGATCACGGCGCTGCTGCGCGAACGGCACCGTATCCGGCCGGGCGAGGATGACGACTTTTTTGTGCGCACGCAGTCGGAAGTGGCCGATCTGGCCAACCAGACGCAGAGCGTGATGACGCTGCTACTGGGCTCCATCGCTTCCGTGTCTCTGATTGTCGGGGGCATCGGCATCATGAACATCATGCTCGTGTCGGTGACCGAGCGGACGAGAGAGATCGGCGTGCGCATGGCCGTGGGCGCCACGGAGAAGGATGTTCAGAACCAGTTCTTATTGGAGGCCGTTACGCTGAGCATGGCTGGGGGACTGGGCGGGATTGTCCTGGGGTTGATCGGCTCGGCGCTCATCAGCAAGTTTCTTACCTGGCCGACGCTGATTTCCTTCTGGGCCATCCTCATTGCGGCAATCTTCTCGGCTGCCGTGGGCGTGTTCTTCGGTTTCTATCCCGCACGCAAAGCCGCCCGGCTCGACCCCATCGAAGCCCTGCGATATGAATAAAATGTTTTCTCAGACAGGGACAATCATCAGAACGGAATATCTTCGTCGGAGATTTCCGGGCCGGCGGGAGGATGGTCCTCGGCCGGAGCGGCCTGACTGTCGAAATCGGCTGACGGGCTTGCCCCGGCGGCAGCGCTGGCGCCCATGGCCGACTCAGCGCGCGAGCCCAGCATGCGCATGACGTTCGCAACGATGTCGTGACTGGTGCGTTTCTGGCCTTCCTTGTCCTGCCATTCGCGGGACTGTATGCGTCCTTCGACGTACACCAGCGAGCCCTTCTTCAAGTACTGCTGGCAAATCTCCGCCAGCTTTCCCCACACACTGATGCGGTGCCACTCGGTGCGCTTCTGGCGCTCGCCGTTGCGGTCCTTAAAGGTTTCATCGGTGGCCAGGGAAAAATTGCAGACAGCCTGGCCCGAACCGGTGTAGCGGGTTTCCGGGTCGCGTCCAAGACGGCCAACAAGGATGACTTTGTTTACGGACATGGGGGTCTCCTAGTAGAGGCAAGATAGCATGCCCACACACGGAAAGGGAAATGAAGGACGGAGCCGGGCGGCGAGGGCGTGCCGCCCGCCAGCCGAAACGCTCAGGGGGCCGTGGGGCTGACGCCGAGTTCGTGGAGCTTCGCGCGGGCGCGTTTTTCTTCGTCTGTGCCCGGATAGCGGCGAATCACTTCGCGCAACTCGCGGACGGCGGAGACTTTCTGGCCGATCTCAAGAAGAGCAAGCCCTCTCTTCAGGTGCGCCGGGGCAAGTTTAAAGCTCTTCGGGAAATTGACGAAGACTTTCTCGTACTCCGTGGCAGCTTGCCCATACTGCTTTTGCGCGAAGGAGATCTCGCCGAGGTAGAACTGTGCGTTCGAGGCAAGGTCCGTTTGCGGATAGTATTTCAAGTAATCCAGGAATTCCTGCCGTGCCAGGTCGTACTTTCCGCCGGTAATGTCGCGCAGCCCGTTGGAATAGAGCGTGTCCGCCGAGGGCTGACTGCCCGCGGCTGGAGAAGTGACCGAGCCCGGCGGAGTCCCGCCGGACGCCGGAGCGCCCGCGGTAGCGAGCTTGCTGTCAATAGTTTGGAGCGTGTTCTGGACATCGGCGAGCTGCTGATTGAGTTTCCCGAGCCGGACCTTCACCTCTTCGAGATTGTCTGAAAGGGCCTGGACTTGCGTGGACATCGAATCCAGGCGCGCGCCCGAGTTGGCCTGCACGTCCTGAACGGCCTTTTGCAGGTTGCCCATGACGTTGTTCAGACCGCCGATGGCGGACGTGTTCTGATCGAGAAGGGTCTTGATCGTAGCGTGTTTCTGGTCGATGGAGCTGGTAATGTCCTTCTGGCCTTGAAGCAGCGCGGTAACGTCGCGCTGGAGCTCGATGATTTCACGCGCTACCGCCCCGACTGGGGCGGGGGAAAACAGCAGGCTTCCCAGCGCGCCTGCGAGAAACGCGCCGCCAAAAAACAAAATGGTTTGCTTGCGCAAAGCGGGTCCTCCTTCTGAGGGCATCCGATGGGCAAAGTGTAGCCGACGGACCAGGACCATCGCGGCTGAGAGGTAGTGTACCACTCCAGCGCGACGGTCCCGCGTCGTATTGTGCCACTGCGGACTTTATTGGGCCATGATGAAATGGCCGCGCCGATTCTTCTGCCAACAATCCTCGTTGTGATCGGTGCAGAACGGGCGTTCCTTGCCGTAGCTGACGGTGGTCATGCGGTCGGCCGAGACGCCCAGCGAAATCAGGAACTGGCGTGTGGACTGGGCACGGCGATCGCCCAGCGCGATATTGTACTCGGTGGAGCCGCGCTCGTCGCAATGGCCCTCGATGGTCACCTTGACCTGCGGATATTTCTTCAGAAAGTCGCCGGTCCTGGTGAGCGCTTCGCGCGCATCGGGACGAATGTCCGACTTGTTAAAATCAAAGTAAGCGTCCTGGACTTCGCGCATAAACAGCTCTTCCATGGTCGGCTCCGGAGCTTTCGGGGGAGGCGGCGGAGGCGGCGTTGCCACGGTGATGCTCACGCTGGCATCGGCACTGCCGCCCGGGCCCGTGGCCGTAATCGTATAGGTCGTGGAAGAATCCGGGGTCACTTTGGTGGAACCTTCCGGGGCCACCGTGCCCACACCGGGGGTCAGGTTCAACTGCGTCGCATTTGTTGAAGACCAACTCAGAGTGGCCGAGTCGCCTTTGTTCAAACTTGTGGAAGAAGCCGTAAGCGTAACAGTTGGGCTCGCCGGCGGCGGGGCTTGCGCCTTTGGCGGTGGCGGCGCCGCTGCTTTCTTGCCGCATCCAAAAGCGCCGAGCGCGAGCAGTCCGATCATGAGGGCCTTGGTGTAGGTGCGCGTGCGTGTCTTCATTCCTTCTCTCCTCCTCGAGCGATCTCCCCTGCGTGTGCGAGTGCCAGGAATAATCCTACCATCAAGAAAACAAGCCGGGAAACAGGAATCTCGCAATACGATATATTTTTTCCGGCCCCGCGCTAGCGCAGCGACCAGTTGGGCGACTCATTGTCGCCCTGGGTGGTGAGCTGGCGCGCCTGGCTGCCGTCGGCAAGCATACTCCAAATTTGCCGGGAGCCGCTGCGCGTGGATTCAAAAACGATGTGCCGGCCATCGGGAGCCCAGCTCGGGCGCTCGTTCCGCCCCGTGTCGCGCGTCAGCTCGGATATTTGACGTGAGGCAGCGTCCATTAGGTACAAATCATAATTGCCGCTGGGCCGGCGCCAGCTAAACGTCAACAACTGCCCGTTGGGCGCCCACGACGGGTCAATCACGTAGCCCATATCCGGCAAGTCGAGCTTGACGACATTGGAACCGTCCGCGTCCATCATGTAAAGCCCAGGCAGCCCGCCGCGATCGCTCACAAACGCCACGGTCTGCCCTGTCTTTGGATTCCACGCCGGCGACGTGTTGGCCCCGTTGCCAAACGTGATGCGCTTCGGGTGCCCTCCATCGGCTTCCACCACGAACAGGTCGGGATTCCCCAGCATCGAAGAGCAGAACATGATCTTCGTTCCATCCGGAGAGAACACCGGCGCGCTATTGCTGCCGGCGAATCGAGGGAAAGCCAGAACTTTTCCGGTGACCAGGGAGTAGATGCAGATCTGCGGCGTGACGACCCTGCGATACGCAACGTAACAGGTGAAGGCAATCGCCGAGGCGTCCGGGGACCAGCGCGGCGTCAGCGAAATCGTGTGCAGGGAAGTAACGCGGTGCTGGTTGGCGCCGTCGTAATCCATCGCCCAGATTTCCTTGGGGCCCGTGCGGTTGCTGACAAAGGCGATCTGCGTGCTCGCCACGCCCGGCACACCCCCGGAAAGCTTGCTGACAATTTCGTCGGCGAACTGGTGCGCGAAGCGACGCACCTGCGCGTCTGAGGCGTCTCCGCGATAGACCTTGCCGACCACCGGAGGTGCGGCCGGATTGCGTACGTCATAGAGCCAAGCCTCGATGCGAACATCGCTGGCGGTTTCGCTCAAGTTCCCGAAGGCAACCATGGCGGCTGACGCCGGAGGGTCGCTCCAGGCTTTGTATTTCAGGTCGGCCGGAACGGCCGGCACCTCCAAGGGGTAATAACTCTTGCTGACCACCTCGATGATGCCGCTGAAGTCGAGGTCCGCGCGCACCACATTGCAGAAAAGCGCAGCATGAGCCTTGGCGGCGTCGCTCTTCGGCGCGAAGTCGGCCACGGCGACGCGGGCTTTTTCAACCCCGAGCCCCGTGCCCGTGCGAATCCAGTCCTGCGCCAGCGCGGGTTGCGCGGCCAGACAGCCGCAGGAGATTGCCAGCGCCACAACGAACCGCCATGCCGTTTTCATCTCGTGTTTCCCCAAGGGCCCAGATTGAACGGCAGCCGCGCCGTTCTAGCGGTGGAAGTCAAACCAGAATTCGACATTGATGTTCGAGCCGCGATAATCGCTCGGCAGCGCAGGCAGCGGGCTGGAGCTCAAAATCGCGCGCCGCCCGGAATCGTCCACCGAGCGGTTCCCGCTGGATTGCGTTACCTGAATATTCGCAATGCTGCCGTCGCGAAGGACTTGAAAAGAAATCACCGCGCGCGGCGCAATGCGCACCGTTGGATCTATGGTCGAGACCAGCCAGTTGCTGCTGATGCGATTGCGCACCGCTTCGACATACCAGGAATACCGGCTGCCGAAATCCCCGCCGCCCCCCGGCCCGGTCGTTCCCAAGCCGGCAGCGGTGCCTCCGCCCATGCTGAAGTGCGCATAAGGCATGTCGGGTGTTCCGCCCGCGCCATAGGGAACGGCGTTGGGCGGGGGCTGCACGGGGTTTTCCAGAACCTTGGACGGCCGCGAATAAACCTTCTGCGGCTTTTCCTTCACGAATTCGGGCAGTTTCGTTGTGTTGGGTTCCGGTTCGGGCGGCTTCGGTTTCGGCTCGTCCTTATAAAGCCCTTTGGTCTCGTCCACGTTACGATTGGGCGTAACTACATCGGGATGGGGCAGCGAAATGCCCGGGACATTCCCAACGAGCCCAATGCGGGTCGCGCCTCCATCACCCGGCCCTCCCCAGACTTCTCCTGTGCGCGACAACATCGTGGAAATAATGAGCGAGGTGAAAAGCAATATGTGCAGTAGCGCAGAAAAGAACAGGGGGCTGCGAAGGCTGGAAGGCGGAGCGGTAGTGGCGATCGCGGTCATGTTACTGCCTGCTGGGACCGGAGCTGATGGGCTCGGTGACCACGCTGATATTTGTGATGCCGGAAACGCGCAATTCGTCTACGACCTTGGCAAACGCGCCAAACGCCACGGTCCTATCGCAGCGCAGAAACACGGCGTCGTGCTGCGGGTCTTTCAAGCGCGCCGAGATTCTTTTGCCGAGTTGGTGGATGTTGACCGGCTCATTCCCCAGATAAATCGTCTGCGCCTTGTCGATGGTGACGACCAGCCGGTCTTGCGAAATCTCTTTGACCGTTCTCGTCTTCGGCAGGTCCACTTCAATGCCGGACTGCAGGATGGGCGCAGTGATCATGAAGATGATCAGCAGGACCAGAACCACGTCCACAAACGGGACAATATTGATTTCCGAGAGCGATGTGTCCGTCGTCCTGGCCAGTTGGGGCATGCTGTGCACTCACTTCCTGCAACGGGCAACGGGATGCCCGGATTACACTAGGTTTTTTTCGATCTGCGCCGCCACTTCCATCACGAAATTATCCATGCGCTGGCCGGCATCCTTGATGTCGCGAATGAAATGGTTATAGGCAATCAATGCGGGAATGGCCGCAAACAATCCCGCCGCGGTGGTGATCAATGCTTCGGCAATTCCGGGTGCCACCGCGCGCAGGCTGGCCGCGCCCGCGGTGCCCAATCCGGAAAACGAATCCATAACGCCCCAGACGGTGCCAAACAGCCCGATGAACGGCGTCACGGAAGCTGTCGTCGCCATCCAGGGCATATACTTTTCCAGGCGCCGGACTTCGTCAGCAGCGGCCAGTTGCATGCTGGTGGTAACAGCATTGAGGCTTTTCAAATGGCCGTGCGGATTACCGGGGGTTAACTGGCTGACCAGTTCGCGGTGTCCGGCGGCATATACGCGAGCCAGCGGCGAGCCCGCCGCGGCAAGCGCCTTGGGATCGGGGAGGCCGCGGCTGGCGCGGAAGATTCGCAGAAACTGAGCTGTCTGATGGTTCATCCTGCCAAACAGGCCGAGTTTCTGAAAGATCAGCGCCCAGGAGACAACGGAGAATACCAGCAGCATCAAGAGAACCGCGCGTGCGACCCACCCGGTTTGTTCGATGAGTGTGCTGAGCTGGCCGACGAAGAGAAGTGATGCGAGCCCCAGAATCGGCGCCTCCCTCAGAGAAGTCTTTCCCCGACTGGGAAATCTACCGTAGCACACGGCCCAAAAGCGGTCAAACAAATACGATGCAAATGCAAATCTTTTTGCTGCCTCTTACAACACATCATGGGACGATACGGTGACGGCTGGTGAACAATCCGCCGCTGCATTTCCGGGAAAACGCGGGAGCTGACCTCGCCTTATCAATGCTCCTGCAGGGCCACGGCGTCATACACCACCATTTTCGCCACGGGCTTCCCGTCCTCCTCCTGCTCGGGCGTGTAGACGCGGTGGGTTTCGGTGTCCACGGCGAGGCTATGGACGCGGTGCTGGGCGGGTACGTCGGCAAGTTTCCGGAAATGATTGGCGTCGGCCATCTCGATGACCGAAATGGCCCCGCTGTAACACGCAACGTAGATGCGCCCCAGACCCGGATCGAATTTCACGACGTCGCCGCCGCCGGGCAGCGGGAAATACGCAAGCGAGGCGTGCTTATCCAGGTCGAACACAGCCAGAAGGTTATTCTCCTCACAGACCAGGAAGGCCCGGTGGTGCGCGGGATCGAGGGCCATACCGTGATTTCCCTTGCAGCGCCCCACGGGATACCGCCCCACAATCGAATCGTCTTTAGGGTCAATCACAGCGAAAACGTCCTTGTCCTGGAGGTTCACATACACTTTGCCGGCAACCGGATCGTACTGCGGCATCCCCGTTTCGCTATCGAAGTGCAGTGTCTTCACGATCGTGTCCGCTTGCACGTCCACGATAGCTTCGGCCTTGCCTCGTTCATCGGAGACGTACAATTTGTGGAACGGCGCCGCGTAGGCGCTCCCGTCGGGTTTTTCTTCCGTGGGAATCTTTTTGATTACCTTGCGCTGGACCAGATCAATTACGCCGATGGTGTTGTCGCCGGCATTCGAGGTGTACACCTTTTTCAGCCCGGAAACGTATTCGACGCCTTCGACTCTGGGTGTATCGGTGATCGTCGCGATCACATCGTTGGTCCTGACGTCAATCACATAGGTCTGATCGGCGGACATATGAGCCGCGAGCAAGTAATGATCGTCGGCGTCCATAGTCAGGTAGTCGAAACGCTTCCCCTCGGGTCCCGGCAGGTCAAATTCCGCAACTTTCCTAAGCGGAAGCGCTCCCCCCGCGCGTCCGAATACCAGCGCCGCGGCCACGGTCGCCATGACTAGAAACAAGGAGATCCTCGTCTTCATTCGTCCCATCTGCATCGGCAAGGAGCGCGCCGAAATCACTGAGGTCCGAGCTCCGTGGCGGTCAGATCGTCAAAGTAAATGACTGAATCTGCTTTGGTCCACAGCCCGACTTTGCCGGCCTCCTTGAATGTGCCGTCCTTCGCGGTGAATTTCAGTTGCCCGTCGTAGTAACACTTAAACTCTTCGCCGCGTGCTTCGACTTTGATTTCATGCCAGGCCTGCGAGCTAACCTTGAAGTTTGCGCCGGCAAATTGAATGCGCCGGCCGTTCACAACGTGGTAGAGGCGAAAGTTGTTTTCCAGCGCGTTGGCGCGGACGATGTAGTAGTTGTCTTTGTCTTTGAGGCGAAAGAGGAGTCCCGCTCCTTGGTCGACGGTTCCGGAGATAGCCTTGAATTTCACGCTCAAAGCCAGGTCTTTGTAGCTGGTTCCTTCGGCAATGGCCAGGGGAAAGCGATAATCCGTGTTGTCCCGCGAGGTCTGCGCCAACACGTTGGGAGCAGACGGGGCCGTCGCCTCCTGCGTCACCACCCACTGGCCGACTGTCCCCTGACCGGTGAGCGCCGAGGTAAACCCCTCGGGGGCTTTTCCAGGCGCATCCTTATCGAAATTCCAGGTGCGCTGGCCCGATTGCGCGCGTCCCGCCAAGGGTGACTCCAAGAAAGGAAGTACACAGATTGCAAGAAGTCCGGCAATCGAGAAGAGAATCTTTTTCATCAGCATACTCCTTGAAAGAATGGTCGGAGAGAATAATCATTTGACGCCCAATCTTAACGCGGGCCTTTGAACAAGAGAAGCCCCGCGACGCCGGCCGCAAGGATTAGAACAGGTTCCGGGATTTTCTTCGTCCACAACAGGAGCGCCAGGGTTACGCCGGCGATGCAAGCCGTTGGAATGTCCACGATAGCGCGCCTGCCGAGAATGTATGCCGCGCCTGTAATGGCCCCCACCGCCGCAGCGGTCACGCCTTCGACAAACGCCTTCACCTGCCGATTCTGCGCAAACTTGCGGTAATAAGGAGCGCCGAAAAGGACAATCAAATAAGGAGGGGCAAAAACAGCCAGCGCAGCAAGCGTTGCTCCCAGCGGTCCGCCCACCAGGTAGCCGACGAATGCCGCCGTGATCACCACCGGGCCGGGCGTAATCATCGCCACGGCCACGGCGTCCACGAACTGGCGCTCGCTGAGCCAGTGGAATTGCGTGACGACTCCGCCATAAAGAAACGGCACAATCGCCAGGCCGCTGCCGAACACAAAGGCTCCGGCCTTCAGAAAGAACACGAAAACCGTTCCCAATGTAGCGGCGGAAGCCGCCCCGTGGATGCCGCTCGCCATCCACCTCGGTATGAGCGCAGCCGCTGCGTTCCCGGTGGATGCCCGGCCCGGCGGCGGCGCCTTAACGGCCAGCGCCACGACTCCACACAGAATAAAGAGCCAGACGATTTCGGATTCCGTCCACGCAGTAGTGACAGCAAGGGCAGCGAAGAGCGTCCAGAGCAACCAGTCCTTCTTCAAAGTGGAACGCACGAGTTTGTAGGCACTCCTCGCAATAATCGCGATGACGGCGGCTCCGATGCCATAGAAAACTCCCTGAATCCACGGCAGGGTCCCGTAATGTACGTAGAGCCCCGCCAGCACCATGACCATGAGAAATGAGGGAAGGACGAAAACAACTCCCGTCAGCGTGGCGCCGAGGGACCCCGCCCGGACCCATCCCAGATACATCGCGAGTTGCGCGGCCAGCGGGCCCGGAGAGAGTTGGGAAAAGGCCAGCCCTTCGACGTAGTCCTGCTGGGATATCCACCGCCGCTGTTCCACCAGATCCTTGTGCATGTTCCCGGCGAGCGCGATGGGTCCCCCGAATCCGAGCGTCCCGAGACGCAGGAAATACGTAAGAAAATCCCTCAACCTCGCCTGAGAGGAGCCAAGCTGTACGGCCGAGGGTGATTGCATTTGGCTCATGCCATCACTAGGTTGCTAGGTTCCGCGTTTCCCGTGCGCCACCGCCGAAGCGCGGGTATGCCCAATTGCATCGAGCGCCGCGCGGAATCCGCTGGCAAGTTGTTCCGCCGGGCCTTCTCCCCAATAGTGCAGGAAGATGATGGTTGGCTGTGCGGTGGTCATGTGGTGATGAATGGCGACGACATCGAGACCGTGGCTCCGCAGGGCCTTCAGCACCGGAGTTACTTCTCTGTCAAGCATGGCCACGTCCCCGGCGACAATGGCGTGATCCTCGCTTCCGGTAAATGCCGCCCAGGTATTCAAGCCCATCCGGACATTGATGGTCGCGCCCATTTCTTTTACGGAGAGGTCGTCGCGTCCAACGGTGATTTTATACACCGCACCCGATTGCTCGCCCTCGTGGCCGGCGATTTTTGCAAGTTTGGCGGTGTCGAGCGGCGGCTGCGACGGCAATGCTTTTGCGGTGGCCGAACCCGGAGGCAAAGGGCCGGCGTGGCCAATTAAATCAAGCGCAGGCTTGACCTGCTCTGCAAGACGGGCGGCTTTTCCGTGACCGTGAATGTGCATGAAGAACAGCCGGGGCTCATCCCAGAAAAAATGATTGTGCAGCGCCGTGACATCAAGCCCGTGTTCGAGGAGCGACGACATCACCGGGTTGACCTCTTCCTGCAAGAGGACCAGGTCGCCCATGAGAACTTCCTCGCCTCCCTCGCCCTTGGTCATGGCCACCCAGCCGCCAAAACCGAATGGCGTCGGGGCGGAGTTTCCCGCAATGCTGACGTGCAGATCATTCCGCGGCACATTGACCTTGAGGACATTCGCTTTGAAGTCGCCGGTGCGGCCCAAAACCTTGAGAACTTCCTGATAGTCGCTCGGCATGTCCTGAGCGAAAACAGTCATGCCGAAGAACAGGAAACAAATATTCGTGAATAGGATCAGCATTCCTTTTTGTATGAAACGAAGCATGTGGTTCCTCCTCCTTTGGCCGAGAATAGTCAGGAACCCCAAAACTATAGTGTCGCACTGCTTTGCTGGCAAGACTCAAGTCTTAAGAGGCCGGCGCAATCTTCTCGGAGCCAGGGTTCTGTTTGTGTCCCAATCGTCGTAGCACGCCGTATGGTAAACTGAACGCGGTCATTATGACTCATCCGTTTGACGTCCGATTGGAAGCTCTTACGGCGGGCGCTCGGAGCTCTTCCTGTGAGCAGACGCAGCGGCCTGGGTCCGCTGCCGGCAGGACATTCTTCATCGAAACCTTCGGCTGCCAGATGAACGACCACGACTCGGAAAAAGTCGCCGGGGTGCTCCTCGCGCGCGGGTACCGGCCTGTGGACTCACCCGACGCCGCCCAGGTCATCTTCTATAACACCTGCAGCATTCGCGAGAAGGCGGCGCAGAAAGTCTTTTCCCGTCTGGGGCAATTTAAGGCCGGACAGGACGCCGGCAAAGTCATCGGTGTGCTCGGCTGCGTGGCGCAGCAGGAAGGCGAAGAAATTTTCGAGCGCGCCCCGTGGGTCAGCCTGGTGTGCGGCTCGGCCAGTTATCGCAAACTTCCGGAGCTCCTCGCGCAAATCGAGGAAGGGAACCGGCGCGTCACGGGCCTGGATACCGACACCGACGAAACATTTGAAACCGAAGTCACCCGCCGCGACCATCCCTTCCGCGCGTATCTGACCATCATCGAGGGCTGCGATAAAAAGTGCGCCTTCTGCGTTGTTCCCTACACGCGCGGCCCCGAGCGCAGCCGCTCCAGCACTTCGATCCTGGACGAGGTTCGCCGGCTGGGCGATCTCGGATATTCCGAGGTCCAGCTTCTCGGACAGACGGTAAATTCTTACCGGGACCCTTCGCCGCGCCGGGTGAGTTTTGCGGAATTGCTGGACGCCGTTGGCAGAGTCCCTGGGATTCGCCGGGTGCGTTTCACCACGTCGCACCCGCGCGATTTTGGCGCGGACATCGTGCAGGCCATGGACGCGAATCCGGCCCTCGCCGAACACGTGCACCTGCCGGTGCAATCGGGTTCGACGCGCGTATTGCGGGCCATGCAGCGCACCTACACGCGCGAAGAGTACCTCGAGAAAATCGCCTTGATTCGCAACGCCCGCCGCTCCATCGGCATCACCACCGACATTATCGTCGGGTTTCCCGGGGAAACTGAGGCGGACTTCGAAGAGACCCTCAGCCTGATGGACACGGTTCAGTACGACGGCGCGTTCTCCTTCAAGTATTCGCCGCGGCCGAATACTCCGGCCCTGCGCCTGGACGATCCGATTCCGGAGGAAGAGCAGGGCAGAAGGCTCGCCATTCTCCAGGAGCGTCAGCGGCAAATTCAGACGCGCCGCAACGAGGCGCTGGTCGGCCAGGTCTTTGAAGTGCTCGTGGAAGGGAAATCGCGGCGCGAGAACCAATGGGCAGGTCACACTTCTAGCAATCGCGTGTTGAATTTCTCTTCGCCGGCGGAGAATCTTTTGGGAGAATACGCTCAAGTCCGTGTTACACGCGCCGGTCCTAACAGCCTGGTGGGCGAGCACGTGACCTGAGCAGTGGGGAGGACACGATGGAAGTCGAAATGAAAATCCGCGGGTTGATGATGGACCCGGTCACCAACATGCCCATCGTGGTCCTCAAGGACGTCCAAGGAACCTCCGTCCTTCCCATTTGGGTGGGTATCTACGAAGCCAACGCCATCGCCCTGGAAATTGAGAAGGTGCAAACGCCGCGTCCCATGACGCACGACCTCCTGAAGAACGTCCTTCTGGGCCTGAGCGTGCACGTGCAAAAAGTAGTCGTAAACGATCTGAAGGATGATACGTTTTTTGCGCTCATCTGGGTCGAGCGGGAAGGCAGGCTGATGTCCATTGACTCGCGCCCCAGCGATGCGCTGGCTCTGGCACTGCGCGTGGACTGCCCGATTTTCGTCGAAGACGAAGTCCTGAAATCGTCCAAAAGCTCGAGCGCCGTCGCTGAGAAAAACACCAGCGAGCAGCTCCGCAACTGGCTCGAGAACCTGTCCGATGAAGACCTTGGCCGCTACAAAATGTAGCGTGGCGTTCTAAACCGGGCCCGCCGCACCCAAAAAGCGCCGCACCGCGCGCCGCCACGCCAGCAACAAAACGATCCCGATCAAAATCAGCGCAAGGCTCAGCCCCCACCACAGGCCCGGCGCTCCCCAGTTGCGCTTGAAACAAAGATACATCCCCAGCGGCAGGCCGATGAACCAGTAGGCCGTCAAGTGGCACAGCATCGGAGTCCGTGTGTCCCCGGTCCCGCGCAACGCCCCGGTCGCCACGGTTTGCAATCCGTCAAAGAGCTGGAATGCCGCTCCCGCCGCCAGCAAGATGACGGTCACGCGGATCACCGATTCATCCGGCGTGTAGATCCGGGCGATGAGACGCGGCACAACGAGCAACATCACCGACGCGGCGCTCATGAACCCGGCCCCCAGGAGAATTGCCGTCCAGCCGGAGCGCGCCGCGGCCGGCGCATCTTTTCGGCCAAGCGCCTGGCCCACACGCACGGCCGCTGCCGAAGAAATCCCCAGTGGCACCATATACGTGAGCGAAACCGTGTTGAGCGCGATTTGATGCCCCGCAAGTGGCACGGGACCTAATTTCGCAATGAGCGCAGTTGCCAGCGTGAACACGCCAATCTCGAGCGTGATCTGCATTGCCGCCGGAAGCCCCAAGGCAATCAGGCGAACGATGCGTTGCAAGTCCGGCTGCACCGGCGTCTTCAGCAGGTCCGTGCGGTGGCGCCGGTCATACCAGAGAAGATAGCCAATCAGCACGGCCGCCATGTACACGCGCGCAATCGCCGTAGACCATCCCGAGCCGACCGGGCCCATCTGTGGCGCTCCGAACTTGCCATAGACCAGCACCCAATTCCCGAAGGCATTCACCACGTTCGCGGTGACCAGCGCAAACGCCACCGGCCTCACCAGATTCATCGCCTGCAGCGTGCGCCGCACCGCGAAGTACAGCAGCAAGGGCAGCAGCCCCCAGGCCATCGCCTTCATGTAGGGAACCGCGAGCGCCAGAATCCGCGGGTCCACTCCAAACTCGCGCAGCGGACCCTCAACCACCCAGAAAGGCGCCATCAGCAATGGAGTCAGCACCAAGCCAAGGTAAATGCTGTTCAGCAGCGAACGGTGACAATCTTCTATTTTCCCAGCGCCGAATGATTGCGACACCAGGGTGTCCAGCCCGATCAGCAAGCCGCCGCCCCAAAATGCTATGGCGTGGAACAACACTCCCCCAAGGCTCACCGCGCCGATAGCCAGCGCACTTTCGGGCAAGCGGCCCACCATTATCGTGTCCACGATGGCCATGCTCATCCAGCCGAGCTCCGCCAGCACCAAGGGCCCGGCCAGAAGGGCCATCGGTCCAATCTCGCCCCGAATTTGATCACGGCGTAACATAGAACAGCGCGTTGACTCTGTTCGAAGCTCGCTTGATTTCAAAAACAACCAGTGTAGAAGGAGTGCGCGCTCGAACGCAAACTCCGGTAGCACAGGCTTCAGCCTGTGTTCCCGTTTGCACTACGGCGGATGTCGTGCCCGGTGTCATCCCGCTTGCACTGAGCCTCTTTTGTGAAGTGAGCGAACGTGTTGGCGGGGCCCTGTTGGCTGGGCATGCTGCGCCGTTTTCACGGGCTAGAACTTCGGTACTACACGGACAAGCAACTCCAGTACTCAAGTCTCATTGACCAGGCTCGTCGGCGGCACTAGCATGACTGAACAGTGGATGGAATTTCGTTCCATGTTACTCCTGAGGTTCTCAGCCGCCTGCAACGAACGATAGCCGCCGGAGGCGCTCTTGTCCCCCCACGATAGCGTTGCCCAAGAAACCAAGTGGTTGCAGATGCGTTCGTGCCACCGCCTCAACTCGCGCATTCCCGTGCGGCTGGAATGGACCGAAGCGTCGGATCACCATCTGGCGGACAGCTATACCATGGACGTCTCCCGGCAAGGCTGCTTGCTGATCAGTGCTCGCGAATTCGCGTTGAACCAGCGCATTCGTCTAACCAACCTTGCGACCCAGCAAACCGTGAACGGAATAATGGTTTGGAAGAGCCCCAACGCCCAACCGGGGTGGGAGCTTGGCGTAGAGCTTCTGAATCCCCCTTACGATTTCTGGGGCCTCGAAATCTAGCGCCCACCCGCGCCTCACACGCCTGCCATCTGTCATCTCTGAAAGCGCGGGTGTCAATGCGAATCCTGCTTGAACGGGTCGTACCCAGTCACTTCCCGAGCCGCCAAATTCAGCCCCTCCGTAACGGCGCCCCAGCGCTGATACAATTTAATAGATTGTGCCGGCCCCGAGCATCCTGGCACAGTCGTCGCGGATCCCAAGAAGTAAATATGAAACTTACGCATTCAGCCATTGCAGGAGTAGACCCTGCCAAGCGGCTGGTCCGCGAGATCAAACTTAGGCTTAACAGCCGCAGCACAAGTAGGCAATGGACAAACACACTCAAGGCCGTTCTCCAAGAGATAGCCAACGGCGTCGACGAGGATTACGTCGTGTGGCATAGCCAGTCTCAAGGCGAGTTCATGCTCGATTTAGTCTGGAGGCGAAGCAAGTCATGCCCTGACTTGTTACTGGCGATGGAATCCGAATGGGGCAACGAAGACGAAGTCTTGACTGACTTCGAGAAACTAATGCACATCAAAGCAGGCCTGAAGCTCAGGCTCAACCTTCGGGTGTTTCTTACCGCAAGACCTCCTCAGCCTCCAAATTTAGCCGCTCCGCAGCAGCGTTGATGCACCCCAAATCGCGGGCATGCATCTTCCGGCGGCCTCGTTCTTGGAAGTAGTTGCGCAGGACGCGCTCGATCCATGTGCTGGCGGCTTTCAAACTGGCCCACTGCCGTGCCCCCCAAATCACTCGTTTTTGGGCAAGATAGGCCGAGGAATTGTGACCAAAGCAACAGAACGACTTGCGAAAACCTTTCTAAACGGGTTTTTGGGCAACGGTCCTGTGTGGATTTCGGTGCGTCGGTATCGGACTATCTTTCGTCAGGCCGTTCCGATTCCTTGCCATTCTCCTCTTCCGAGAGGTAGGTGACTTGCTCCGAGAGCGTTGTCCACTTGTCCTTGACTCGGCGGATTCCTTCATATTCTTGCGCCACCAGAATAAGGACCCACATAGAGGCCGGTAGGATGCACCACCAGTGGCGCACGCCGGGGACGAGCGGGGTGCTGAGCAGGACGTAGACCGCGGCCGTTTCCAGATTGAAGGAAAGGCCGTGCTGCACGTACGCCTGGATGCTCCACTTGTTCCTGCGGGTGAGGACTATCCGGTGGTAGTGGTCGTACCACTGAGCCCAATTTCCGTCGTCAATCTCGGCACCAAGTCTTTCACGATCCAGATTCCCGAGCGCCGCCGCGCGTTCTGCTTCGGGCATAAGATTAATCGTCATTCGTCTGATGTTGAAGATCCCCTCGGCCAGGGGAGTTGTGTCGTTCGGAGTCTGCGCCCCGAGGCGTCTCCTAAGTGCCACTCGCCATGTGGTGTCCCGCCAAGGAGCGATAGAATAGGTATGCGGTGGCTGGTACGGCCGCTGCGCCAGCATGGCGCCGTAGACACCGCCAGCCGCGCCCAGGAGGCTGCTCAAGAATGTGGTCATGCTATTTCCGACGATGAAGGCCACGAGCAAGATGATGCCCAGTTTTGTCTTATATCCCAGGAACCCCAAAGAAAAGAACCATCCAAATGACCCCGGAGCCGCAAGTTGGAATATCAACAGAGTCACAAAACCGGGAATAATTCCTGCGATGAAGAAAAACAGCTTCTCGATGGGGTATTTCGACAGAACCATGCCGCTGGTAGCGTAGAACTGTCACAGCCGAAGCGCAAGTGTTCTCAAGCGCTCACACGAATCACCCCAAAAAGAAAAGGACTCTACTCCTGCGGTTTGACATCCTAGATATCCTCGGAGTATAAGGGCGCCGCCGGGGTTGGAGGCATGAAATGACGAAAAGTAAAAAGCGCGGCATAATAACTGGATATGCGCGCGGCTGGCCGCGCGAGATTTTTGACATAAAAAAGGGGTCCAAGTTACTCGCTAAACAACTTCCGTTCTTGCAGCAACCGGGCGTATACATTCTCTATCGCGACGAGCATCCCTACTACATTGGGAAAGCTGATCGGTTGTACCGGAGGATAGGCTCTCACGCGACCAAACCTCAAGCCAAGTACTACAACTTTTGGAATCGATTCTCAGCTTTCGCAGTGGTCAAAAAGGAAGGCATTGACGAAGTGGAAGCCATTTTGATCGCGGCCATACCCACGGTTAATAGCGCCAAACCAAAATTGGCTAAGGAGAAGCTCCCCAAAGATGTTGCCAATTTGATGCGTGAAATGAGGCGCGACAGCGTGAAGGACGTGAAGGCTAGGCTAGAAAAGCTAGGAGCAAGAGCTAAGGGCGAGAAATGAGGAGCTTTGCCAGCCAGAACCCACATTGCCGCGTGCCGCATCCCTTTGGTTTTCAAGTGTGCGGCTTTTGAGCCAACGCCACCCCAGAATCGCCAATCCCTCGTAAGATTCTCATTCCTGACGACATAGTCCGCGATTCGATCATCTCGCACGCGCGCAGCGAATGAACGGCCCCGCCCAACCTCATCATTTCATGGGACTTAACTTTCCATTGACTTGCCTCATGGATTATGGTACAATGTGACCGGAAAAATGGACGACCTACACTGAGAGCCGCTACTAGAGACTGAACACTGACGACTGCCCCCTGCCCTTACCCCCATGCCCTCCTCGAACGCCATCGCCCCTGCGTCTTCAATCGCTCGCTTTCAACTTTCGACCGTCAACGCGCGACTTTTCTCCTCTAAGCCCTTTAGTTTCACATACTTTCGCAAAAATGCGTCTGCAAACCCTTATGGCTCACATACTTACAAAACAAAGGACTTAAAACCCTTTCGTTTCACATACTTGCAAAAAAAGGGTAGGGTGGCACCCCCCTTTCCACGGGGCACCCGGCCCGGCCCGAATATTCTTGGGAGGGTCTCGTGCGTTCCATGCCTGTCCCGACTCCATCGGGAAGGGGTCTCTTTGGCTCAGGTCACCGGTCACGAGCGCCCTATGCGAGTCCCGACTCCTGTCGGGACGAATCACCAGCCAAAAGTCACAACTCACGCCCCCGCGCGCCGTGGGTTTCGCTCTTGCCGTCGGGTTTCTCCGTCCGACTTCCAACCTCCGGCCTCCAACCTCCAAGGCGCCACGGATCACGGACCATGGGCCACGAGCGCGTTATGCGAGTCCCGACTCCCGTCGGGACGGACCACCGGTCACAATTCTCTTATCACGAGCCCCATTTATTTTTCGCTTGCGCTCCGCGGCCTCCGGATAGTAGATTTAGCCCACTGCTAGGGGCAGCCGGAGCAACTGCGTCTATAGATGGGATTGCGGTTGCTGCCGCCTCAAGGCGTGGTGGAGGCGCTTTTGCCAAGAACAGGCGAAACGCAATGACAGCAATCCTCGCGATTGCTAATCAGAAAGGCGGAGTCGGAAAAACCACCACTGCTATCAATCTCGCTGCCGCCATTGCCCAGCGCGGGAAGAAAACTCTCCTGATTGATCTCGATCCCCAGGCCAATACCACCATCGCCTTTTTCGAACAGGACGAAATCCAGACCACCATGTTCGATGTGCTCGGGGATCATCGCGCCGAGATGGCTGCGATTATCAAGCCGTCCAAAGATCCCCTGCTGTTTGTGGCTCCCGGTCGCCTGGCGCTCGCCAAACTCGAGCAGCAGCTCGCCGGTCAATTTGACGCACCCTTCAAGCTCAAGGACGCGCTGACGCCGCTCCTGAAGGATTACGAATACATTGTCATGGACACCCCACCGTCCCTGGGGATCCTGACCGTCAACGCCATGGTCGCGGCGACGCATCTGCTTGTTCCCATTCAAGCCGCGTACTTCGCCATTGAAGGCACCGACGATCTTCTGGAGACCTACGAGCGGATCCGCGCCCGGCCCAATCCTTCTCTCAAAGTTCTGGGCGTGCTGATTACGCTGTTTGATAAGCGCACCAACATCTCGAAAGATACGCACGGTCAGATCCGCAGCGTCTTCGGCTCGGTCCTGTTCAAGACGCGCATCTCGAAAAACGTCCGCCTCGAAGAAAGTCCGGCCTATAAGGAAACTATTTTTACCTTTGCCCCCAAATCGCCGGGAGCGCAGGAATATCGAAAGCTTGCACTGGAGGTCATCCAACGTGTCCAAGAGAATAGGCTTGCCCGTCACGCTGAAGATGCGGCATGACTCGCATTACGTCGAGACGCTGACCAGTTACAGTGGCGCCGCAGTCGGGCGGATGATTCCAGCGGAGAAGATTCGCCCCAACCCGGATCAGCCCCGCAAGGCGCTCGGCGATTTGCATGAGCTCACCGAGTCTATCAAAGAGAAGGGCGTGCTCGAGCCGCTGCTGGTGCGCTATGTCCCGCGCGAGGAGTGCTACTACATCATTTCCGGGGAGCGCCGCTATCATGCCGCTCGCGCCGCCGGACTCCGCGAGCTCCCCTGTATCGAAAAGATCGCCGATGACGCCGAAACCCTCGAGCTCGCCTTGATCGAAAATATCCAGCGCAAGGACCTGACGCCGTTTGAAGAAGCCGACGGCCTCTATCGCCTCGCCGAGCAATTCGATTACACGCACGACGATGTGGCCCGCAAGATCGGACGCGCGCGCTCTTCGGTGACCGAAACGCTTTCTCTGCGCAATATCCCGGACCATATCCGCAAGAAATGCATGGAGAACGGTATCCTCTCGAAATCCCTGCTTCTCCAGATCGCTCGCCGTCCCACCGAAAAGAAGATGCTCGAGATGGTCCACCGCATTCTCCAGGGTGGCTTGACCCGCGATGACGCCCGCCGTGAGCGCCGCGACGAATCGTCCACTGCGCCTCGCCCGCAGCCATTCGTCTTTAATTTTCAGCCGGAGAATGACTCCTTTCGCCTGCGCGTGCAGTTTCGCAAGAGCCATGTTTCTCGCGAAGAATTGATCGCCACGCTCCGCGAAATTCTCGCTTCACTCGAACGAAGCTCCGTGGAGTCCGCCGGCCACGCCGTAGCCTGACTGTCGCGCACGACTTGGCGAACGCCGCTATGGTTGAATTGACGCCTGCGCAAATTTCTGTCCTGGAATCCCTGGCGGCTTCTGGATTCCAGATTACGCGTTTGCCGTTGTATGAAAACGCGATCGCTGTTGTCGCAGGAAATTGCGCCGCGCTTCTCGGCGCAGACGCAAATTCCCGTTTGCGCCTTCTGGCGCCTCCTTCGTTCAGGATCGGGAACAATCTCGCCGTCCGCGTGACGCGCGGCGCAAGAGACTTCTTCGTCTGGAGGAAGAAGGAACTCGAGGCTACCTCAGCTCGTCTGCAGGAACTCGAGCAATTCACTGCCACAATCAAGCGCATCCTCGGGGAATCTTCCACGAGTTAATCTCACTCGTGAATCGCGTTGAGTTGATTTCCGTATAAGCTCAAGGCAAACTAACTTCATGGCTTCTTTCTACGACATTATCTGCATCGGAGCGGGTCCGACCGGACTCGCTTGCGCCATCGAAGCTAAGCGTGCCGGAATGCGGCCCTTGGTTATTGACAAGGGCTGCCTCTGTAATTCGCTCTACCACTATCCGACCAACATGCTGTTTTTCACCACTCCCGAGCTCCTCGAAATCGGGGACCTGCCGCTTACATGTGCTGGCGAAAAACCATCCCGGAATGAAGCGCTCAAATACTACCGAAAGACCGCGGAACACTATGGCCTCGAATTGCGCCTCTATGAGCGCGTCGAGCGCATCGAGGGAAACAGTGGGCATTTTACCGTTTTTACGAGCGTCGCCAAGGGTGAACACAATCGCCACGAATGCGGCAAGATCATTGTAGCCACCGGATACTATGATTTGCCGAACCTGCTTGGCATTCCCGGTGAAGACCTGCCGCATGTTTCGCATTACTACACCGAAGCGCATTCCTTCTGGTGTGAAGATGTTGTCGTAATTGGCGGGAAGAATTCGGCCGCCGAGGCGGCGCTCGATCTCTATCGCGCGGGCGCGCGGGTTACATTAATTCATCGACGGGAGGAGCTCGCTTCTACCATCAAGTATTGGGTTCGCCCGGACATTCTCAACCGAATCAAGGCGGGCGAAGTCCGCGCGTTGTTCAATACCAGCGTCGTAAGAATTGACCCCTGCCAGGTTTTCGTCCGGAACGGGGGAAGGGAATCTTCGCTCCATGCTAAGCAGGTGTTTGCACTGACTGGTTACCATCCGGATTTTGCTTTCCTCCGCCAAATGGGCGTTTCTCTGGACCCTGAGACCAATAAGCCTGCAGTCAACCCGCTGACATTGGAGAGTAATGTTTCAGGAATACTCCTCGCTGGAGTTGTTATTGGAGGGAATCTTACCGGCGAAATCTTTATTGAAAACGGCCGCTTCCATGGACGTCAGATTATCGCTGCGCTCTCGGGAAAGCGAAGCGTCTAACTTGCGGGGCTCTACACGCTCTGTTAGACTGATTTGTCATGGCACCGATGCTCACGGAAGTCGCTGAAACGATGGCCATGTCGATCAAAGGTTTCATCGTCACATTTCGCAATCTGTGGCGCAAGCCCATCACAGAGAATTATCCTCACGAACCGGTCCATTTTCAGGCGCGTTATCGCGGGATCCACGTTCTTCATCGGGATGAAAACGGGTTGGAGAAATGTGTGGGTTGCTTTCTCTGTGCCGCCGCTTGCCCCGCCAATTGCATCTATATCGAAGCTGCCGAGAATAGTAATCCACAGCGCATCTCCGCGGGCGAACGTTATGCTAGCGTGTACAACATTGACTATTCACGCTGTATCTTCTGCGGCTATTGTGTCGAAGCATGTCCCACTGATGCAATTACTCATGGCCACGGATTTGAACTCGCCACGTACGACATCAACGCCCTCATTTACCGCAAAGACCAATTGCTGGAGGACGTTTCAAAGAAGAGGTAAGCCCTTCGCTGACTTGCCTCAGTTTCCATCTTCGCTCTGCGGTTTGTCCTTTCCACGCCGATTCATAGCTCGGCCTGCCTGGACAGCCATCACAACATTTCATCGCCCGCGTCTGGATTGGCCCTTGCCACGCTTGTTATAAGTTCGTCCCAGACTTTCTACATCTTAATTCCTATAAGTTATATTCATTTATTTCGACATTCGGAAACATAAGTGACTGAAACATGAGTCAACCTGGCGCGCGGGAGAGAAAGGGTCGGAAGGGAGGCGGCGTAGTAAGGCCAAGGAAAGAATCGCAATGCGTGGCCCGAACGAATCAGCGGACTACAGCAAGGGCGCTTGTCACCGCCGTCAGGCAACGGACTTGCGCGGGCGAGCCCGTGACGCGGAGGGTCCGACCGAATCCATCAATTGCGTGGAAAACGACGCGATTTCCGGCGCCCGCTCGTCCGGTGCAGCGCGAATCAAATGGTGGTGGTCTATCAGCCAACGCGCCAGCAGGGCAGAGACGGACTCCTCGAGCCACTCATCCAGCAGGGTGCCGATTTCCTTGCGAAGGTTCGCCGCGTGATTCAAACGCGACAGCTCAAAGTGGCCGAGGGTGCTTACCGATGCGGTTCGCAGAAACTCCCACGGGGGGTCAAAACGTCTCATGCAACTCCTCCAGAGGGCTGCCCCACTGTTATTAGTTTAAGAGGTACTGTTATTGACGGCAACAGAATTATAGGGCCCGGACACCGTGGGCTGTGGAAAACTGTGGACGAAAAAAGGGCCAATCTGCAGCGCGCGTGCAGCGCGTGTGCCGGTGAATACGAAGATCCCGCGCGCACTGCCTCCGCCACGGAACCGGAGGGCGGCACTCCGACGCAAGAAGAGACCGCTGAAGACGATGAATGACGGGTGGAATCTGGATGGCCGCTGACTTGCGCGCAGCCGCGCGGATGAGCAGCAATCAATTCTATTCAGGGATCGGGGGACACAGGAATTTGGGTTTTCAAAGCGTCTCGTCGAGGGGGATCAGGATGCACCAGAACGAACCAATACGATTGAGTACTCCCGCAATGGCGCACTCCGCGTTTGGCACTGGTTTCATCAACGAATTGGACCACGAGCGTTGGCGCAGCCAGCACGACGTACTGTGCGACATTCTATTTTCGGCGGCCGAGTGCGGCGCCTGGCTGACGCTTTCCGAGCTTGCCGCGCTCACTCGATTTCCCGAGCCCAGCATCGCCGCACAACTGCGCGCCCTGCGGGCCCCGCGCCGAGGCGGGTACATTGTCGCGAAGCGCCGGCGCGCGCCGGCGCCAATCAATTCCTCGGGTCTTGTGAGCGCTTGGAAGTACGACGAAGCCTCCCGGAATGCCGCGTGGGAGTATCGAATGGCTCTGCGTTGAAATCTATCGGGGCAAATGTGCGGAGCGTAACTGGCAGCACAGACTTCTTTCAGTCTCGCGACTCCGCCGCGATGAATTCAGCCGGTGCTACCGAGATTTGAGTAGGAGGAGGCCATGCCGAAGCGCGTTCTGGATTTTGATGCTTTGTGGTCGAGCGACAAACTCGCGGCGTGCGGGCCGTGGGCGCAGGCGGAGTACGCCTGGCTTTACGGGCTGGCGGACTGCAACGGCAGCTTCGAGTTGACCAACCTGCGCGTGATCTGGGGACGCGTTGCGGCGATCCGCCACGCGCTCACGCTGCAACGCGTCGAGCAAGTTTTCGCAGAATTCATCGCGCGCGGCCTGCTTTTTACCTGGGAGGCGGGCGGAAAGCGCTACGGGCACTGGACCGGAAGCGACCAGCCGGGACGCCTTCCGCCGCCATCATGGCGCGCACGGCTGGAACGGCTCGCACCGCCCGTTCCGAAAGCGGAGCTTGCAGCATTCATGGCCCAATTTTCGCAAAGCAAAATTCCGCAACGCGAAGTGACTCCTCGTTCGTCCTTCGTGACTCGGGAAAACACGCGCGGTGCGGGGCAGGGCGGTTCGCGCGCATCGGATTCTTCCCCGTGGTCTGACGAACTCAAGCCTCCATCAAGCGGCTACCTTGAGGCACCTCAAGCACAGGGTTTGGATTTGGATAAGGGAAGGGAAGAAGAAGTGGATTGGGACTTGGTACCCATCCCCGATTCTTCGGTGCCTCTTGGAAAAGCACCGAGCACTTTCTTCTCCCATACGAATGTACAAGAAAAGCTTTGCTCCCTTTTGTCTGGATGCGGTCCGGCCCGTTCAGCACAAGCTCCGCCATCGAAAATTCCGGCACAGCCTCAAGAGATTGCCATGGCAAGCGCAGCCAAGGCTGCGCATACCGCCGCGACTTGCCCCGGATTGCCCGGGGTCCCTCAGCCTGCTTCTGGCAACCCTCGGAATGACGCCAAGGCAGCGGGTCAGACGGCATCGCAGCAAGCGGGGACATTCCCGCGGCGTTTCGCGCCGAACCGCTCGCCGCATCCGGGGGCGCGCGTCGGCGTGGGCCCCGTGGTGACCACGGGACGGATTCGCCGCGAGGCGCTCGAACGCATTCTCCGGCGTGAAGCGGCGCGCCGCGTGATTCCTCCGTGAGCGGCAGCGCGTCGCGATCTGGTCATTGTGAGGGCCAACGCATCGGTTGGCCAAAGAATCGCCGCCACATCGCAGGCATCGCCAAAGGGAGGAGTCTGGGCCAGGCTCGACCTTGAAGAAAAGGCGCGGGACTACAAACATGAAGACTGAATTCGCCTTCGACATCTGCTGGGAGATTTACAAAGGCGCTCGCGAAGTTCTTGAGACCAAGCGCGGGCTCTACGCCTTCGAGCTCTCCAGCAGCAACGAAAAATATCTCTGGCGGCCGGATCTGCGCCCGCGCCTTTCCGAATACGTCGCCGACTTCGCCCTAGCCGGCGCCGCGGCGCTCGATGCACCGCGCTGGGCCTCGCGCCTGGTGCTCTTCCGCGTCTACTACCTGGCTGGCGCCGACTATCATCGCGCGCGGCATTTCCTCGGCCTCTCTGAATACTCCTGGTCGCAGTGGGTGGACCAGGTACGCCGCTCCGTCGGCAAAGAATTGCTGCGCCGCGGAATTTTCCCGCCGCGGAAATATTTCAAGGAGCCGTCGTGAAGCAAGCGCCTGAATTCGTGGGTACCTGGGCGGCCGCACGTAATGTCCTTACCAGCGTGAGGGAGGGAAGCCAGTGCGGCGCACCAAATCAGACTTGAGACCCTGCTCCTTTTATGGTAGTAGAAGGCCTAAATCGGCCAAGTGGAGCTTAGAGTACTTCAGCGGAAGGCCATTCTAGTGCACCACTCCGGTTAGAACAAGCCACTGCAAGGGACTGGCAGGAGAAAGCTTATATTGTGGCGGCATCCTAAGCTTCGGCGGAATAAGGAGGAGGGAAAGTCATGAATCAGATTCAAAATGAAACGCGTGGCGCGGGGACCCGCCACTTCCGGCTTTTCGGCTTCGTGTTTCTCATGCTGGCGCTTTCCTTGGGCAGCGTCGCGGCCAACGCGGCGCAAATGCCCCAGCCGTTCAAGCCCTGCTGTGCTATCACCAGCATCAATACGAAGACCGGTGTCGTAACCGCAAGTATCATTGACGGAGGTACCGCGACACTGAAGGCGTCCAGCGGCGGTGATCTGCATCCGGCCGGATGTTAGGTGGGGCGCCACAGGAAGTCAACGCAGGGCGAGGCTTGCAAGCTTGCGCGCGGCGCGTGCATTTAGCGTAGAATAGGGGCAACGTCTCGCCAAGGAGGGCGCCATGCCAGAAGAAGTCCGCCAAGTAGACCAATTCTCATTGACGATTGCCAACAAGGTTGGCGAAGGAGCGCGCGTATTGGGAGTGTTGCGTGACGCGGGCGTGAACCTGCTCGCGTTCTGGGGCTATCAGCGCACCGCCACGAAAGCCGAACTCATCTTCGTTCCCGAAAACACCGCCGCGCTTGTGGCCGCCGCGAAGCAAGCCAAACTCAAGCTCGGCAAGAGGCAGACCGCGTTCTTTGTGCAGGGCGAAGATCGTCCCGGCGCAGCCGCCGGCCTGCTGGCCAAGCTCGCCGTGGGAAAAATCAACGTCGGAGCCGTGCAGGCGGTCAGCGCCGGTTCCGGACGCTTCGGCGCAATTGTGTTCCTGCCGGCCGCTGCGGCGCGCAAAGCCGCCGGAATCCTCGGCGTCGCTGCGCAGCAGGGAATAGCGGCGTCGGCATAGACCTCGGCAGAAGTGAGCGTGGCGATTCCTCGACGCCGGCTGGCGAACTCGCGGCCCTGGCCTGAGGCGATATGCCTGTCTGCGTCCCGGTGAACTTCTTCCCAGTTGCGGCGAGTCCCGCCCGTGCGCCCGGCTAGAGTAAGTTCCGAGGCGTGTTCTATGTTGCCACCGTCTCATTCGCCCCGCTTGCCGTTGTCTCACCTGTGCGCTATCCTAGATTCGCGTGGGACGAAGGTGATTTATGACTGAAAAGGTGCGGCGCGCTCTGCTGACGGTTCAAAAGAATCTTCGGCAGAACGAGCCCAAGGTTCGCAAAATGATCGCCGATGCCGGCCTTCCTCCGGACGACGCCGTAGTGTTTTCGATGGCGATATATTACGACACGCTTAACGGACTTGCCGAAGAATAGCGAAGTCTTTATACTCTCCCCAGAGTACATCATCTATTTGGACGATTACTCGGTAGGTGTGGTGTGGCCGGGTGTCGAGCCGGTTGGCCCGGGTGAATACATTAATCGCCCGATGCTGGAATCCGCCGCTTGGCGGCCGTTTCAAACTGCGCTCGGAACCGACGTCTACGGCACAATCCTAAAGAAGGCCGCAGCCTTGTTCCATTCGCTCGTTGCGGACCATCCCTTTCAGGACGGCAACAAGCGCACCGCCGTACTGGCCACACACAGCTTTCTGCTTGCGAACGAGCACCTCCTCTTTCTGACACCTGACGAAATGCGCCAATTGGCCGAATCAGCGGCTTCCTACCGCCAGAAGAATCAGAGTCACGATGACATTCTTCGCGTTATAGAAACCCAGCTCGGGGCTTCGCTCATCTCCTTTGAACTTTTGAAAAACGAGGAGGCTCTGGAAGATATTTATCAGAACGCGTTGGATGCGTTCGGCACGATCCGAGCGCATCCGTCAAACGCGCGCGCGGGCTGAATTGGAGGCGTCGCTCAGCTTCTCGCCACCTGCTCGACCGCCCCGGTGTACCACGGTTCCTGCCCCTTTCATCTAACTCGCAGTATACTGAACAGCAGAGAAGGAGACTCTCATGATTCTGGTGACCGGAGCTGGGGGAACGGTTGGCGCGGAGATCGTGAAGCGCCTGCAGACCCTGGGAGCAAGATTTCGCGCGGCGTATTACACGCTAGCGAAGGCCGAGGACGCCCAGCGCAAAGGGATTGACGGCGTCGCGCTCGATTTCGCCAAGCCCGAGACCATCGCGCGCGCCCTCGCTGGCCCCGACGGCCGCGGCGTGGACCGCGTCTTCCTGATTTCCGGCAACGTGCCGCACCAGACCGAGCTCGAGCTCAACGTCGTCCGCGAAGCCAAACGCGCCGGCGTCGTCCAGCTTGTCAAGAGTTCCGTGTGGGGCGCGGAGAGCGAAGCTTTCAGCTTCGCCAGGATTCACCGCCCCGTGGAAAAAGAAATTGCCGCGTCATTGATTCCCTATACGATTCTGCGCCCCAACGGCTACATGCAAAACCTGTCCACGTTTTACTCCGAAACGATTCGCGCCCAGGGCGCGTTTTATCTTCCCGCGGGCGACGCCCGCATCAGCCACATTGACGTCCGCGACCTCGCGCGCGTCGCTGCCACCGTGCTCACCGACACCAGCCACATCGGCCAAGCCTACGACCTTTCCGGTCCCGAGGCGCTCACCTACGAAGAAATCGCGCAAAAACTTTCCGACGCCACCGGCAGAGAAATCTGCTACGTGGATATTTCCGAAGCGGATTTTAAGAAGGCCGTCATCTCCGTCGGCATGACCGCCGCCGCTGCCGACGCCATGCTCGAGCTGTTTCAGTATTACAGCAGCGGCGCCGCCAGCCGCGTCTCGCGCAACGTTGAGCTCCTCACCGGCCACGCCCCGGTGTCCTTCGATGAATACGCGCGCGACTACCGCTCCTCTTTCCTTCCCAGCGCCAAAGCTGCCGGGTGAGCGGCTTTCGCCGTCACCCCGAGAGCCGGCGACGTGCACCGGCCCTGGGGATGACCGCGCTACTCACATCGCCACGTCTTTATTTCTCGCGGTACCCGCCGAACTTGAACACTACGCCCGCGCCCACGCGGAAATCGTGGAACCAGTTTCCGCCAAGGCGGCTTGGAATGTAATCGGCCTGCACCACGCGGATGGCGATATTGCGGGTTGCGTTGTAGTCGGCGCCTCCGCC
>DASWCG010000020.1:0-10424 GCA_036390175.1 Candidatus Acidiferrales bacterium | reverse complement strand
CAGAAAGGGCCGCGGCCACGACCTCTACTCGATTCGCGATCACCAACCCAGCGATGGCGCGCGCTTCGTGGACTGGAAGGCTTCGGCGCGCTCCCGCTCGCTCAAGGTCCGCGAGTTCACCCGCGAAGACGAGCGCCGCGTGGTCCTGGTGCTTGACTCGTTTCTGTACTCGGGCGATGTGCCTGGTTACCTGTCGCCCGGGCAGGCAGCTGAAAAATTTGAGCGCGCGGTAACTCTTTGCGCTTGCCTGGCTTGGCACTTCTATGAAATTGATGCCGTGCTCGCCTGTCGCACCGGAAGCGCGTCCACCCCTCTCGCGCCCGCAGGAGAAACGATCTACGACGTGCTGCGTCACCTTGCGCTTCTAGAATCGCGCCCGCTCGAACGCGGCCACGGCCTTCTCAGCCAGCTTGTCGACGAAACCGATCTCTTCAAGATCATCATCACCAGCCAGCCGCGCGGCTCCATCCCCACGCATCTCTGGAGCTCCTCGTATTTCATCTTTATGCAGTCTCTTTAGTGGTGCTCCCACATCTGGCTGTGCCCGCTGTTTTTTTTTGCCAGTGAATTGCACAGCTCGCTGTGCCAGAATGCTCCGGAAAATGAAGTTCTCCTCCAAACACCTCCATCGTATCCAAGCGCTTCTGCTCGGCTGGTTTCACAAATGCAAGCGCGACCTACCCTGGCGGCGCACACGCGATCCCTATCGCATCTGGCTCTCTGAAATCATGCTGCAGCAGACGCGCGTCACAGCCGTCGTGCCTTTCTACGAAAAATTCATTGCGCGATTTCCCACCGTGGGTTCGCTCGCCGGCGCACGCACCGAGGAAGTGCTGCGCCTGTGGTCCGGCTTGGGCTATTACAGCCGCGCGCGCAATCTCCGCCGCGGGGCAAAAGAAATTGTCGCGCGCCACGGCGGAAAATTTCCTCGCCATTTGGACGCGGCGCTCGCCCTTCCGGGCGTGGGCCGCTATACGGCGTCAGCAGTTCTGAGCATTGCTTACGGGGAACCGCACGCGGTCTTGGATGGCAACGTCGCGCGCGTACTCGCGCGTCTCGATGGAACGCGCGGCGATTTGCACGCGCCTTCGCAGTGGAAGAAGTTCCAGGGCGAAGCGCAAGTTCTCCTCGCGCCCGACGCGCCCGGCGACTGGAACCAAGCCCTGATGGAACTGGGCGCGACGCTCTGTACGCCGCGTTCGCCCCGCTGCACGGAATGTCCCCTGTCGCGTTGGTGCACTGCCCGGCGCCTGGGTCTTACAGAAAAAATTCCCGCAAAACGCGCCGAGCGTCCGGCGGTCAAAATCCAGATTGCCGCCGCAGTGCTTTTGGATCCCCACGGTCACACGTTGTTGGTTAAACCCGGGCGAACGAATTTGAATGGGCGAAGCGGACCTGATCTGGCAGACCTGTTCTCCCGTATGTGGCAGTTCCCCGCAATGCGCGTCCGCCGCAGCCCTCGCGCCCAGTTGGCCGGCTTTTTGAAGAAATCGTTCGGCTCGTTGCAAACAGCCGTGCACATGCTTCATCCCCTGCGAACCGCGCGGCATGCGGTGACGTACCGTGCTCTGACGCTGAGGCCATATCTCCTCAGGGTAGAGCAGCTCCCGCATGCACCCGAGTCGCGGCGCCCGGCTCTAAAGCATCTCGGCAGCCTGCCAGTCTCCAGCGCCACGCGCAAGATCGCCGCCGCCGCGCAAGACTGACCGATTTCCCGTTCAGCGTTATCTGTTTCGCTTGTCTCGCAGATACCCACGGCCTCCGGATGCTAGAATTCCAGTTTGCGTATGAAAGACGCCGCCCCTGCCATCGCGACCTCCTCTGTGGATCGCTACACGCAGATTTCGCTCTATCTCCTTCTGGTGACGGGCGTATTGACTTTGCTCTCGACCGGCAAGGTGGACCTCGTATCGGTCTTGACGGCAGCGGCCGCGCTCCTGGTGAAGGGAGCCCGCTGGTGGCGCGGCTATGGCCCGGAACTATCACATCGCCGCGCGACCCAGCTTGTCATCGCCTACTTCCTGTTTTTTCCTCTGGACCTTTGGATATTTTCGCGGTCGCTGGCCACGGGAGCACCTAATCCGGCGTTATATGCGGCGCTGCTCGCCGCAATTCATCTGCTGCTTTTCGCCATCGGCGTGCGCCTCTATAGCGCCGCCTCGACGCGCGATTACTTTTTTCTCGGTCTTCTCGCCTTCGCTGCGGTCCTTGCCTCGGCAATTCTGACGGTAGATACGGCGTTCCTTATTCTCTTGCTGCTCTTTCTCGGCCTTGCTGTCTCGACCTTCATCGGCGTCGAAATGCACCGGAGCGCCGAAGGCGCGGTTTCGCCTCTTCTCGATGCCGGCAGTCCAGCCGCCCGCCGGCTGCACCGCGCCTTGGCAATCACTTCCGCCGCGGTTGCCGTGTGCGCGCTGACGTTTGGGACGGGGATCTTCCTTCTCTTTCCGCGGCTCGCCGCCGGATATTTTTCCGCCCTGAATTTTCAGCCGTCGCTGATTTCCGGCTTCTCCGATAACGTCGAACTCGGCCAGATCGGTGAAATCAAGAAAAACTCCGCAGTGGTCATGCGTGTCAAAGTCGAAGGTGGGACGCTGCGCAGCGACCGGATTCGCTGGCGCGGCGTTGTGTTGACAACGTTCGACGGCAAGCGTTGGTTTAACTTGCGACCCAGTTCCGAAACCCTCTCCCCCGGAAGCGATGGCTGGTTTTTCCTGGGCGAAGCCGCGCCCGCCTTGCGCTCGAATTCCATTCGCATGGACTACAGAGTGCTGCTCAATCCGGTGGCTTCCGATGCGTTGTTTGTCTCGTCGCAACCCGTCTCCATCCGCGGGAACTTTTCTTCCGCTACCGGTTTAGGTTTCGCCGCGGTCCGCCGGAATTTTCTATTTTCGGACCGCCAGACCAAGGCTCTTTCCAATCCTTTTCACAATTACTCGAATCTGCGCTATGAAGCGAGTTCACTGGTGCCCGCGGTCCGTCCACAGAAGCTCCGCGCTGCCTCTTCCGCGTATTCTCCTGAAATCCGCGACATCTATTTGCAGCTCCCCGCGCTCGACCCTCGCATACGCGCACTGGCGCGCCAGACTACGGTTTCCGCTCCCACGGCCTACGACAAGGCTGCGGCAATCGAATCGTATTTGGCGACTCGCTACGGCTATACCCTTGATCTTTCCGGCACGCCGGGAAAGGATCCACTTTCGTACTTCCTCTTCAATCGCCGCGCCGGACACTGCGAATATTTTGCCGCCGCGATGACCGTGATGCTCCGCTCGCTCGGCATTCCCGCGCGCTACGTCAATGGATTTCTGCCGGGCGAATACAACGACGTCGGCGAAGACTACATCATCCGCGCCAGCGACGCGCATAGCTGGGTCGAGGTCTATTTCCCGGAATACGGCTGGATCACCTTCGATCCCACGCCGCCGTCTCCCGACTCAAAAAGGGGACGCTTCACACGCCTGGCCTACTATTGGGATTGGTTCGAGCTCACCTGGAACGAATGGATCATCAATTACGACTTCGCCCACCAAGTAACGCTGGCGCAAGGCGTCCGCGATACCTCAAAAAGCTGGTCCGAGCGAGCACGGAGTTTTTATTCCCGTTTTCGCGACCGGAGCATTGCGCGAATCTCCACGTGGGAACGATGGGCCAAGCGCTCACCCTACCTTGTGCCGCTGGCCGTCGTTGTGGGGTTCGTGCTGCTTCTCCTTCTGCGGGGACGCGCGCTCGCACGAATGATCTGGATACTCTGGCGCGTACACCTTTCCCCGCCAAAAGACGCATCGCCGCGCCTCGCAACGCTGCAATACGAGCAGCTCCTGCGCCTGCTCGGGCGCCGCGGCTGGAAGAAGTCCATCGCACAAACCCCGCTCGAATTCGTCGCCACGCTCCCGCAGGCGGAACTGGCCACGCCCGTCGGCGAGTTCACGCGCCTTTATCAAGAAGCTCGCTTCGGCAGCCAGCCGAGCGACCCCCAGAAAATGAATTCTCTCCTCGAAAACATTCGCCAATTGCTGCGCGGTGGCTCCGCCAAGCAGCGCTCTTCGGCCTGAAACGCCGCCCCGCGCGCATATGCTAGAATAAGTAGTTTCGAGTTCCTCGCAAATGTCCGCAATCGCGCCTAAAGTCGGTTTCGTCAGTCTCGGCTGTCCCAAGAACCTTGTGGATAGCGAGGTCATGATGGGCATTTTGGCGCGTCACGGTTATGCGCTGACCCCGCGCGCCGCCGAAGCTGAAATCCTGGTGGTCAATACGTGCAGCTTCATCGGGCCCGCGCAGCAAGAATCGGTGGACACAATTCTGGAAATGGCCGAATACAAGAAATTCGGCGCCGCGCAGAAGCTCATCGTTGCGGGCTGCTTGGTCGAGCGCTATCGCGAGCAAATTCTCGAGCAGATTCCGGAAGTGGACGCCGTCGTGGGGACCGGCGAAGTCGAACGGATTCTCGAAGCGGTCCAGGG
Organism: Candidatus Acidiferrales bacterium; assembly: GCA_036390175.1. Classification (GTDB taxonomy): domain Bacteria; phylum Acidobacteriota; class Terriglobia; order Acidiferrales; family UBA7541; genus DASQHY01. Next base: position 5,961 of record DASWCG010000020.1, on the reverse strand, counting down.
CAGCCTGCGCGTTCTTCCAGCCGAGCCGCCCGCGTTCCTTTACCATGACCTGACGCCGCGCGTCCTCAGCACGCTGCGCCACTCCGCCTACATCAAGATTGCCGAAGGCTGCGACCACCCGTGCAGCTTCTGCATCATCCCGCAGCTTCGCGGAAAATTCCGCAGCCGCCGGTTTGAATCCGTCGTCCGCGAAGCCCAGCAATTGGCGCGCGCTGGTGTCCGCGAGGTGACCCTCATCGGCCAGGACACCACTTCGTATGGCGAGGATCTCAGCCTGCGCGATGGCCTCGCGCTGCTCCTCGACCGCCTCGCGCAAATCGAAGATCTCTTCTGGGTGCGCTTTCTCTATTGCTATCCGAATCGCGTCACGCAGAAATTGCTGGACACCATCGCCGCGCATCCTCGCCTCGTCAAGTACATGGACATGCCGTTGCAGCATGCCAGCCGCAAGGTCCTCGCGCTCATGAAGCGCGGTTCGAGCGGCGACGCCTTCCTGAAATTGCTCGAACGCATTCGTGGCACCGTCACCGGCATTTCGTTGCGCACTTCATTCATCGTCGGCTTCCCCGGCGAAACCGAGAACGATTTCGACGAACTTTACGATTTCGTTCGCGCCGCACAATTCGATTGGATGGGCGTTTTCGAATACTCCGACGTGGACAACGCCTCCAGCTTCGCGCTCGGTCAAAAAGTGGATGCAGAGACCATCGCCGTGCGCCGCGAGCGCCTGATGGCCATCCAAAAGAGAATCTCCCGGCAGAAACTCCGCCAGCGTGTTGGCAAGAGGGTTTCCGCGCTCGTCGAAGGCCCCTCGAAAGAAAATGAACTGGTCTGGGAGGCGCGCCTCGAGGGTATGGCTCCTGAAATTGACGGCAGACTCTTCCTCACAGATATTGAAACCCAATCGGGCGAGACTGCGCGTCCCGGCGACCTCGCCCGAGTGGAAATCACCAAAGCCGATGCCTACGACCTCATTGGCCGCGTCATCGAAATTCTCCAACGCCGCCCGAGCGTATCAGCCGATCCCGCCAACGTCTCTTCCGCCACTTCAGCGGCCGCACCTGCATTCCCGGCCGCGCCCGTCCAGCGCATCTCCACCGGTGCACCCCTACGCATCCTGAGTTAAGATTGCTGCCCTGATTCTTTCACCGGGGGCACGAATCACGCATCCATGACGCACCACTGCCCAATCTGCAAAGCCTCGACGGACTCCGCCAAGCATCCCGACTTCCCTTTTTGCAGCGAGCGCTGCCGCCTGCTGGACCTCGGCAACTGGGCCGCCGAACGCTACGTCGTTTCCGAGCCTGTCGTTGACGAACCTTCTCCCGAAAAACCGGACCCGAATGAGACCGAACACTGACGCTGCGGCGCCTCCCGCTGCCCCCAAACCGCGCTTCGCTCTATTTCTCGCCACAGGTTTCGGAATCGGGTACATTTCCAAAGCCCCCGGGACATTTGGTTCTCTGGTCGGATTGGCTCTCGCTCTTATAACGAATTCATCTGTCGCAGCGCGCGCTCTTTGGAATCTGGGGCTCGACATGCCGGTGGTCCTCGGCCGCCCGATTTCAACCGTTGTGCTCTTCTCCGCAATCGTGTTCCTGGTTGTGTCGCGCCTCGGTGTCTGGAGCGCCTCGCGAGTCGCCGCCTATGCCGGAATCTCAGACCCTCAGTACGTCGTAATTGACGAAGTATCCGGCCAGCACCTTACGCTGCTTCTCGGCGGCGGGCTGCTGGGCCTGCTAAACTGGAAATTGCTGCTCGCGGGTTTTATACTTTTTCGCGTGTTCGATATTTGGAAGCCGTTTCCCGTGCGGCAGGCGGAGTCATTGCCCGGCGGCTGGGGGATCATGGCCGATGACTGGCTGGCCGCCGTTTACGCCGCGCTGGGACTCTGGCTCCTGAGATGGCTTGGCCTCTAATGCCATTCGGACTAACACAGAGCGGCAACGGCATCCCGCGCATCGAACGTGTCGCGCCCGCTGCGGCCATTGCCGGCGGTGAAGTCGAAATCCACGGCAGCGGCTTCGTGTCGCACAACAACACACGTCCCCGCGTGCGCTTTGGCGAGGTCGAAGGCGAGCTGCTTCTCTCTGCGGAAAACTTTCTGATTGCCCGTGTTCCCGAAGGCGCATCGGAAGGCGCCATGCGCGTTGCCACCGCGCGCTCCGAAAGCGCACCCTTTCCGATCTCTCTTGGCGTGCAAATTGCCGACAACCTGCACCCGGTCGCCAATCCCGTCGTGGACGCCGAAGGCAATACTTATGTGACATTCAGCGGTCAGCGCGGGCACAAAGTGCCCGTCTCGCTTTACAAGATCACCGCAAATTACACAATCAAGCCGTTTGTCACCGATCTGGTGAATCCCTCGGGGCTGGCTCTCGATCGTTCAGGAATGCTTTACGTCTCCTGCCGCAATGACGGCACGATTCATCGTGTAACGCCCGACGGCCGCTCCCAGCTCTGGATCGAGGGCATGGGAATCGCCACAGGCCTGGCCTTTGACTCCGCCGGCAATCTTTATGTGGGCGACCGCAGCGGCACAATTTTCAAAATCAGTGGCAACCGCGAAGTTTTTGTATTTGCCACGCTGGAACCCTCCATCGCCGCCTACCATTTGGCTTTTCATCCGTCGGGAGATCTGTACGTCACCGGGCCCACGACGTCAAGTTTTGACCACGTCTACCGCGTCACGCAGGGCGGTGAAGTGACCACCTTTTATCGAGGTCTCGGCCGCCCGCAGGGTCTGGCCTTCGACCGCAACGGCAATCTGTTTGTTGCCGCTTCGCTCAGCGGCCGCCGCGGTTTGGTTCGCGTCACGCCGCAGGGCCGCGCCGAGTTTGTCCTTAGCGGCTCGGGCCTTGTAGGACTAGCCCTTCTGGCGACGAGCCGCGCCGTCCTCGCCACGAACAGCGCCCTCTTTACGCTCGATTGGGATGTCGCCGGTCTTCCCCTTGCGGGGTCGCCGCTGCGATGAAGGCTGAAATCATTGCGGTCGGCTCCGAACTGCTCACTCCGGATCGCCTGGACACCAATTCGTTGTTCCTCACCGAGCAGCTCAATCGTCTCGGCATCGAAATCGTGCGCAAGACCGTCGTCGGCGACCTGCGCTCGCAAGTTCACGACGCGTTTCGCGGCGCGCTCGACCGCGTGGAGTTGGTTGTCTCCATCGGCGGACTCGGCCCCACCGAAGACGACCTCACGCGCGAAACCGTCGCGGAGATGCTTGGCCGAAAACTCATCCGCAACGACGCCATCATTCATGAAATCGAAGCGCGCTTCCGCAAGTTCGGCCGCACCATGCCAGAGATCAATGTGCGCCAGGCGATGGTGCCCGAAGGCGCGGCCGTGCTCGACAACCCCAATGGCACCGCTCCGGGCCTTTGGCTCGAGGACCACGGCCGCATCATCGTTCTTCTTCCCGGCCCGCCTCACGAGTTGATGCCGATGTACAGAAACCACGTCGAGCCGCGCCTGTCCCGCGGGAAGATTGCGCTGCGCCTCTTCCATCGCGAGTTGCGCGTCGCGGGCATGGGCGAGTCGGACCTCGAGCAGCGCATCGCGCCGATTTACAAGCGTTACAAGGATCAGGTCCACACCACCATCCTTGCTTCGCCCGGTGAGATTCAAATTCACCTCCGTGCCTGGTCCGCGGATGCCATCGCGACTGAAAAACTGCTCGACGAGTTGGTGAAAGGCTTCCAGCTCGCTCTTGGCGAAAATATTTTCACGCTCGAAGGCGACACCCTCGAAGAAGTCGTCGCGCGCGAGTTGAAGGAAAATCAGGCCAGCGTCGCCGTCGCCGAAAGTTGTACCGGGGGCCTGCTTTCCGAACGGCTCACCAGCCTCGCGGGGAGCTCCACGTATTTTCTCGGCGGCGCAGTCTGCTACAGCAACGAAATGAAAGCAGCCTGGGCGGATGTGCCCGCCGAACTCATCGCCTCAAAGGGAGCGGTCAGCGCGGAAGTCGCCGTCGCGCTCGCCGAGGGCGTCCGCCGCCGCACGGGGAGCACGCTGGGCGTCGGCGTCACCGGCGTTGCTGGTCCGGGCGGGGGCTCGGAAGAAAAACCCGTCGGCACGGTGCACATTGCTCTCGCTCATTCCAGCGGCACGCGCGAACGCGGAGTGGTGTTCCCCGGCGATCGCGAGCGCATTCGTTGGCAGGCGTCACAGTCGGCTCTGGACATGATCCGCCGCCACTTTCTCTACGCAGGCCAGGCTAAGAAGCAGGCGAAAGGCTAAGCGCTTGCGCGTCTTCGTGGCCATGGATCTCAACGAGGGCGTCCGGCAGAACATCGCGCAGCTCATGAAAGAACTTGCCCCCGCAGCGCGTGGTGCTCGCTGGGTACAAACAGAAGGGATGCACGTCACCCTCAAATTCATCGGTGAAACTGTTCCCGAGATGGTAGAGCGCGTGAAAACTGCTCTCGCGGACCTCCGTTCCGCAAAGCCTGTCGAAATGAGCTTTCGCGAAGTCGGCTGTTTCCCAAACGAGCGCCGCCCGCGTGTCCTCTGGGCAGGGATTGAAGCCACGCCGAATCTCGCCGAAGTCAGGGCCGAAGTCGAACGAAGGCTTTTCTTGCTCGGCATCGCTCGCGAGGAGCGCGCCTTTCACCCACACTTAACCCTCGCACGGTTCAAGCAACCCCAAAGCCAACCGCGCCTCGCAGAAGCAATGCGCGAACTGTGCGCCCGGGAATTTGGGGCGGCGCGTATCAGCGAATTCCATTTGTACCAAAGCAAATTGAAGCCCGACGGCGCTGAATACGAACGGCTCGCCACTTTCGCGTTTACGGGCCCGGAGAAATGATCGCGCGATGAACCACGATGATTTGCTTGCACTCGCCTGGGTGCCCCTGACCGCGTATCTTCTTGGCTCAGTCCCGTTCGGCCTCCTCATTACGAAACTGGGCGGCCGAGGCGATATCCGCGCCGTTGGCAGCGGAAACATCGGGGCCGCGAACGTCACGCGCGCCGTGGGCCTCGGCGGAGGTGCGATGACGCTGCTTCTCGACGCCGGAAAGGGTTATCTTGGCGTCTGGCTCCCCGCACACTTCATCCGCGATTCCATTTCCCTCAGCCCGTTTAATCCTTCTCGGATTGATTGGATGATGGTGGCGGCGCTGGCAGCCATCGCCGGCCATCTGTTTCCGGTGTGGCTCAAGTTTCGAGGCGGAAAAGGGGTGGCCACGGCCGCCGGCGGGTTCCTGATGATTTCCGTTCCTGCGGTTTTGGCGGCCCTGGCAATCTTTGTTGCGGTCGTCGCGTTCTGGCGTTACATCTCGTTGGGCTCGATCGCCGCGGCCGCATCTCTGCCATTCTTGATGTATCTCGTATATGCGCCGCGTCACGCTCCCCCGCACGTGGTTTCCATCGGCGTCGCGCTTGCCTCCATCCTGATTATCTTCCGCCATCGCCGCAACATTGAGCGGCTGCTCACTGGGACAGAACCCCCGCTGACCTTTCGCCGACGCCCATGAAAAAGATCGCCATCCTTGGCGGGGGAAGCTGGGGCACAGCCCTCGCGATTGTTCTATCACGCAGCCGTATGCCGCATCGCCTCGTGCTGTGGGTTCACGACCCAGCCGTCTGCGAAAAAATCCGGACCACCCGCATCAACGAAACCTACCTCCCGGGTTTTCCGCTCCCCCCGGATACTGAGGTGACGCATCAAGCCTCCGCCGCACTCCATGGCGCCGCCGTCGTCGTCGGAGTGATGCCCTCCGCTAACGCCCGCGCCGTCTACACCGAAATGCTTCCGTACTTCACTCCGGAAATGGTGTTCGTCAGCGCCACCAAGGGACTCGAGCCCCGCACTCACGCGCGCATGAGCGAAGTTCTGCACCAGGTTATTTCCGCGAAATTCCTCCCGCGCGTTGCCGCGCTCTCCGGCCCTTCGTTTGCGCTGGAAGTCGCGCGGGGAGACCCCACAGCCATTGTCATCGCCTCGCGCGACGGCCAGCT
>DASWCG010000019.1:0-19918 GCA_036390175.1 Candidatus Acidiferrales bacterium | reverse complement strand
GATGTCGCTGTAGATGCGGTCGGCCACGCGCAGCACCAGGCCGCGGGCGATTAGCTCGCGGTTCGCCTCGGCCACGTTTTTGCCGATCAGGTTCGGCATGGTCACTTCGCGGCTGTGGATGGCAAACCGCATCGCCGTTATCGCGCTCAAAAATGCCGCCGAAGCCAGAATGAATACCAGCAGCGACATGCGCATCAGCCATTCCAGCCGCTCTCGTATCGTCATCGAAATCTCTCTCTCTGCGCCAGACTATCATGCAGGAGAACAGTGCTGCAATAATGCGTATCGCGCCGTCCCTTGCTGTGTACCACAGTACAGAAATCGTGGCGGTTTTAACCGGCCTCTTTGCGATCTCTTGCCGCGATAGGGTAACGGCGTTAACATCTTCATGACCCGTATCATTGACCGAGTGGAGAGCCCGAAGGAACATGAAACGAGACGGACGGCTATTCTCTCCCCGACTGTCGATGGAATTCCCGAGTAAAGGAGATCGGAATGGGTGAGCGCTTTACGATGAAACTTCTTTCCCTGATTTCTCTCATTCCTGGTGTCGTTGCCGCGCAGTCGGCCCCAGCTCGAAAGGACATACCAGCGATAGCTAAGGCTGCGAACGGAGCAATCGTAACCATCATCACTGCGACCAACGATAAACCCATAGCACAGGGCACTGGTTTCCTTGTCAGCGCCGACGGCGTGATCGTGACGAACTACCATGTCATCGAGACTGGCAACGTCGCCATCGTCAAATTCCCTGACGATACTGCCTTTCCCGTTGATGGTGTGCTGGCAGCCGATAAAGTCCGCGATCTCGCCGTCATCAAAATACACGGCAAAACCTTCCGAACGCTCACGCTCGGCAATTCAGATCATATTCAAGTCGGTGAAGAGGTTGTTGCCATTGGTAATCCGCTATCTCTCGAATCGACAGTTTCGAACGGAATAATCAGCGGAGTGCGAACATCGAAAGAACACGGCCGTAAATTCTTGCAGACCACTGCACCGATATCTCCGGGTAGCAGCGGTGGCCCTTTGTTCAACATGCTCGGTGAGGTTGTCGGGGTCAACACTATGTATCTCGAAGGCGGAGAAAATCTGAACTTCGCGATCCCGATCAATGACGCAAAGCGATTGCTTCTCGCCAATTCCTCAACACTTCAACAGTTTCCCAACGAACCTGACTCGGCCAAAGTGCAGAAACACGAAGGCGATGCTCCTCCCTCTGCATCGACGACCCCGAGTATGGCCGACCTGAAAACTACCGTTGAGTTCATGGGCCGAATGGTGCAGCCTGAACACCGCGATGTCCTACAAGGCGTATTGGAAGGAGCGGGACTCCGCTCGACAAATGGCCCGAGCATTACGGTCTTGGCTCATCAATTTATGCTTATGGCGGTTATAGACGGCCTGACTGAGAAAAACGGCTATTCGCAGTTCACCTACACAATCGCCTCCGATGACGCCGGCAAGCACGAGCAAAAGGATTATCCAAGGTACATAACGTTCGCCCTCGGAGACATTGATCCAACCTCGATAGAGTCTAAAGAGGGGGGGTACGAGCTTTACGCTCTTTCTGAGTTCTGGGACAAACATCCCAAGTGCGAGGCGAACCCGGAATGCTCTCACGAATACCTCCGTTTTCTCCATTCAGCGCCCAAACTAACGATGGTGCTATTCCACACGACGGACCTCAAGCCGCTCATTGAGCGAGGCGGCTGTTCTGGGACTTCGGGTTGTGGTCTAACCGAGACAACGGGCAACGTGCTCATTTTCTTTAAGAGCAAGGACAGAGCCGAAAGGTTTGTCACGGCTCTCACTTATGCGGTGAAGTTGGGGGGCGGAAAATCGGACCTCTTTCCTCCTACTCGCTAGTCAACAACTGAGATGGAAAGGACGAACGGAAGTGTGGGCCAGCACGGAACTGCAACTGTTCTATGGCGGACGCAATCGAATCACTCCGCAGCAATGAGACAAAACGTTTACATTCTTGGCATCGACCACGAAATTCAAACCTCTGACGGCAGGCGCTCAGCCTACGAAAAAGTTGAATTTGAGAAACTGTTGCGGGTATTGGTGTCCGAGCACCACATTGAATTCATCGGTGATGAGACCTACCTTGAGAAAAATGCGATAGCAAAATCCGTTGCGAGTTCGTTCGACATCCGTTGGGAGCCGATTGAAATGTCGCTGGCGGCTCGCGAGGCGCTGGGAATAGCCGATGAGCAACTGCGTGAACGCCACGAGCCGATCTTTAGCGGCGGCATTCCAATCGGTTCAAAGGTTGTGCGAGTTTTGTCGGATGGAATCCGCGAAGAATACATGCTCTGGCGCACACTCAGAATGGCGGATGAAGCCAAAAATATCCTCCTTCTCTGCGGATTTTCACACGTTGATGAGCTTCGTCAAAGATTCGAGAAGGCAGGCTGTCAAGTCACAACAGACAGTTTGTGCGGGCGTGAGTGGTATGTGAATCCCGAGTGTAAATAGACGGCTGATCGCGCCTCACCGAATTGCTTACCGAGGATTCGTCAGCGGTGGCGGTGGATACTCCGGCAACTTATCCTTGCTGGTGTCCGCGCGCTTCACCTCAAGCTCATCAAATAAGATCGAGGGGCTGATGACCGACGAAGGAAGGCCTCCCGGCCGGTTGCTCACCAGCGGGTCATTTCCCGCAGCCGTCAGGTTGTTGCGCAGAGTGCGGACATCGAGCTCGTTGAACACCGCTCCGCGCACCAGTTCTTCATGGCCATCCTTCACCCAGATACGGTACAGCAGGCGTGGCGACATGCCGGGCCCCAGCGTTTCCACGTAGTAGCCGTACGGGCGCCCTTGATTCCGGCACATTTCAATCATCTGCTTTTTCAATTCCTCCAGCGAGCTGGACTTTTCCGCGCGCACCACCAGGTTCGCCGTGCTCGGCAACGGGCCGGCGCCGAAGGCGGCGCGCGCGTGTCCGTTGGATTCGGGGAAATCCCGGATGGGCTCGCGCCCGAGCAGATAGTTGATCAATTGTCCCTTGTCGATGACCGTCACCGGAGCAGCCTTCACTCCTTCGCTGTCCACGTCATAGCTTCCCACCAGGCTGTGGCCCCGAAACTCCTTCATCGTCGGATCGTCCACCACTGTGAGGAAGTCGGGCAACACCTTGCTCTTGAAACTGGTTGCATACTGTCCCGTGGTCCGCGCCGGACGTCCCGGCTGCGGTTTCCGCCCGAGAACATTGCTGCCCACCAGGCCGGCAAAGACGTCGTCGGCCGCATCGGCGTAAAATACCACCGGCCCGCGATATTCCTCTTCCACAATAGGCGCCTGGCGAAGCCGCACAATCGTGTCCAGCATTTTCGCCGCATCGGCGGAAATCTCCGCGTCTGAGGGCAGCTCCTCCGGCTTTCCCACCATGTAATAAGGACTGCGCTCCAGACGCATTCCATCGAGCGCTTGTGCCGACCCGGACAGGGTCAGCGCGTAGGTTGCATGGCCTTGCCGTGTCACTGTTCCTTCCGAATTGACGAAATATTCGTTGACTGCCGTAAACCGCACGGACGCCTCGACCGATTGAATGTCGGGATACTTCCGGTATAGGCCCGTCACGCTTTCCAGCAGCTTTCGCCAGTGTTCCGGCGAATCCTCGAGCTTGGCCAGCGGGCCGACGGATTGCAGCACCGGGGCGCGCGCAAAGTCGTCCACGGGCTGGTCCACGTTGTACTGCTTGAGCATGGCTTGTTTCGCCGTCAGCGCTTCGCTCGCGGATTTGTACGCTTGGTCGGTGACCAGCCAGATCTGGTGGCGCAGCGCCAGCGGGTCGTTGTCCAGCGGCATCACTTCCGCCGCGCCCGTGCCTTCGCCGTAGTAACTATCCTGCTTGTAATCGCCCACACGGACGACCGCGCGCAGAAACCGCACGTGAAACTCTTGGTCCTCGCGCAGACCCCCGAACGCCGCCTCCGCCGTATAACCTTCCACCTCGCTCAAGCGGTACTCGATGTAATAGGGCGCTTGAACCTGATCCATCTTCAAGCCCGCCCGGGAGCGCTCGAGCTCCGTGAGCATCGCGTCCAGAAGTGGATCGCTCTGCGCGGCGGACCGCCCCGCGGCTCGTACTGCGGAGGAGGTTGCGCCGGACTGCGGCTTTACCTGCAAAGGGCACGCCAAGCCGGCAACCATCCAGAGGGATACCACGCAGAGAACGCGAGTCAACGAGGGTGAATTCATTGCCGCACCCCCGCGCCCTCTGAAGTCTTCACCGATGGGGGCGGCGTCTCAAATCCCGGCGGAGGTAGAATCGGCGGGCGCGTGTGGGAATGCGCGCGCTTTTGCACTTCCATCTCGGAGAACAGCATCGCGGGAGCCGCCGCGGAAACAGGCACGCTGCCCGATTCCGCCCCGCAGACCCCATTGAACACGCGCTCCGTGTCCCCCGTCAGCAGAATGCGCGTCAGCGCGGCCAGCGGCGTCCCGACGATATCTACGCCGCGCACCAGCTCGTCCGGCCGTCCATCGGCGTACACGCGGTACACCATCACCGGCAGGACCTGGAAGGCCTGCGGCAGCGACCGCGTCGTCAGCGTGAACCCGCCTTGCACGTCGTCGAAATAAAGCCCGTACGGCTTTCCCTGTTTCTTGATTTCCTCGATCAGTTTTTCGCGCAGCTCTTTTTCGGGAACACTCTTCGAGGATGTGACGATCAAATTTCCCTGGCGGCCCGTGGGCATGCGCCCCGGCTGACTCCGCCCATGTCCATTCGACTGGCTGAACCCCTTAATCGGCATCCGCGACATCAGAAAGCTTTTCAAAACGCCGTTCTGAATTACTTCAACGCGTTGCGCCGGCACGCCTTCGTCGTCGTACGCGTAGGAGCCGGCCAGCTTCACGCCGGCCAGCTCACCCGCCGTTGGATCGTCCGCGATGCTCAGGAAATCGGGCAGGATTGCCTGTCCCACTTTCTTCGTGAACGTCTGTCCCTCGTCCTCGCTCCGTTGCCGGTGCCCCTCCAGGCGATGCCCCAGCACTTCATGGAAAAACACCGCCGAAGCGCGTCCCGAAAGTATCGCCGGCCCGTTATAAGGTTCGGCGACCGGCGCGGCGCGCAGCGCCTTCAGGTCTGCGGCCATCTTTTCGATTTTCGCGTTGATCTCCGCGTCGGGCGGCAGCTCTTTCGCCGAAGGCGCTTGGAACGTCTCCACGCGCAGCAATTCCATCCCGTCTTCGGCGCGCGTTTCCGCTTGAATCACCAGCCGCGCCGACGCGCTCGGCATCGTCAATGCGCTGCCTTCGCTTGAGGCAAAGCGCGACGTGGTCGAATCAACCTGCAAAATCGCCATCGAGCTGTACACTTCCGGGTACCTGCGGAACGCCCGGGAGTAATTGCGGATCTTCTGTTCCCAGATTTCGCGGTCCACTTGGAGCGGCCGCGGCGTCGCCCCCACACGGTTTTGCGCCGCCTCTTTGGAAAAGTCCGGGGATTTGTCTTCCTCTTCGGCGCGCACCACCGAATTCGTCTTCACGTTCAGATAGGTGGGCGCGGCTCGTTTGTATTCGCGGTCCGTCAGCTCCCAGAGGACGCGCGCGATGGCATCGCGGTCGTCATTCACAGGGAGCGGCCCCGAAGTCATTCCCGATTGCCGGTTGTCTCCGTGCGTATTGTCGAGCGCCGGCGAGCCCACGCGCATCGTCACGTCCGCTTCGCGCCGGTGCGCCGAAGCGCTCGTCAGCAAGCTTCCGTACGATCCCACAATAACCACTAAATCTTGGTCGTACACCGAATAACCGATGAAGTAAGGCGGATTCTCCGCCTTGGCCAATTCCTTGGTTGCCCGGCTTAATTCTTGGCGCATGGCATCCAGCACCGCGTCGGACGGTTTGCTCGCCGCCGCTGTGTTCCCGCCGCCTGCGCCGCCGGCGGCTGCGTCGAATGATGCGGGGATCAGACCCAGGACCACCGAAAAAACCAATACAACCCGGAGGAGCGAGGAAAGGAAAGACTTTGTCATTTGGTGGCGGCTGGATTGCCCGCGTTCTCCCTGAGATTATTTATGCCCGGCATTCGCTGAAGATCATTCTTCGGCAATCGTGTTGCTTCAGTTTCAGTATGCCGCGAAGGGCGGCTTCCGGCAAACCCTATCTGCCCTGGTTGTGCTTTGGGCGGGCACCCTCCCGGAATCTTGCACGGCCAATCTCTGGGATGCTACGCGAACTTCTCGTGTTGTTTGAGCCGCGCCCCGTTGGCAAAGTCCGGCGCGGAAACCCGCTTCCGCCCTTCCAGTTGGACGCTGTCCAGCTCCAGCCAGCTCCCGCTGCCGCAGGCCACGAAAATTGATTCGCCAACGGCAACGATAGCTCCCGGCGCGTCCGCAGGACGTCCCGGCGATTTCGGCCGTCCCCAAACGTGGCAAGTCTGCCCGCGAAATGTTGTGAATGCCCCGGGCCACGGCGCAAATCCGCGCATCCGGTTGTAGACCTGCTCCGCGGAAAGCCGCCAGTCCACCCGCCCGTCTTCGCGCTTCAAAATCGGCGCAAACGACGCGCGCGAATGCTCCTGTGCTTTCGGCGTCACTTCGCCGCGCTCGAGTTTCCGCAGTGTCTCGCCCACCAGCGGCGCTCCGGCCTCGGCCATTCGCTTGGAAAGCTCGGGCGCCGTTTCATCCTGGCCAATTGCGATTTCGGATTGCAGCAGGATGTCGCCCGTGTCCAAGCCGGCGTCAATCCGCATGGTCGTCAGCCCCGTCCGCGTTTCCCCGTTGGCGATGGCCCAATGGATCGGAGCGGCTCCGCGGTACTTCGGCAGCAGCGAAGCGTGCAGGTTAATCCATCCGAATCGGGGAATTGCCAGCAGCGGCGCCGGAATGATTTGCCCGTAAGCAATGATCGCTACCGCATCCGGTGCGATGCGCTTGAAAAACTCGAAAGCTTCTTCCCCTTTGATGCTGGCCGGCTGAAACACCGGGACACCCGCCGCGCGCGCCGCTTCCTTCACAGGCGAGGGAACAATTTCTTGTTGCCGTCCTTGCGGGCGCTCCGGCTGCGTGACCACGCTCTCGACCTGGAAATTTGTTTGAGCCAGAAGATGGCTCAGCGCAGGAACGGCGAACTCCGGTGTCCCGCAGAAGACGATGCGCATGGCCCTCCGGCGCAGCCCCGGTCACCACTCGCCGCGCTTGCTGAGCTTGCGGATTTTTCGCTTGATGAGGTCGCGCTTGATCAGGCTGAGGTGCTGGATGAACAGAACGCCGTTCAGATGGTCAATCTCGTGGCAGAAGGCGCGCCCCAGCAGACCTTCGCCGCGCATCTCATACGTTTCTCCTTTTGCATTTTGCGCGCGCACCGTCACAAACTGCGGCCGGATCACCGCGCCGCGAAACCCCGGCACCGAGAGGCATCCTTCTTCGTCGCGATGTTCCCCTTCGGCGTGAATGATCTCCGGGTTGACGAGCACCAGCTTCGCTTCGGGATTCTTTCCCACCGTAACGTCAATCACCGCCAGGCGCACGCTTTTCCCGATTTGCGGCGCCGCCAGTCCCACGCCTTGTGCCGCGTACATGGATTCGAACATATCTGCGCACAGCGTCTCGAAGTCGGCGTCAAATTTCGTGACCCGCGTTGCCGGACGCGTCAGGACCTCCGCGCCGTATTTTACGATGGGGTAGAGCATAGCCGTTTCGTTCGTCGCGCCTTGCCGGCGCGTTTCAGAAGGCCTCCAATTGCCGCTGATAACTCTCGAAATTCCGTTTCGTTTCCGCAACCGAATCGCCGCCGAATTTTTGCAGGAACGCTCCGGCGAGCACCAGCGCGGTCATCGCCTCGCCCGCGACTCCTGCGGCCGGCACGACGCAAATGTCCGAACGCTCGTAGGCGGCTTTCACCGGCGTCTTCGTTTTCAGATCCGCCGTTTCCATGGCGCGCCGCAGCGTGGAGATGGGCTTCAGGTAGCCGCGCACCACGACGTCTTCTCCATTGGTGATCCCGCCCTCCAGGCCTCCGGCGCGATTGGTCGGCCGCTGGAACCTCCGCGCGGCGGCATCGTAACGGATTTCGTCCTGCACTTCCGAACCGTACGATGTGGCGTTTGAAACTCCGCTGCCAATCTCCACTCCCTTGACCGCCTGGATGGACATGACCGCGCGCGCCAGCAACCCGTCGAGTTTTTCGTCCCACTGCGCGTGGTTGCCCAGTCCCGGGACCACGTTGTGCGCCACCACTTCGAAAATTCCCCCCACCGAGTCGCCCGCGCGCAGTGCCTGGTCCACTTCCGCCTTCATGCGCTCCTCCGTCGCGGCATCCACGCAGCGCAGCGGCGATTCCAGGTTTGCGCAGACCGCCGCAATCTCTTGCCAGGTAGCCGCGCGGTCAAGCCGCACTTTCCCCGCAGCGATTACGTGGCTGGCTATTTCTGTTCCGAAGGCGCGCAGCAGAATCTTCGCCAGCGCGCCCGCGGCGACGCGCGCCGCCGTCTCCCGCGCCGACGCCCGCTCCAGCACAAACCGCGCATCGTGAAAGTCAAACTTCAGCGCCCCCGCCAGGTCGGCATGTCCGGGACGCGGCGCCGTCAGCGGCCTCTGCGCGTCTTCGGCGCCCGCGGCGTCCTCCACCGCCAGCGCCTTTTCCCAGTTCGGCCAGTCGCGGTTTTCAATCCGCAAGGCCACCGGCGCCCCGATCGTTTTTCCGTGGCGGATTCCCGAGAGTGCCTCCACGCGGTCTTTCTCAATTTTCTGCCGCCCGCCTCGCCCGTAGCCCAGTTGCCTCCGGTGCAGTTCCGCGTTGATGAACTCCACGTCCACGGGCAGGGAAGCGGGAAGTCCCGAGACCCACGCAATCAGGGCCTGGCCATGCGATTCACCGGCAGTAACAAAGCGCAGCATTGGAATTCGGGAGCGCCCGGCCCGCTCGTCCGCAAGCGTCCGCGCTCACGCGAAACCCGTCATTGTAGCGAAGCGTGGCAGGAGCGTCCAGTAAACGCGCCGGGGCTAGTGGGTCAGTTTCCGGTAAGCGCGTTAACTAGGAGTTACACGTCAAGTTACGCTGCAGTTGGCGAAGGTGGAGGAGAAAAAGTTCGATTTCGGCGCAGTTTTAGCTTTCTCCAACCTTTGACCAAGAGCCAGATAGCGGGCAAAACTAAAATCAGCCATGGAATGATAACAACAATCGTGGTGATAAGAGAGGCAGTACTATCCGCCAGAATTGAGCCTGAATCACGCAAAGCATTCCAGACCTGAGCAAGACCCCCGGTGTTCCGGCTCAGTCTCTCCACACGAAAGGAGATTTCGACCGCAATCTTCTCCGTTTCATTTGCCAGTATCTTCCTCCTGGCTGTCTCGCTGTCCAGTTCCGATTGAGTGTCAGTTAATTGCTTTTGGATTTCCACAAGGTCCTTGACGGTTGCAGAGGGCTTTGCAAGCATCGTTCTCAGGTTGTCCCTGAAGCTGGTGAGATTCTTGAGTTTGGCCTCGGTGTCTACGAGCGCGGTCGTTTTGTCCTCGCGTTGCGTGGTGTGTTGCGCGATTTTGCCCAGCTCTTCAACATAAACCAAGAGCTTTTTGAGGTCGTCCGGGGCAACCCGCAATGAAATAACGCCTGAGGGCACGGAATCACTGGCCCGTGTTGTGATACTAGAAGAAACGACTTCGCATCGAATTGTCCCACAGAAGGCGACCGCCGACTCCCAGGACTTCTGGAGTTCTGACTCCGATGTGATGACTTCAAGCTTATGGCGCTCCGCAATGTAGCGCTGTGGCGACGCCGCGAGTACATCTAGCATCATAGGTTCAATCATTCGTGCGGTCGATGGCGCAGTCTTACTGAAACCACAGCCCGTCGCTATCGAGGTCAGGACCCCAAGAATCAGGACGACAATTTTGCGATTCATGCCTCTCCCTAGTCCACTCAAGAGGTAATCGACGAGCAGCCTGCCTAACGTAGATGCCGGAACATAATAGCTTGGTTACCCTCTCTTGTGCCCGATTAGTCGCATAATCGGAAACTGACCCATCACCCGCCGGGGCGTAGTGGGTCTTTCAAGTGGCCCAGGATCTAAACTCACGCACTGGCCGCCGGGAGTTAAGTTCCGGCCGCGAAGCGCGCCGGTCCGCAGTCGGCAGGATTCAGCTCCGTTCCCTGTCTTTCAATTTGAGTTTGCTCTTGTTCTCTTCCAGGAAAGTGCGCAGTCCATCCGCCGCATCCAGCAGCCGGATCCATTGTTCGTAGTACAGTGTGACCGGGAATCGCCCCAGTCCATACACGCTGACGCCGCCTTTTTCGCCGACCCGGAATTCCAGCGAACCTTTCTTTCTCCCGCCTGCTTGCTTCTCCAGCTCGGCAATCCGCGCCAGCAATTCTTCTTTTGTGGGTTCTGCCATAGTCATCGCTCCGTTCTTTCCCGTTGTTTTTCCGGACCCGTTGTGCGCCCGCATCCTATCAAGTTTTGGCCCGCGGAGTCTTCTCCGGGCGCCCGTAACTAAAGACGGCTCAGGGAATCGCTTGACGTGCCGTTAGCCGGACGCTACGCTTCGGGTCATTGTGCTTTGTGGGCGCTCGGGGCGCCCCGCTTTCAGATGAGTGTAACCGACCCCAGACTACTGGCCAGTTCGGAACCTTCGGCTATAGGTCTCCTGGTAGGCGCGACACAACGCGGCATCGCTGACGTGCAGGAATACGTCTTTCTCGCCGCGCGCTCCCTCACCAACGTCCTTACCCATCCCCGCTATGTCACCGACCTGTTCGAGCAGATGGACCTCATCGGTGTTGGTTCGCTTCCCATTGTTCTGCTGACCTCCTTCTTCATCGGCGCGGTGATGGTTCTGCACACCGCTTCGCAGTTCACGCGCTTTGGCCAGACCGCGCTCACCGGAGACGTCGTCGCCATCGCTCTGGTGCGCGAACTCGGCCCCACCATCGCCGGCTTGCTCGTTGCCGGCCGCTGCGCTTCCGGTATTGCTTCGGAACTTGGCTCCATGGTGGTCACCGAGCAGGTGGATGCCATGCGCGCCATGGGCACCGACCCAAGCCGCAAGCTCGTTTCGCCGCGCGTTTGGGCCACCACGCTGATGCTGCCGCTGCTTACCGCCATGGCCGATTTCGTCGGACTCATCGGCGGCTACGCCGTCTCCACGTTCACCCTCCGCTTGGGCGCTATCGAGTTCTGGACGCGCGCCATCAACGCGCTCGAGTTTTCCGACATTATGCAAGGGATGGTCAAGCCGTTGATATTCGGTTTCATCCTCTCCACGGTCGGTTGCTTCCAGGGCTTGCGCGTGCGCGGCGGTACGCAGGGAGTCGGCCGCGCCACTACGCAGGCCGTGGTCGTTTCTTCCGTCTTGATGCTGGTCACCAATTTCTTCCTCACCAAGATCATGCTGTATATCGCCGGCAAGGGCGTCTAATCAAGCGCGCCCTCAGCGCGGTGGTCATTCTGAGGGGCCGCAAGGCCCGAAGAATCAACTTCCCGGTTGATCCTTACCGGGCAGGAGCATTCGAACCGGCTCGAACACGAATTTTGCTCTCCGAACCATAAGGCGCCCCTCAGCGCGACAACTAACTGCAGAGTTTTCGCTCCTTTCTCCTGCGCGGTCGTGTCACCCGACACCCTTGCCTCGTCTCCTTGTGAAATTACCAATACCAGGTCTCGGCCACGCCGAGTTGCATGTATACTTTTTGTTGGTGGCAAGGCCCAAGGGAGGTTCCGCCTTTGCGCCAAACGAGTGGAAAGATAATGGTGGACCAAGTCGTTCGAGGAAAGAGGATCATCAGAAGAGCTGCACTGGCTCTCTCTCTGCTTCTTCTTGCCCCTCTTGTTTTCAAGTGGGGACACGGTACCGCGGCCGGAAAAACTTCCGTGTCTGCCTCCTACCCTCGCGAAATCAGCCGGATCACGTTTGCCGCCGCCGGCGATGTCATCCCTCATCAATCCGTGGTCAAAGCTGCCGCGGCCCATGAACAAACCGCGAAAGACGCGCCGCCTGCCCGCTCTCCGGAATCAAAAGACGCCTCAACCGCCGCCCCGCCTCCCGCCGAAGGCAATCATGGCGGGTGGGACGCGTTATTCGCAGGCGTGGCCGACGTATTCCGCCAGGCCGATTTCGGCTTTGTCAATCTGGAAACCCCTGTGGCTCCCGCTCATTCGCGGGGATCAAGGCCGTTTCAATTCGATGCGCCCGTTGCTTTACTGCAATCTCTGAAGTTTAGCGGAATTAAGATCGTCTCCTTCGCCAACAATCACGTCTTTGACCAGAGCTATGCGGGCTTTGGTGAAACTCTTGAACATTTGCGCGAACAAGGAATTCTCTTTGCCGGAGCCGGGAGCACGGCCGAAGATGCCTGGAAGCCTGTCGTCATCGAAACGAACGGCATTAAGGTCGGCTGGCTCGGGATGACTCGCTGGCTGAATGGCAATCGCAATCCCGAAAAGGACCGCGAACCTCACGTCGCGTTTTTCCCGTATCCCGGTGAATCGGGTGGCGCTCCGGGGCTCGATGCGCCGGCCGTTTTGGAAAAGATCAAGGCCGCTCGTTCGCAATGCGATTTTCTGCTGATTTCGATTCATTGGGGAACCGAGTATGCTCCTGCGCCGCACCCCGAGGATATCGAGCTCGCTCACAGTTTCCTGGAGGCCGGTGCCGGCGCCGTGCTCGGACATCATCCTCATGTCCTGCAGTCCATCGAGACTTTCCTGACCCAGGATCAGCGCACCGCGGTGATTTTTTATTCCCTGGGGAATTTTCTTTCGAACCAGTCTCGCCAGTATGTCGGAGGGCTGATGCCCGACAAAGCCGGTGAGCCCCGCGATTCTCTGGTGGTCAAGTTCTCGGTCATCAAGAAAGATTACGGGCCCGCGGGTATCCGTGTCGAGCTGGGAGACGTGGGGATTATCCCGGCGTGGACCGAGAATAATCATCATCTGGTCGCCAGCAAGAAGGCCCGGGTCCTTTTCATCGGGCCTGCTTTTATCGACCGGGAAATTCCCCGGCTGCAAGCCAGGTTCGACGAGCTGGATCATCTGGGCCCGCAATTATCTGTGGAGCAGAAGAAGGAATTGATCGAGGTTTCCGGTGAACTGCAGATGCTCAAGCATCGGCGGGAGTTATTGCTGGGACGCACGGGGGATGAATTCTTGATTGCGCCTCCGAATCCTTAGGGGAATGGGAGCCGGCATCTCACCACTGTCCAAGAATCGCGGGAATTCCGTATGACTGCCGGGGCTAACGCCGGGCCGATCATTTCCTTCGAAAATGTCGGCATCGGCTTCGGCGAGGGAGATGTTCTCCGGAATCTTTCTTTTGTTGTCGCGCCCCGCGAGACAAAAGTTCTGGTCGGAGAAACCGGAACGGGCAAGACCCTTACCTTGAAGCTTGCCGCGGGCCTTCTCCGCCCCGGCTCCGGACGCGTGTTCGTCCTGGGCCGCGACCTCGGTGAACTCTCGGAAGTGGAGCTCCTCGGCTTCCGCCGCCAGATCGGATTTGTCTTTCAGGAAGGCGCGTTGTTCGATTCGCTCAGCGTCGCGGACAATGTGTCCTACCGCTTGCGCGAAGACCGCGTGGCGGAAGACGAGGTCGAAGAGCGCGTGCGCGAAGCGCTGCGCTTTGTCGAGATGGAAGATGCCTTGGAAAAATTACCCTCGGAGCTTTCCGGAGGGATGCGCCGCCGCGTTTCCATCGCCCGGGCGTTGGTCAGCCGCCCGCCCATCGTGCTCTATGATTCCCCGACGGCCGGGCTCGACCCCGTCACTTCGCAGACCATCATCACGCTGATTCTGCGTTTGCGCGATACCCTGGGGGTCACTTCGATTTTGGCCACGCATCGCTTGCAGGATGCCTTCGCCCTGGCCAATTTCCGGTTCGATGCCGCCGGCAATCGCGTCGTCCCCATGAGCAGCAACGGATTCGGGGACCTGCAGGCGGCCGAAGTGCCCACGTGTTTTCTGGTCCTCCGCGATGGCGGCGTGTATTTCGAAGGCGACCAGCGCGGCATTCTCGATTCGGAGGATTCCTATCTAAGGAGATTCCTGGTTTAGTTCATTGGAGAGGGAACTATGAGAGACGTAACGCTACGTGTCCCGGGGAGATGGGTCCGGACCTGTTTCTTCATATTGACCGTTGTGGCGATCACCGCCGCCGTTACCTTCGCTCTTGCTCCCTTCGATGTCTTTTGGCCTTCCTATTCCCTCCACGCCTTCTTCCGTGGCACAGAGGGTCTTCAACGGGACTCCAGGGTAGAAATGGATGGAATTACCGTTGGGCACGTCGCCCAGGTGCGACTTGGCCCTCGCTCAGCAAACGGGACATTAAATCCTGACAAGTCGATCGAGGTTATCCTGAATATCGAAAAGCACAACCAGCATGAGATTCTCTCTGACTCCCGGGCAACAGTGGAAACGGAGGGATTACTCGGGAATGCTTTTGTCAGCATTAGGCGGGGGCTCGTGGGGAAAGTGCTTTTAGATGAGGACGAGATCTCAGTTATGGAGCCACATGTCATCAAAGGGGAGATCGTATTGCAACACTTGGTTGATCGGCTCGCAGATCTTGCAAAGAAACCTCCATGCGAGAAAGAAAAATAAAAACTGAAATCAGGAATGTAGTATCCCTGATTACTTAAGGGAGGATGGAATGGCACAGCGCAAGCAAGTATCTTGGAACGAACTGCGCGTTGGATTGTTCGTGTTGGTGGGGTTGTTTCTCTTGGCCGTTGGTATCTTCTACGTCACCGGCCCGGGGATTCTTGGCCCGAAGTATCGCCTGACAGCTTATCTCCCCGAGGTGGAGGGTTTGGCGACTGGCGCGCCCGTGCGCCTGGATGGCCTCGAGATTGGAAACGTGGATGCCATCCGCATGACCCCGCGCACACCAAATCAGCCGCTCGACCGCAAGCGCAATATCGAGGTCATCATGCGGATTGACAAAAAATACCAGAACGAAGTCCGCACCGATTCCGTCGCCAGCCTGGTGACTGAAGGCCTGCTCGGCAATCGCTACGTCACCATTCGCCGCGGCTTTACCGGCACACCCCTCAAGGAAGGCGATGAGGTCAAGGGCCAGGAAGAAAAGGCCGTCAAACAAGTCGTCGAGCGCAGCGCTGAAGTTCTCGGCAACCTCAGCGCTCTTTCTGACCAGATCCGCGAGCTTGTGGATGGCGTTCAGCGCGGCAAAGGGACGCTCGGCAAACTCCTCACCGACGATGCCGCTTACGCCCATTTGAACAGTATCCTGGCCAGGAGCGACCAGATGGTCTCCAATGTCCAGGCAGGGCAGGGAACGCTTGGAAAGGTAGTCGCCTCCGATGAGATCTACAACAAAGCCTACAAGGCCGTAGATCGCGTGGACACCATGCTCGCCGATCTGCAGGCGCAGAAGGGCAGCCTCGGGAAACTCATCTACGACCCATCCTTGTACGACAACGCGAAGCAAGCCATCGAAAAGAGCAATGCATTCATGACCGATGTCCGCGCCGGCAAAGGCTCTCTCGGCAAATTCGCCACCGACGACGCTCTCTACACGCACCTTCGCGACACCAGCGCCAACCTCTCGAAGGTCTCCGCCAAGCTGACGCAGAACGAAGGCACGGCGGGAAAATTTGTGAACGACCCGAAGTTCTATGACAATGTTTCGGGTCTCGCGGGAGACTTGCGCTTGCTGATGGGGGAGTTCCGCCAGAATCCCAAAAAATTCCTGCGCGTCAAGTTCTCTATGTTTTGATGCCCCGGGCAGTGCGGAACCGGTGCCAATCCGTACTTTCGTAACACGCCGTTGACGTTTCGAGGGTAGAATCACTGTCACAAATGCCGGAAGAAACGCAGAAAATTATCGACGTGCCGGAAGCACCGGCGGCAAAGCCTGAGCCGAAGAAGACACCGAAGCCGCTGCCCGGGCGCTCTTATCCCGGCGCTCTCATCGTGGTCGAGGGAACCGATGGTTCGGGCAAGAGCACGCAATTGTACTTGCTGAAGCGATGGCTTGAGATCGGCGGTTACCGGCTGCACTTCACGGAATGGAACTCCTCGCCTCTGGTGAAATCGGCCACGCGGCGCGGCAAGCAGCGCCGCTTGCTCACTCCGGTGACATTCTCCTTGCTGCACGCGGCCGATTTCGCGGACCGCTGCGAGCGGCAGATCATGCCTCTGCTTCAGGGGAATTATCTCGTTCTCGCGGACCGCTACATTTACACGGCCTTCGCTCGCGACACCGCGCGCGGCTGCTCCCCGCGCTGGCTGCGCAACCTCTATCGCTTCGCTCCTGTGCCCGACCTCACGTTCTATTTTCGCGCCCCGCTGGATGTTGCTGTGGATCGTATTCTGAGCGGCCGGCCGAAGTTGAAATACTATGAGGCCGGAATGGATTTGGGTTTGTCTTACGACCGCGCGGAAAGTTTCCGCGTTTTTCAGGGGATGATCCTGAACCAGTACGACAAAATGGCCGAAACGGACAATTTCGTCGTTCTCGATGGAACCATGCCGGTCAATCAGCTCCAGAAACAAATGCGGGAGATCGTTGCCTCGCGGATCGATCTGAAACGGTTTGCACCTGTCCATGACTCCACGTAAGCGCCGTACCGAACAAGATGCGGCGCCACAAGTTGTGGCGCCGAAAAACAACGGACGGCCCGCGGCGGCCCCCGTGGACCCCAACCAGTATTTCTTTGGCGAGTCGCTGGTCGGCGTCCGCCCGGAAGAGTTGACCGGCACGCTTGTGGTCGTGGAAGGAATGGATGGCTCGGGCCGCTCCACGCAAATCGCTCTCCTGCAAGAATGGCTCGAGTCGGAAGGCTTCCCGGTTCAGACCACCGGCTTGCGGCGGTCCTACTTGGTCGGAAAGGATATTGACGACCTGATGGCCAAGAATGCCGTGACGCGCATGACCCTGGTGCTGATGTATGCCGCCGATTTCTTCGACCAACTGGAACACCGCATCATCCCCGCGCTGCGTTCCGGCATGGTCGTCCTGGCCGACCGGTTTATCTATACCCTGATCGCGCGCGGTTCGGTTCGCGGCATCAACCGCGAGTACTTGCTCGGGCTCTACGCCATGGCGCTGCGCCCGCACCTGACGTTCTGGCTGAACGTGCGTCCGGAAACGGCGTTTGCGCGCGAGTTCAAGAAGTCCCAGGCCATCAGTTATTGGGAATCCGGCCGCGACATGTCGCTCTCCAACGATCTCTTTCGCTCCTTCATCCGCTATCAGGCGATGATCAAGAAGGAATTCGAGCTGATGGCTAAGCGCCACGGTTTCCTGGACCTCGACGGCGAAGCCAGCGTGCCCGAGGTGAACAAGCTGTTGCGGCAGCGCATCGGCGAACACCTCGGCATCCGCTCCACGAAGTACACGCCATCGAGCGCGCTGGCGCATCTCTGGCGGTGAACCGGATCTTGGCCGAACCCATTCACATCGCGGCAATGGACGCCGGCTCGAACGCCCTTCGTTTCAGTATCGCGCGCGCACTCTCTCCTCTCGACATCGAAGTCCTTCTGAGCGAACGCTGTCCGGTGCGTTTGGGGGAGAACGCCTTCACGGAGCAGCGCATCAGCGACGAAACCCTTTCCCTGGCAGCGACGGCGTTCCGGGATTTCCGCGGGAAGATGAACGAGTTTGGAGTCGCTGCCTATCGCGCCGTGGCCACAAGCGCGGCTCGGGAAGCGCGCAACCGCCGGGCGCTGGTCGCGCGAGTCCAGCGCGCTGCGGGAATTCGCCTGGAGGTGATCGGCGAGGCGGAAGAGTCGCGGCTTGGCCGCACAGCGGTTCTTGCGGCGCTCGGGCACGAGCGCGCGCCGCGCGTCATTGTGGATTTGGGGGGAGGAAGTCTGGAGTTGAGCATCCTGCGCGACAGCGTGCTCGAACACTCTATGCAGCTTCCTGTCGGCGCTGTCCGTCTGATGGAGACGCTGAACCTCGCGGGTCCGATGCGTCCCAAACACGTCGAGCAGGTGCGCCGTTATGTGCGGGCGCTGCTGGAATCGCGGCTCCCGCGCAGGCCGGATCTTTCCGGAGGAATCGCGGCGGTCTGCGGGGGAAACGCGGAAGCCCTGGCGCAGATTGCGCCCGGCCCGCGCGAGGGCGGATTCCGTTCTCTGGACTTGCCGCGCCTCCGCGCGCACCTTTCCGATATTGTGGAGCGCGACGTTCGCGGGCG
This sequence comes from Candidatus Acidiferrales bacterium, assembly GCA_036390175.1. GTDB lineage: Bacteria > Acidobacteriota > Terriglobia > Acidiferrales > UBA7541 > DASQHY01. Next base: position 1,813 of record DASWCG010000019.1, on the reverse strand, counting down.
CATGAAGGCGTTTGGCGTGCGCCGCGACCGCGCCGATGTTATGGCCATCGCGGCGGTGATCCTTCTGGCGCTGGGGCGCTTCCTGAATCTGCGGGTCATGCTTGTGCCGGGAGTTGGCGTGCGCGATGGTGTGCTGCAGGATCTGGCGCACAAACACTTCGCGCGGCAACGCGAGCCGCGCTACGGCGCGGCGGCGCGCGACCTGCTGACCGCGGTGCGCTGGTACGCGCGGCGGCTCGATTCCGACCAGCATCATTCCGAGCACGTGCGCGAACTGGCGCGGATGCTGTTCGACGAGTTGCGTCCGGTGCATGGACTTCCGGCGGAATCGCGCCTGCTGCTTGAAGCAGCGGGTCTATTGCATGACATCGGGCACATCGTGAACCATCGCGGCCACCACAAGCACGGCGAGTATTTGGTGCGCAACGCCGACATCGCCGGACTCGATTCCGAGCAGCGGGACATGGTTGCCTGCATCGTGCGCTATCACAATCGCAAGTCCGAGCCCGCGGGACGTCATTCGGGTTATGCGGCGCTCGCTCCGGCGGAACGCAAGCGCCTGCGCGCGCTGGCGTCGCTGCTGCGCATCGCGGAAGGATTCGACCATTCGCACCAGCAAAGCGTGGCGCGAGTGGAGGCCAGCTTCAAGCGCGGGGAAATCGGTTTGCGCGTCACTGCGCGCGGCGATGCGGCGGAAGATATTCAGGATGCGCAGCGCGGCGCGGCGCTGTTCGAACGCGAATACGGAGTCAGGGTTTTCATCCGCGCGAGCGTTGCGTCGAGCCGCGTTGCGTGACGAGCCGGCACAAAGGAAGCGGAAATGGATTTGTATCTCGTGCGTCATGGAATTGCCGTCGAGCGCAGCGATCCAAACTGTCCCGACGAAGCGGATCGCTTCCTGACGAAGGAAGGAATCGCCAAGACGCGCGAAGTGGCGCAGGGAATTTGTTCGCTGGGAATCGCGCCTTCGCGGTTTCTTTCCAGTCCGTTTGTGCGCGCGCTGCAGACCGCGCAGATTTTTGCGGAAGTTTTCGGACTTGTGAAAGAAAAAATTCTGCAGACCGAAGCGCTGCTGCCCGGCGCGGACCCGTCGGCCGCGCTGGCGGAATTGCAAAAACTAAAGAAAGCGAGAAGCGTTTTCTGCTTCGGCCACGCGCCGCATCTGGATGAACTGCTGGCGCGCGCGCTGGACCTTCCCGCCCCGATCACAGCGCTGAAAAAATCCGGCGTCGCCTGCCTCGAAATGGGGAGCGTCTCCCCTCCCAGCGGAAGGCTGCTGTGGGTGTGTCCTCCGAAGATTCTCCGGGCCATCCGCGGCTGACGCGGGCGGAGTGGATTTGCGCGGCGCCGTTTTGCCGCGATGCAATGCGCACCGGCCGGCGCGCGGCCCATTCCAAAAGGCTTTTCTTCCGGAGCAGGCGGGCGATGTGCTTCGCCGGATCCTGGCCGCGCACGTAAATGGTAATGGCGCCGTCTGATTTTTGAATCTGGGCGACGGATGCGCCATTGCGGCTGCCTTTTTTCAAGGCGAGCGCCAACCGCAGAGTCCCGGCAAGCCACAAGACGCGCTCGCGCGAATCCGGCGACAGAGATTGAAAGTCCGCATGCGTCTCTTTCGGTCCGCTACCGCGATGATAGCGGACGATCAGGGCAAGCTGCTTCATTTCCTCCGGTGTCCACCCGGGCGGAGGCGCGAGGGAGCGAAGGATTTTTTGCGCCAGCTTGTGATGGGATCTTTGCCCGCTGCTGCGCCCGATATTGCGCAGGAGAGCGGCGGCATGGAAAATGCGCCGCGCGGAAGGATCCCGGAAAA
>DASWCG010000018.1:0-21696 GCA_036390175.1 Candidatus Acidiferrales bacterium | reverse complement strand
GGTCGTCCGGCTCATCTGGGTTCTGCTCGTGATTTTCCCCGTCCCGTTCGTGCCGGCCGTGCTCGGCTATCTGCTAGCCTGGATTGTGATGCCGGTTGCACCGGTGCCGGTTGTCGTGTCGCAGGGTGCGCAACCCAGCGGGGTATCGCCTCAGGTTGCGGCGCAGAATTAAGCCCGGGATTTTTTCTCGGCGTGAAGAGCGCAGTCTCATCTCTTGGTTTCAAACAAAGGCTGGTCGATCGAGATTGCTCCCGGGCCGGTCGTCGCCAGCGCAAACGTCGCCACGATAAGAAGCACCGCGAACTGGAAGCCCCCGCTTGTGTAGCTCTCCGGCAGGCCCATTTTTAGAATGACCACACCCAATTCGAAGGTCAGCAGCAAGGCTGCTGCACGGCCGAACAATCCAATTACCAGCAGTCCCCCGCCAAAGAGTTCGAGCACGCCCGCCACGAAGAGGAAGCTTCGCGGCAATCCGTGCTGGGCGAAAGACTGGTGCATCGCGGTGTTTTGCCCGAACAGCTTGGGATAGCCGTGCACCATGAAGATCGTTCCCAGTGCACAACGCAAGAAAAGCAGTCCCACGGGTTTGAGTGCTTCCAGGAATCTCATCGCTCGACTCCTTGCTGGGTTTGGAGTTCCGGGCAGGTGCCGGACGAACGAAATCGCACGCATTTTAGCAGAAACGTGCGACTCGGCGTGTGTGAATACGGCTCACGCGAATAGTGTAGAATCGAGTGGCTCAGCGAAACTCGGGACAACAGGGGACCGATGTACACAATTGGCGTGGCCAATGGCGGCGGAGATTGCGCCGGTCTGAACGCCGTGATTCGCGGGATCGTGAAAGCAGCCATCCACATTCACGGCTGGCGCGTACTGGGGATTCCCAACGGCTTTGATGGGCTGATCTGGCCGGATGGAAGCAGTGAATTGACGTTGGATTCGGTCCGCGGAATCCTGCCGCGCGGCGGAACGATTCTCGGCACCACCAACCGCGGCAATCCATTTGCCTACCGCCAGGTGGAAGACGGGCAGGAAGTAACCCGCGACTATTCTGGGCTTTGCCTGGAGCACTGCCGCCGCCTGGGTTTGGATGCCCTGGTCGTCATTGGGGGAGACGGCACGCTGCGCATCGCCCGCGATTTCGGGCGCAAGGGCTTGCATGTCGTCGGCGTGCCCAAGACGATTGACAACGATCTCTCCGCCACCGAGGTTTCCTTTGGCTTTGACACCGCCTTGCACGTCGCCACCGATGCCATTGACCGCTTGCACACCACCGCCGAAAGCCATCATCGCGTCATGCTGATCGAAGTGATGGGCCGCGATACCGGATGGATCGCGCTTCATTCCGGCATTGCCGGGGGCGCTGACGTGATTCTGATCCCCGAGATTCCCTTCACCATTGAAAATATTTGCGCCGGGATCCACAGGCGGGAGAAAACGGGGCGGGAGTTCAGCCTGGTGGTAGTCGCCGAAGGCATCAAGCTGCCGTCGCACGACCCGCTCGGGAAACCGATTCCGCCGGCCGCGCCCGGAAATGTCGCGAACGCGCTGGCGTTTTCCTTGCGCGAGCTTTTGAAAAAGGAAATCCGCGTCACGGTGCTGGGCCACGTCCAGCGCGGCGGTTCGCCGAGCCCCTTTGACCGCATTCTCGCCACGCGTTTTGGCGTTTGCGCGACCGATCTTGTGGCTCGCGGCGAGTTTGGCCGGATGGTTTGCCTGCGCGCCGGCCGGATCGAATCCGTCCCTCTCGACGAAGCGGTCGGCACAGTGAACACGGTGGACCCCGCCAGCGACCACGTTCATGCCGCTCGGGCCGTGGGCATCACGTTTGGAGACGAGCCGTGAAGCGTAGTCTGCTGATTGCGATTCCGCTCTTGTTGTGCGTGGTCGTGGCCGCCTGGTGGACGCGTCCGCGCAGCAAGCCTCCCGGCGATGGTTACGTCAGCGAGCCCGCCACGACGCTGTGGAGCAGCATGGCCCAGGTAAAAGAGTCCGTCGCCACGCTGCATTATGGCGACCGCGTGCAGATTCTGGAGCGTCGCAGCGAGCGCGTCAGAGTGCGCACCACTCCCGGCACTGTGGGCTGGCTTGATGCGCGCGCGCTGATGAACCCTTCCCTGTGGCAGCTCAGCACGCAGCTATTGGCGCAGGCGCAAGACATTCCCGTGCAGGCGCGGGGACGCACGAAGGTGTCCACTAACATTCGCATCGAACCGGGTCGTGGCGGGGCGCGGCTCTACCAGTTTGGCCGCGGCGCCCAGGTAGAGGTGCTGGCGAGGTCGGTCGCCGTTTGGGCGAATTATGCCGATGAGGGTGGCGCAGCCGTTCGGGACCCCGGCGAAGAGCAAAAGAAAGAAGACTGGTATCTGATCCGCGGGCAGGCAACCAGCAGTCTTGGAGGCGGGGCCGATACTGGCGCTAAGACAAGAGACGTTGCCAGCCCCGCGGAATCTTCCGATCAGAGCGTGCCGATTGCCGGTTGGATCGTCGCCCGCTTTATCGAGCTGGATCTCCCCGAGCCGATTCACGGTTACGTCGTCGCGTCCGGCGCGCGCGTGATGGCTTGGTTTGAATTGAATCCAGTCTCGGAGCTCAGCGGCGGCAAACCCGCATTATTGGCTGCCATTATTCGGGGCCCCGAAGGGCAGGCTTGTGATTTCTCCATGATCCGCGTGTACACCTGGAGCGCCAGGGGCAGGCGTTACGAAACCTCTCATGTCGAGCGTAATCTTTGCGGCAAGCTGCCCATCCGCGTGGGGAAAGGCGCTACGGGAGAGCCGGAATTTCACTTCACGAATAACGGACCTAAGGGAACCGAAGAGCGGATGTACCGCATGAGGCAGAACGTCGTCCGCCGCGTGCGCGAAGGCGACGAAATGCCCAAAGCCCCGCGCGGCACAAACCCCGCGCGCTGACGGCCCCGCGGAGCAATCCCGTCCTTGTTTGCAATTCCCATTCATCTGTGGTCACATTTCCGCGCGACGTTTTGCTCCGGAGGCCTGCCATGACCCTGCTGCTGAGCGAAGCCGATGTCCGCTCCGTGCTGACCATGCCCATCGCTCTTGCGGCGGTCGAAGAGATTTCCCACCGGCAGCAATCCGGCCAGGCCATTCTCCACGCGCGGCGGCGCATCGAGCTGCCCCACGGCGGCTACTTTCACTATATGGCTGGGGCCGACATGGCCGCCGGCTTCCTCGGCATGAAGCTTTACACCTTCGTGCGCGGGAAGCTGCGCTTCCTGGTTCCGCTCTATGGCATCGAGACCGGTGAACTCGCCGCGCTGATCGAGGCGGAGTATATGGGTCAGATGCGCACCGGCGCCGCTTCCGGCGTGGCCGCAAAATATATGGCCCGGAAAGACGCGCGCGTCGCCGGCATCATCGGCACCGGTTTGCAGGCGCGCACGCAGCTTGAGGCCATCGCGGCTGTCCGCAAGCTCCAGTCCGCACGCGCTTACGGCCGGAATCCCGAGCGGCGCGAAAAATTCTGCGTGGAAATGACTGCGAAGATGGGTATTCCGGTCACGCCCGCGGCATCCGCAGAGGAGGCTGTGCGTGGCGCCGACATCATCGCCACGGCAACCACGGCCGCCCATCCCGTTGTGCTGGGAACCTATCTGTCGCCCGGTGCCCACGTCAATGCCATCGGAGCCAATTTCGCCAGCAAACGCGAACTGGACGACGAAGCAGTCCGCCGCGCGCGCATTATTGTCGTGGATTCCATCGAGCAATCGAAGCAGGAGGCTGGCGATTTGGTGCTGCCGTTTGCGGGAGACGCCGCGCGCTGGTCAACGGTTCGCGAATTGCCCGAAATCGTGACCGGCAAAGCGCCCGGCCGGACAGGCGACACCGACATCACCCTGTTCAAGTCCAATGGCATCGCTTTATGGGACGTGGCCGTTGCGGAGAGAGTGCTGGCGCTCGCCGCCCAGAAGGGCCTGGGTCAAAAGCTGAATCTCTGGGAGAGTTAGGCGGCAAAAAGATCTGCGCCGCGGATTCAGCTCGGAGACTTTCCCAAACGTTTCTCGAGCGCTGCGTGCAGCCGCGACCGGACGTCCACAGGCAGAGCAATGGGCTCGGAGTTGCAGAAAATCTGGATCGTCTTTCGCGTTGTGTCCACAACCAGACGGCAGTCATGGCAATGCCCGAGGTGCCGCTCGAGTTCTTCCCGTGCGGTTGCGTCCAGTTCTCCATCGAGATAGTTGGAAAGCTCGCGGATTACATTGTTACAGTTCAATTTGGTGCGCCTTTTTTAAGAGTTCTACTCAATTTGTCGCGCAATTTCAAGCGCCCCCGCAGCAACCGTGATTTCACGGCCGCTTCCGAGAGCCCCAGCAAATCAGCCGTCTCCTCGCTGGAGAGGTCCTCTATATCGCGCAGCACGAACACCAGGCGGTAGGCCGGTTCGAGCGACTCGATCGCTTCGGAGAGAATCCCGGCGAGTTCCGTTTGCGCGAAGCGCTGCTCGGGACTGGGCCCCCAGTCCTCCACCTCCTGCGGAAAGGCATTTTCATCGGGACCCTTCGGTTCGTCGAGCGAAATCTGATTGGGCCTCCGCTTGCGGAGCTTCATCAGGGCTTCGTTGACGGCGATGCGCACCAGCCAGGTATAAAACCGCGAGTCCCCTTGAAATTCCCGAAGGTGCGAGTAGGACTTCAGGAACGCTTCCTGCATCACGTCCTCGGCATCTTCACGGTTTCCGGTGATGTTCATCGCCAGGCGAAAGATTTTGCGCTCGTAGCGGTTGACAAGCTCCTCGAATGCGCCCAGGTCTCCGGCCCTTGCGGCCGCCACCAGGGCAGGCTCGTCCTCGCGCACAATCGAAGATGCCAGCGGCTTGGATTCCGGAGTGCTCACGATAGGTCTGAGAATAACACCAATCCAGCCCAGACTGCTTGACGACCCGAGTGACTTTACCCTGTCCGTTTCCGCTGCCATCTTCAGCCCCATCGTATTGGACTCGTTCGGGCGCTCCCGGATGCAGAATTATTTTTCTTTTCGGCACGGGTTTCCGCCGCCCTGTATGCCTCGCCGCTTGGCAATCGCTTTCGGAGAAGGGCGTTGGCTCTTGACAACTCCCCTCCGGCGGACTACAGTATCGAACGAACGTTCGACTCAACCCCATGGCTCACCGAACCGCCATCCACCCTCGTGCGCCCCGCAATAAGCTGAAGCATATTCTTGGGCATGCCGCCCGGGTATTCTCTGAAAAAGGCTTTGAAGGCGCTTCCATCCGCGACATCAGCCGCGCTAGCCGTGTCTCCCTTGCCGGGTTGTACTACTATTTCGAAAGCAAGCAGAAACTCCTGTATCTCATTCAATCGAATGCCTTTACGAGCATTCTCGAGCGCCTCCAGGAGCGCCTGAAATCTGCCCGAAAACCCAAGGAGCGGCTCCGTATCCTGATCAGCAACCACATTGAGTATTTCTTGTGTAACCCCATTGAAATGAAGGTGCTGGCCCACGAAGAGGACGCCCTCGAAGACCCCTATCGCAAGGAGGTTCTCGAAATCAAGCGGCGATACTACGAAATCGCCCGCGGCATCTTCGACGAATTGCGCCGCGAGGGGCAAGTCGCGCGCATCAATCCGCGCGTCGCCGTGCTGAGCCTGTTTGGGATGATGAATTGGGTCTACAAATGGCATAACCCCGAGGTGGATCCGCAGGCGGAGGTTCTGGGAGAAACCATCGCCGGAATTTTTCTGCACGGAGTGTGTAACGGGAAGTCTTCGAATGGCGCGCGGGCGGACGCTCTGCGCGAACGCTCGGCGGAGCAGCGCATTCGCGCGGCCGGTTAGCGCGTCCGCGGTGAGACTTAGACGTGACCTTAGAGCAACGGAGGAGCACCATGGCAACGACGCAAGTGGTGGAACAAAAAGAACTGGTTCATTACCGCGTGGACAACGGCATCGCCATTCTGGAGATGGATGATCCGCCGGCCAACACCTATACCTACGAAATGATGGTGCAGCTCGACCGCAACATCCTTCAGGCGCGCATGGACGACAGCGTCCATGTGATTGTCGTGCGCGGCGCGGGGAACAAGTTCTTTTCGGCGGGCGCGAGCATTCCCATGTTGTGCAAGGCGGACCCCACGTTCAAGTATTACTTCTGTCTGCACGCCAACGAAACGCTGTCCCGTTTCGAGCAGACCCCGAAGCTCGTGATTGCCGCGCTGAACGGGCACACCGTCGGCGGCGGCCTGGAAATAGCCCTCGCGTGCGACATCCGCATCGCTCGGCAGGAAGCCGGCAAGATTGGTTTGCCCGAAGTGAACCTCGGCGTGCTCCCGGGCACCGGCGGAACGCAGCGGCTCTCGCGCGCCATTGGCCGGACGCGAGCGCTCGAGTTGATGGTCACGGGCCGCACCTTCAGTTTCGAAGAAGCGCTCGAGTGGGGCTTGGTCCATTACATCTACGACCGCGATACCTTCTGGGATGACGTGATGGCCTATGCGCGGCAGTTCTGCCCGCCCAATAAGGCTTCGCGCGCGGTCGGCCGCATCAAACGCTCCGTTGTCACCGGATCGGAAGTTCCCTTTGCCGAAGCGCTGGGCATCGAGCGCGAATTGCAGCAACTGCTCTTCACCAGCGAGGACGCCAAGGAAGGTCTGGCCGCCTATGTGGACAAGCGGCAGGCGCAGTTCAAAGGGAAATAGCGAAAGCCTCGCGCCGCAGTACAGGGTTCGGAGAATTTCGCAGACGCCGAGGTTCGAGGGAGACGCCATGGCCACAGCAGCGCAACTTCAGGTCAAGCCTGGAAAGCTCTTCATCGGGGGCAAGTGGGTGGACGCTGCCTCGGGGAAGACGTTCCCGACGGTAAACCCCGCCACCGGTGAAACCATCACCGTCCTTGCCGAAGGCGATGAACGGGACGCTTCGGCGGCGGTGGAGGCCGCCTTCACTGCATTTCATTCTGGCCCCTGGCCGGAGATGAGTGCGTCCGATCGCGGCAGGATTCTCTGGAAAATTGGCGACCTCGTTGACAAATACAACGAAGAGCTTGGCACGCTTGAGACACTCGACAACGGCAAGCCGATTTTCGAATCGCGCCAGGTGGACATGCCCATGGTCGCGGAAGTGTTTCGCTACTACGCGGGTTGGGCGACCAAAATTCACGGCGAGACGGTCCCGGTAAAGGGCCCGTTCCTGAACTACACGCTGCGCGAGCCGCTGGGGGTGGTGGCCGCCATCGTCCCGTGGAATTTTCCGCTCCTGCTGGCCTCCTGGAAAGTGGCTCCGGCGCTGGCTGCCGGAAACACCGTGGTCCTCAAGCCTGCGAGTTGGACGCCCCTGACGGCGCTGCGGCTCGCCGAAATCTGTCAGGAGGCGGGTGTTCCCGATGGCGTGGTCAACGTAATTACTGGTCCCGGCGCCACGCTCGGCAAAGCCCTGGTGAAGCATCCGAAGGTGGCCAAGGTGGCCATCACCGGCGAAACGCGAACGGGCCAGGAGATTCTGCGTGACTCGGCCGAGACGCTGAAACGCGTAACCCTCGAGCTCGGAGGCAAATCGCCGAACATCGTTTTTGCCGATGCCGATCTGGACGCCGCGGTGCGCGGCGCGACCATCGGAATTTTCTACGGTAAGGGCGAAGTCTGCGCGGCAGGCTCGCGTCTTTTTGTGGAAAAGAAAATCCACGACGATTTCATGCACAAGCTTGTAGACCGCGCCAAGAAAGTCCAGCCCGGCGACCCGCTCGATCCCAAGACGCGCTTCGGCGCACTGGTCAGCGAGCGGCAGATGCAGACCGTGCTCGGCTACATCGAGAAGGGCAAGGCCGAGGGTGCCAAGCTGGTTGCCGGCGGCGAACGCTCCAGCTTCGGCAATGGGAAAGGCTGTTTTGTTCAGCCCACGATCTTCGATGGTGTCCGCAACGACATGACCATCGCCCGCGAGGAAATCTTCGGCCCGGTGCTCGCGGCAATCGAGTTTGGCGAAATGGACGAGGCCATCCGTCTCGCCAATGAAACGCAGTATGGGCTCGCCGCAGCCGTCTGGACGCGCGACATTGGAAAAGCGCACCGCGTCGCGCGCAACCTCCAGGCCGGAACCGTGTGGATCAACACCTACAACAATTACGACACCGCAGCGGCCTTCGGCGGCTACAAAATGAGCGGCTACGGCCGCGAACTCGGCATGCACGCTCTGGAGCACTACACCCAAATCAAGAGCGTTTGGGTGAATCTGGCATAAATGCGCACGCTGCCTGATTATCTTCGCCGGGGCATGCGGCTGGTGATCGTCGGCTGCAATCCCGGTGAACAATCGGCGCGCCTGGGCCACTATTACGCGGGGCGCGCAAATCTGTTCTGGCCGCTGCTGTACGATTCGAGGATTGTTCCGGAGCCACTCGAGTATAAGGACGACAAGCGCATGATCGAATTCGGCATCGGGCTGACGGATCTGGTGAAGCGGCCGACGCGCGGCGTCGAAGAAATCGACCGGCAGGAGTTCGCCGAGGGTCGCATCATCCTTTCGCAGAAGCTCGAGGAATTTGCGCCGCGCGTGGTCGGTTTCAACGGGAAGATCGTTTTCGAAATGTTTGCGCAGCGGCCCTGCAAGCTGGGCTTGCAGAAACAGAAGCTCTACGGGGCGCAGGTGTTTGTGCTGCCTTCCACCAGCGGTCAGAACGCCATCGGCCGGGGAAACAAATTGCGCTATTTCCGCCAGCTCGCAAAGCTGTTGGAGAGATTGAAGAGCTAGCCGCGATGCCAGGGATAAGGGAATGACCATGTCGAATGTAGCGCAACGCGCTTCCTCCAGCCCGCTGGTGCTGGAGACGCGCGATGCTGGCGTGCTGACACTGACGCTGAACCGCCCGGATCGGCTGAATGCCCTCAATCCGGAGTTGGCCGCCGCGCTCAGCCAGGCGCTCGACCGCGCCGCGCGTGACCCGGATGTCCGCGTCGTTGTGCTCACCGGAGCAGGCCGCGCCTTCAGCGCCGGAGGCGACCTTGCCGCGATCCGCGACGCGCGCGACCGTGGCGCGATCGCCGAACTCGAGCCGCTCCTGCGCGCGGGGCAAAAAATGGTGCTGACCATGCGCGCCATGCGCCAGCCCGTGATTGCCGCTGTAAACGGAGCCGCCGCGGGTGGAGGAATGAACCTCGCGCTTGCCGCGGACATCCGCATCGCCGCCGAGGACGCCGTGTTTGCTCAGAGCTTCGCCAAGGTCGGGCTGTTTCCGGACTTCGGCGGGACATTCCTCCTGCCTCGCTTGGTCGGCGAATCACGCGCCGCGGAAATGTTTTACACCGGAGACCTGATGGACGCGCAAACCGCCCTGCGGATTGGCGTCGTGAATCGCGTCGTGCCCGCAGCCCATTTGGCGGCCGAAGCGCGCGCGTTGGCCGCGAAGATTGCTCAGGGACCGCCGCTCCCGGTTCGCACTGTGAAACAGGTCTTGTTCGCCAAAGACCGCGAGGAGCTCGAGCGCGCCCTGGAATTCGAAGTTCGGACACAGATGGAATGTTTCCGCACCGAAGATTGCGGCGAAGCGCTTCGCGCGTTTTTCGAAAAACGCGCGCCGAAATTTCAAGGCCGGTAGGAACCGAGGCCGCGAACGGATTTGCAATGATTTCGCCTGGGCGCTCCGGCACCGGACGATGGAGACCGAGGAGGATCGCAGACCATGCCCGCAACACGCATTTCGACCTTTGACGATTGGGTGGACCTGTTCCGCGTCTGGCAAAAAGACATCGGAGTGGCTTACCCCGAGGTGGTGAATTATCAATTTGAGGCCAAGTTCGGCCCGACGCGCTCGAATGAAATCGAATTCGGCGCGTACAAGGGCCGGCCGAAGTGGGAAAAAACCATTCAGATCCCGGACCAGCGCATGCGCGACGCTCTCATGAACCTGATCGTCTTTCAGGGCGACACCGAGTTTGCTTCCGTCGAGCAGCAGCGCCGCCTGTTTGAGAACGCTCCCACCGAGCACGACCGCGAGTCGCTCTGCCGCGTGGTGACCGAAGAGATGCGCCACGGCTGGCAGATGTGCCACCTGTTGATCAGCCATTTCGGCTACACCGGACGCGTCGAGGCGCAGAAGATGCTCGAGCGGCGCGCCTTTGACCAGAAGCGCCTGCTCGGCGCCTTCAATCAGGACGTCAACAACTGGCTCGACTTTTTCACCTACACGGATTTCGTGGACCGCGACGGCAAATACCAGCTCACCATGCTCAGCTATTCCGGATTTGCGCCCCTGGCGCAGTCCATGATCCCCATGCTCAAGGAGGAGTCCTTCCACTTGGGCACCGGCCAGGACGGCATCAAGCGCATCGTCAAGGCCGGCGTCATGCCGCTCCCGCTCATTCAGAAATACATCAACAAATGGATTCCGGTGAGCCTCGATCTGTTTGGAGTGGACCGCTCGAGTTCCGCGCACTGGTTCTACGTTTGGGGCCTCAAGGGCCGCTACGACGAGCCGCAAGCCCGGCAGGAAGCCAATCTCGAGCGCATGAACGAGCATAGCCGCGAGCTGTTCCATCTCGAGTGCAGGAAGCTCATCGAACAAGTCAACAAGAATGTTCCGCCGGGCCGGCCGCTGCTCTATGTTCCGGACATCAAGTTCAACCGGCACATCGGCGAATTTGCCGGGCAGCCCTACAGTGTGACCGGAGAACTCCTCAGCGTCGGCGCGCACGAATCGCATTGCCGCGAAATGCTGCCGCAGCCGGAGGACGTAAAACTGGTCAACGAAATTCAGGCCACTGAACCCAAGTGGATTTCGCCGAAAGGAACCATCCAATAATCACCATGGCGAAAGCGGCTATCAGATTTCTGCATAAGCCCACATGAACCTCCTGCCGCAATGCAAGAGGTCTCTTGCAGAACGCCGGGGCGAATCTGGAGTTTCGCGACCTCAACAAGGAAAGGTTGACGGCCGCGGAACTCGGCCATCTGATTGGCCGTCGCGATTACAAATTGTTTTTGAACACCCGCAACGAACTCTATCGCCGGCGCAACATGGGCGAGAAGCCTCCCTCGCGAGCGGAAGCGCTCAAGCTGATGGCCCAGGAGCCAAACCTGATTCGCCGTCCGGTTGTGATTCGTGGCGGCCAAATCGTTTTGGGCTTTGACGAAGAGGCGCTCAAGAAGCTGGTGAAGTGAGCGCACCGGGCGCGGACCATCCTCCCCGGACGGTGCCCGTCCGAAGGAAGCCCGCAGGACGATGACGAAAGAATTGATCCAACTGAGAGTGAACGGCGAGACGCGCGAAGTGGCCGTTCCGCCGTCCAAGCTCCTTCTCGATGTCCTGCGCGAAGACCTCGGCCTTACCGGGTCCAAGCGCGGCTGCGACGATTCGAGTTGCGGCGCCTGCGCCGTCCTCGCTGACGGTGTCCCGATTCTCGCCTGCGTGGCGATTGCCTCGTGCTATCAGGACGCCGGGATCACCACCGTCGAGGGCATCGCTCCGCCCGGCGAATTGACGCCGCTCCAGGAAAGTTACGCGGCGGCCGGCGGGTCGCAATGCGGATTCTGCTCGCCGGGTTTTTTGATTTCCATCAAGGCGCTGCTCGAGCGCAACCCCCATCCTTCGGACCAAGAAATCCGCGTCGCGCTTTCTTCGAATTTGTGCCGCTGCACCGGCTACATGCAAATCTATGAATCCGTGAAGCGGGCCATGGCGCACGGAGCCGCGCGCGTCGCGGCCGCCCCGGCGCCGGTGGGACGGTAGGCGATGGCGCCGCTTTCCATCATCGGAAAACCGCTGCCGATGACCGATTCGCCGGCCAAGGTCACCGGCTTCGGCAAGTATGCCGACGATTTGTCCGTCCCCGGAATGCTCGTTGGCAAAATCCTGCACTCGCCGCACGCCCATGCGCGGATTCGTTCCATCCAGGCGGCCAAAGCATTGGCCATGCCCGAGGTGAAGGCCGTCGCCACCGGGCAGGACACCCGAATCCCCTACGGCATTCTCCCCATCGGCCACGACGAGCGCGCCCTGGCGCTCGACAAAGTCCGCTATATCGGCGACAACGTCGCCGCCGTTGCCGCCGTAACCGAGCAAGCCGCCGAGCGCGCGCTGGATCTGCTCGAAGTGGACTACGAAATTTTGCCTGCCTGGTTTGACCCGCTGGAATCCATGAAAGCCGCCGCCGCATGGATTCACGACGAAAAGCCGAACAACATCGAAAAGGAATATCACCACGAGTTTGGCGATCTCGCCAAAGGATTTGCCGAGGCCGCCTTTGTCCGCGAGGAGCGCTACTTCGCCGGCGAAGTCAATCACGCTGCCATGGAGCCGCACGCCACCCTCGCCCTCTGGGAACCCGATGGCCGCCTGACCGTGCATTCTTCCACGCAGGTGCCCTACTACCTGCATCGCACCATTGCCGAAGTCTGCGAGATGCCCATGAGCCGCATCCGCGTCATCAAGCCGCTGGTGGGCGGCGGCTTCGGCGGAAAGAGCGAGGTGATTCCTCTCGAAGTCATCGCGCCGGTCCTGGCGGTGAAGGCCAAGCGCCCGGTGAAGATCACCTACACGCGCGAAGAAGTATTTCTTGCGCATCGCGGCCGGCCCATCACCATTGTGGAATTGAAGATGGGCATCACCCGCCAAGGGAAAATTTCGGCCGTTGCGGCGCGCGTCGTTCAGGATGGCGGCGCCTATTGCGGGTACGGGCCGGTCACCGTGCTCTATTCCGGCGCCCTGCTCGGCGCCATCTACGACATTTCCAATGTGCGCTACGACGGGTTCCGCGTGCTCACCAATAAGCCCGCGTGCGGCGCGATGCGCGGCCACGGCACGGTCAATGTTCGTTTCGCCTTTGAGTCCATGCTCGACGCGCTGGCCCGCGATGCGCGTCTCGATCCCGCCGAAGTCCGCCGCCGCAATCTCTTGAAGGCGCCCTGCGTCACGGTCAACGGCCTGCGTGTCACCAGCTACGGCTTGCCCGAATGCATTGAAAAAGTCGTCGAGCGTTCCGGCTGGGCGCAGAAAAAAGGACGGTTGCCGAAGGGTCGCGGCATCGGCGTGGCCTGCAGCCATTATGTCAGCGGCGCGGCGAATCCCATTATCCGTTCGAACATGCCGCATACCACCGTCAACATCAAGGTTGACCGCGACGCCGTTGTGACCATCTATACCGGAGCTTCCGAGATCGGCCAGGGTTCGGACACCATGCACGTGCAGATCGCTGCGGAAATCCTGGGCATCAAGCCCGGGCGCATCCAACTCGTCGCGGCAGACACGGAGCTTACTCCCGTGGATCTGGGAAGCTATTCCAGCCGCGTGACGTTCATGGCCGGCAACGCCTGTCTGGCGGCCGCGCAAAAAATACGGGATCAGATTTTTGCCGCCGTCGCCAAAAAGTTCGGCTGTGACGCGGCCCAACTTGATGCGCGCGGCGATTGTATCTTCGCGAAGGATGACCCGCGCCTGCGCATCGGCTTTGACGACGCCGTGATCCTGGCGCTTGATTTTCATGGCGCGCTGGTCGCCCAGGGTTCCTATACCCCTCCGGAAGAGTCCCGCGGAGGAAAGCACAAAGGCGCGGGAGTTGGGCCGTCTCCTTCCTACAGCTACAGCGCGCAAGTCGCGGAAGTTTCCGTGGATACGGAGACGGGCCAGGTGACCGTGGAGCGCATCATCGCGGCCCACGATTGCGGTAGAGCCCTCAATCCCGTCACCGTCGACGGCCAGGTGATTGGCTCGGTGTATATGGGCCTGGGGCAGGCCGTGCAGGAGGAGATGGTCTGGGAAAACGGCCGGCTGATGAATCCTTCGCTGCTCGAATACCGGATTCCCTCGACGCTCGAGACGCCGTTGATCGAGTCCATCATCGTCGAGAGCGAAGATCCCGAAGGCCCCTTCGGCGCCAAGGAAGCCGGCGAAGGTTCGCTGGCGGCAACCATCCCGGCCGTGGCCAACGCGATTTATGATGCCGTGGGCGTGCGCCTCAACACGCTGCCCATCACTCCGGAGAAAGTGCTCGCCGCGCTGCGCGAAAAGGAGAAACAGGAGCGTGTCCGCAACGGCGCAAAGGGAGGTGCACGATGAGCCTCCCGGAAACGCGTGTGCTTCGCCCAAAGACAGTGGAAGAAGCGGTCCGCATCCTCGCGGAAAATGGGCCGGACGCGATGATCCTTGCGGGCGGGACCGACGTGGTTCCGAACCTGCAAATGAAGCTCTTCAGCCCGCGGGCCCTTGTGGACATCAAACCGATTCGCGCGCTGCGCGGAATTGCTGTGGAAGATTCCGGGACGCTGCGGATCGGCGCGCTCACCACGCTCACCGAAATTGCCGAATCTCCGCTGCTTGCGGCAAAATATCCGGTTCTTTCGAGCGCGGTCGGAACGATCGCTGGTCCTCTCCAGCGCAATATGGGAACCATTGGCGGCAACCTGTGTCTCGAGACGCGCTGTCGCTGGTACAACCAATCCTACTTCTGGCGCAAATCGCTGGGCGGGTGCTTGAAGAAAGATGGTCCGGTGTGCCACGTGGCGCCCGGCGGGTCTCGCTGTTGGGCGGTTTGGTCGGGCGATTCCGCGCCGGCATTTCTCACCCTCGACGCCGAGACCGAAATCACGGGAGCAAAGGGCGCGCGGCGCATCCCTCTGAAGGATTTCTATCGGAACGATGGAATAGACCGCATCGCCTTGCGCAGCGGTGAATTGCTCGTCGCCGTCCGCGTTCCTCCGCAGAGCGCGGGCCGCCGGGGCGTTTATCACAAGCTGCGCCTTCGCAATTCCATTGATTACCCGCTCGCGGGCGTTGCCGTGTCTATGGATGTGGATGCCGCCCGAGTGTGCCGCTCCGCGCGGGTGGCAGTTACCGGGGTCAACCCCGCGCCGCTGCTCGTTCCTCAGGCGGGCGAATGGCTGGTCGGCCGGAAATGCTCGCCGGAGCTTATCCAGCGCGTCGCGCACGCCGCGATTCAAACCGGCAAACCCCTTACCACGTCGGCTTCAACCCCCGTCTATCGCCGCGACATGTTACGCTTGTTTACGCGCCGCGCCCTCGAGCAGGCTTGGAACGCGCGCAATGACCTGCCGGTTTCTCCGGCGGCGGATTAAGGCAACGTGATTCCGGTCATTGATATCCACATCCACATCCAGCCGCTGCACATGTTCAAGCCGCAGGCGCTCGAATTAATCAAGCGCGGCCGCCGCGATTATGCCGATATCGAGCGCTTCGTAGCCGACCCCAAAGCGTTTCTGAAATTTCTGGACACCATCGGCGTCGAGCGCGCCGGCCTGATTAATTATGTCAGCCCTGAAGTAATCGGCTTTCCGCCCGAAGTGAATGACTGGATTGCGCGCTACTGCGCGGCGGCGCCGGAACGGCTCATCGCTTTTGGCTCCGTGCATCCGAAGTACGTTCCCGATCCCGGAGCCGAAGTGGACCGCCTTGCGAAACTCGGGATTCGCGGGTTGAAAGTCCATCCCTCTCACCAGGTTTTTTCGCCCAACTCCTATCGCGATGGGTTCGGGCCGCTCGCCGCTGTTTACGGCCGCGCGCAGGCCAACGGTATGCCGGTAATGATTCACACCGGCACTTCGATTTTCCCCGGCGCGCGCAACGTCCATGCGCAGCCCATGCTTGCCGACGATGTCAGCATCGATTTCCCGGACCTGGTGGTGATTCTCGCTCACGGCGGCCGTCCGCTGTGGATGAACGAGGCGTTTTTTCTCGTCCGGCGCCACAAGAATATGCACATGGATATTTCCGGGATTCCGCCGCAGAAGTTGCTGGAATACTTCCCGCGCCTGGAAGAGATTGCCGGCAAGGTGCTCTGGGGAACCGACTGGCCCGGGCCGGGCGTGCCCGAAATTCAGGGAAACCTGAAACGCTTCCTGGCGCTCCCTCTCAAAGAAGAGACCCAGCGGAAAATCCTGTACGATAATGCGGCTCGTCTGTTCCCGAAGAAACAATGACTCTATGAAATCAGCGGCCGAGGGGACCATGGACGGAAAAGAATTTGTCGAGCAGCTTCGTGGCGAGAACGATTTCCTGCTCGCCAAGCTCGATGTTCCTCCTGTGCTTGGCGGGTCTGCTTTGGAGGGGCGCGGAGCAGCGATGGCGCCGCTCGCGGCGCTCTTGAAAATGGCGCTGAAGAACGAAATGGAAGCCGCCGTCATTGCCGCGGAGTGGGTGGGCAGTACGCCGGAGCTCGACGCGAAGCTTGCGTTGGCGCGCCATGCCGGTGATGAGGCGCGGCACTACCAATTGCTCGAAGAAAAGGCCCGCGCGTTGGGCGTCCCTCTGCAAGAGTTCGATCCGCTGAAGCCGGAGAGCCCGGTCCTCGCCTATCTTCGTACGTTGCACACGACCGTCGAGCGCATTGCGGCGGCGCTGGTCGCTCGCGAGGCCATGGGGCGCCGGCGAAACATCCAGTTCTTGAAATTTCTGGAAGCGGTGGGACAGAAAGACATCGCCCGCCTCTACCACGACGTCATTAATCCGGACGAAGACAAGCATTATCAGGCGGGATGCGCGGTCTTGGCGAAGCTCGCCTCGGGGCCGCAGGCTCAGGAACAGGCGCGGCGCGCGTGCAAACGTCTGCTCGAAATCGGCGATCAGGCGCGGACTTCCACGATGGAAAAAACCGGTGCGCCGGTCGTGCCCGGCTGTTGAGGGTCCGAGGTGAATCTGTGGATGTAAAGATAATTGCGGTGATCGGCGCTGGAGCGATGGGCCGCGGCATTGCCTGCGCTGCCGCGCTCGGTGGCTATCGAACGATTCTGGAAGATGTGTCTTCGCCGGTGCGGGAACAAGGACTGCAATGGATCCGGCGATCGCTCGAGGAAGGCGTCGCGCGAGGCGAGGTCACTCCGCAGCAGAAAGATGGGGCACTGGCGCTGCTTTCGACGGCGCGATCCGTCGAAGAGGCTTGCCGCGACGCCGATCTTGTGATCGAAGCTGTTCCGGAGGAAATGGAGATCAAGATCGAGATATTCACGCTGCTCGACAGATTCGCAAAGCCCGGCGCGATCTTTGCCAGCAGTACGTCGTCGCTCTCCATTGCGGATATGGCCGCCGTCACGTTTTGTCCGCAGAAGTGCGTCGGGATGCGTTTCTTCCATGCCGCGCCCAAGAGGAGGCTTCTCGAAATTGTCCTCGCGCCCGCCACGTCCAGCGACACCGTCGAAACTTGCCGCGAAGTGGGCCGCCGCATGGGCAAGGAAGTGGTCGCCGTGAGCGAATCCACGGGACTCATCCGCTCGGCTTATTCTGCGGGAAGATGTGGCCATGACTCTTGAAGAGAAAATCATTCTTACGCACGGCGATCTGACCGAGATGGAGACCGATGCCATCGTCAACGCTGCCAACAACGATCTGATTCTTGGCGGCGGCGTCGCCGGAGCCATCCGGCGGAAAGGCGGAGAAGAGATTCAGCGCGAGTGCCATGAAATCGGGAGCATTCCGGTGGGCGGCGCTGCCCTCACCGGCGGCGGACGTCTGAAGGCGCGGTACGTGATTCACGCGGCGAGCATGCCATTGGGCGGAGCAACCACCGCAGCGGCCCTGCGCAGCTCGACCGCGCATTCCTTGCGCATCGCCGCGGAAAAAGGGTTGCGGACGATTGCGTTTCCCGCCGTCGGAACAGGCATCGCCGGATTTCCTCTCGAGGATTGTGCGCGCATCATGCTTCGCGAAGCCGTTCAGCATCTGAACGGACAGACGACGCTCGAAAAGGTCTGCTTTGTTCTGTTCGATCCGCCGGCGCTCTCCGTCTTTCAAGCGGCCTGGAAAGAGCTGCAGCGAGAGCGCGCCAAGCACGCGGAGGATTGATGGCGCGCGCATCGCACTCTCTCGCGCGAACACCTCTGCTGGAATTGCTGTTCCGCCGGATCCAAGATTACGGGCCGATGACGTTTGCCGATGCCATGCGCGAGTGTCTGTACCATCCGCTGCATGGCTACTACAGCCGCGCCGAAGCGCGGCGATTCGGCGATTACTACACCAGCGTGGACGTGCATCCCATCTTCGGGCGGCTGCTGGTGCGCCAGCTTGCGGAGATGTGGGAAGCGCTCGGCAAGCCGGAACGTTTCTCGGCCGTGGAAGCGGGCGCGGGAAACGGGCGGCTCGCGGGACACATTCTGGACTTCGCGGCGCGCCGATTGCCTTCCTTTTATGCCGCGCTCGAATATGCCGCTGTCGAGCGCTCGGCGAGCAGGCGCGAAGCGCAGGCGACGCATTTGGCGCGTCATTTGGATGCAGGGCGCTGCGTCTCGGTCGGCGAAATCCCCCGAGAAATTCCGTTTGGTTGCATCCTGTCCAACGAGCTGCTCGATGCGTTGCCCGTGCATCGCGTCCTGTGCAAAGGCGGAGCGCTGCAGGAAGTGTTCGTCGGCTTGCGAGACGATCGACTGTGCGAGCAGATTGGGCCGCTTTCCACTTGCACGATCGCCGAATACTTCGCAGCACAGGGGATTACGCTCGCGGAAGGCCAGCAGGCCGAAGCGGGACTGGAAGCGTGCGACTGGATCCTGGAGATCGGCAAGAGGCTTGGCCGGGGATTCGTCCTGACGATTGATTATGGTCATGAGGCGAGCGAGCTTTACAACGAGCGCCATCTGCGCGGAACGATGCTCGCCTATCATCAGCACCGGAGCAGCGAAGATTTCCTGGCGCTGCCCGGAGAACAGGATCTCACAGCGCACGTGAATTTCTCGGCGCTGGAACTCTGGGGCAAGCGCGCGGGACTGGAGAAAACCGGACTGGTTTCGCAGTCGAAATTCCTGATGGCGCTGGGCGAAGCAAACGAGTTTGCCGATCTGTATGACGAGGGACAAAGCGAAGCGGAAAAACTGCGCGCCCGGCTGCTGCTGAAAACTTTAATTTTTCCCGAAGGAATGGGGGAAATGTTTCAGGTGATGATCCAGCACAAGGGAATCGCCCGCCCCCGGCTCACCGGCCTCGGATAATTTCTTCTTTGCTCCTCTTCAATTTATTTTGTTCCGTTACTGCTGCGACGCGGCGGGCGCGCCGGGCTCCTTGTAGGGGTGGGCCAGCAGTTTTTCCGCCTCGCCCTGGGCGCCACCGGTGTCGTCGTTGGTTTGCCGGGCCTTGCTGTATTCGTTGACGGCGCGCTCGCGCTGCCCGCTGATGTCGAAGATCTTGCCCAAATAGATGTGCGACCAAACCTCGACCCATTTGTCGGTGATGTCCGGCACGGCATCAATGGCTTCGCGGAAGGCGTTTGCGGAAGCCTGATAATTCTTCTGATAGAAAAAGGCCTCGCCCATGCGGAAGTGGGCCAGGCCATTATTCTTCTGAATCTCGAGGGCTTGCTGGTACTGCCCGATGGCGTCGTAGTAGCGGCCCTGTTCGGCAAGCTCCTCGCCGCGAGCAATGGCGGCGCGCACGCGAAGCTTGGTGCTGGCCTTCAGGATATTGTTGTTGGGATCGAGGGTGATGCCGCCGGGCTTGGGCCGTCCGAAGGTGTCAATGGTGAAGGACGAGCTCTGGCCGACGACATCAACCATTTTGAATTCGGGGTTTCCTTCGGTGTCCACGCGGATTTCCAAAGGCATGTGAAAGGTTTCCAGATCCTGCTTGATGGTGCCAAAAATCGAGAAGCCCTTATGCGTCCTGTAAATGATGTACTGCATCTTGAATTCCGGCACGCCGGTGGAGTTGAGCCACTGCACAAAAAACGGCGTCAGATTCACGGTTCCCGAAGCGAGCGCAGGCGGGACACCCGCAGGTGCGGCCGGCACGAGCAGTGCGCTTGACGCCGATGCCGGTGGCGCGGACGCCGCACCGGAAGGGGCCGGGGCAGCCGGCGCGGGCAGCGCCGCCGCTGCGCCCGGCTTGGCGCCCGCGGTCGCTTTTGCTATGCCCGTTCCAACAGGAGGTGCCACGCCCGGCGGGGTCTGCGCAGCGAGGGCCTTTGCCGCAGCTTGCGCTTTCGCCTGCGCGATGGATTCGAAATCCGCGATCGAGGCGGTTTTGCCGGAGAACTTGGCATAAAAATCTTTCAGGGTGGCATGGAACGCGTCGTCGCCAATCTGCGCGCGAAGCATGTGGTAAACCATTGCGCCCTTATTGTCCACCACCGAGCGATAGTCGCTGGTATAGGGTTCGAGGCGCTGCGCCTGAGCAATGGGAGCGGCGTCTTCATACATCAGCGAGCCGACGGCAAAATGGTCAATGGCCTTGGCAGCGGCATCCTTGCCGGAGATGGCCTCGAGATAGAGCGCTTCCGAATAACGCGCCAAGCCGTCGCTCAGCCAGACGTCGGCGGGCGTTGCGGGCATTACTTCATTTCCCCACCATTGCGCGGCCACGAGGCGAGCGATGGTGCGGTCGCCGGTCTTGGGGTCCCAGGCATGCTGGCTGACGAGCAACAGGCCGGGCGCGGCAAAATCACGCACCGTCCCGTCAGGGAGCTGCGCCAGAACCATGTCGGGGTCGGGAAGCGGGCCGAAGAGGTCGGAAAACGAGGTGACGGCGCGCGCCACGTGGGCCCCGTAGGGTTTCGCGGTGCTCGCGAAAGCCGGCGGGGCATACACGGAAACGCTTACGCCTTCGGCCGGCGAGGGAACGATCTGGAGATTGCCGGCGACAAACGTGCCCACGCCTGCAGCACGGTCGCAGACAAACGTATAGAGATTCTGGGCCGGGGCATTCCCTTTGGCGGGGATGATGGCCGGCGCTTCAGCTTTGCCCGTCCCGACAACGGCAAATTCCGCAGGCACCCGGATATGGAACACGGCGGTATAGCTATTGGAAGGGAAGTTGGTCAACGGAAACCAGCGCGCGGGAAGAAGCAGGTAAGCGCCCTGCGCATTGATGGAGGCCATGCGAACGCCTTTTACCGGGCTGTTCTCTTCATTGGCGAGCGGGCCGGAATAGACGAACGTCAGAGTCACTTTGGCGCCGACCAGCGACGGCTGCGGGAGGGTGACGCGGAGAACCAGAGGGTTCTGGTCATCGCGAGCGAAGGGCACAGACTTGCCGTCTGCCGCGGTCACTTCGGTGACGCGCAGGTTGGGGTGCAGCTCGACCTCGACGTTGCGCGAGGCTTCGCTGGCCTGGAATTCAATTTTGGCGCGGGCGGCAATCCCCTGTCCGACAGGGTCGAGAGTGGCGGTCAGATCGTAGTGAACGGCGCGGTAAGGAGCCGCATGCGGCGCCTGAGCCCGTCCGGAGACGGAGCCGAGAAGAAGCAAGGCCAAGAATAGAGCGGTTTGGCGGAGTCGAATTATGCGCAAGGTGTTCATCCTATGTAAGATTCCATTGGCTCTGATTAGGATACCAGAGTGAAGAGCGGAGGTTGGAGGTTTGGCGTTGGATGTTGGATAGAAAACACCCCCTCGCGAAGAATCGCACTGGCATAGAGGAGTCGTGATCGGTGGAAAATGGGGGTACCCCCCACCCTTTTTTTGGAAGTGTGTGAAACGAAAGGGTTTTAAGTCCTTTGTTTTGAAAGTGTGTGAAACTAAAGGGGTTGCGGACGCGTTTTTGGTAAAGTGTGTGAAACGAAAGAGTTTAGGCGGCATTCTGTCCTCGTTTCAGGTTCTGACCGGTGCGGCGGTCTCTAGCGGCTCTCTTGCGGCTACCCTTCACCCGCCGCTGGCGGGTTCTGGGCAAGGCGGCGTCTGGCGATTACGACAGAAGTACGTATAGCACAAATGACTAGGGATTGTCAAGGGCTGATTTGGGTGCGTGTCGTTAGCACATGATATGTCCGCTGGATTAGCACATGAGATGTCCGCTTTTTGAGGGCGGCCTGAAGTAAACA
>DASWCG010000017.1:0-6134 GCA_036390175.1 Candidatus Acidiferrales bacterium | reverse complement strand
CTCGTCGCTTCAATTAGTTCCGGGAGTTACTCATACGCGTCGTGGGACGAGAGACCGTACCAGAGGGCAGGTGCGCTCGCGCCGGCGAAGCGGTATTCTGACGGCGTTCCCCAGGACTTGAGGAGTAGCGGCTGAGGCGAGCCCGCACAGCAGAACGCGGAACTAAAACAGTGGGGTGGGGTTTAATACAATTAGAGGAGGGAGTCATGCGAAAGCTGATTGCAGGCGCAGTGCTTCTCGCTTTATCCGTAGCACCCGCTTTTGCAATGCCGCAGCGGGATCGCGATGATCGAGGCGACCGGGACGACCGGGGCGACCGTCGCGATCGAGGTGACCGCCGCGACCGAGATGACCGCCACGACAACGGAAAACACAAGGGCTGGTATAAGCACGACTGGGACGACCATCGTCACTGGGATTACGACCACGAACGGATCGTCCCCGGGCGCGCTTTCCCGCACGGCCGGTATGAGCACGTGCGCGGCGGGTCGTTCCGGACCGTCTCGATTGACATTCGCACCCGCCGCGTGGTGCTGGTGGACCGCTCGGCGTGGGTGATCGCTCCCTACGACTTTGACCATTGCCGCGACTGGCGCTGGGATCGGGACGACGTCTACGTCTACGACGACGACAGCCATCCCGGCTGGTATCTATTCTACAACTCCCGGCTGGGGCGTTATGCCCACGTAGAGTTTTTTGGCATGGGCCGGTAAGGGACGACTCCCCGCGGCAAGGCGTTTACCGTAATCCATCCCCGGCGGCTGCGTGCGAAGGTCTAATAGAGATGCAAATCGCGCCAGCTTTGCCGGGGATTGTTTTGCTTACTCCGGCGGAAGCGCCACAAGCTGGAGCGGATTGACTCTGGCCTGATTCAAGGTAACTCCCCAATGCAAGTGCGGCCCGGTGACGCGCCCGGTGGCGCCGACCTGCCCGAGGAGCGCGCCGGCCTCGACCACATCGCCTACGGCGACAGCAATGGATGAAAGATGTCCGTAAAAGGTGTACAGGCCCAGGCCGTGGTCCAACACGACAGTATTTCCAGAGAAGAATAATTCTTCGGCCAGAACCACGCGGCCGCGCTGCGGAGCATGTACGGGAGTACCGGCGACCGCCGGGAAGTCTTCTCCACCGTGCGGCGAGCCCGGCTGACCGTTCAGAACGCGCCGGCGTCCAAAATTGCCGGCGGACTTGGCATCGTCAAGCGGCAACCGGAAGCTCCCGGCCCACAACCGCTCGGGAGTCACAGTGGCGAAAATTTCCCGGAGGCGCTGGCGTTCCTGGTTGGCCTGCTCGATTTCTTTCGGATTCGGCTCGACAAACTTCTGCGCCACGCGCAGCCTTTCGATGGCGAACTTGCCGGCCTTGACGGATACGAGCGCGGCGCACTTCACCGCGCGGCCATGCCCGGCTTCGGCAGTCAGTGTGAGGTGGTACCGGCCAACAGGGTGGTCGAGGTCAATACCCAGCAGAGCCCGCTGAACGTTCTTGCCGTCTTTGCCGGCGGCATCCTGCCAGAAGGGAAGTGCGCGGCCCGCCCACTCCGCCTTGAGCTTATCCAGCGGGGAGGCGGCACGGACCTCCAAACGCAGCAGGCCCCCTTGCATCGTGTTTGCCGGGGTGAGGTGCAGCTCGACATCTTTTCCACACGGACTTGCCGCCCCCTGGGCGCTTGCCGGAATCGGAAGAGCCATCAGAAGCGCGGCCATGATCGCCGCGCCAAGCGATACGCGGATGGATATGCGGAGCCGCATACAATTTCTGCGAGTGCCGGAAACAATATACGATACAAGGGCCGCTTGAACTAAGGTTTGCAGCGAGATTCTGAGTTACACTCGCGTATAGTCATTTGGACTCCTCAAGCATCTGAAGAGAAAGGCCTGACGTACTGCACAACTCGATGGCGAGCGAAGATTCCACCGCAGTAAAAACCACGGCTGCGAAGGCCAAGCAGGCCTGGAAATCCCTGCCGGACGTGTGGGCGCTCATCAAACCGCGGCGCGGGATCCTCGCACTCGGCTTTGTGCTGATGGGCATCAACCGCGTATCGGGACTGGTGCTTCCCGCCACGACGAAATACCTGGTGGACGACGTCATCGGCAAACGTCATATCCAGCTCTTGACGCCGATTGTGCTGATCGTAATGGCCGCCACCGTGGTTCAGGGACTGACCTCTTTCACGCTGACGCAACTGCTGTCGAAATCCGCGCAAAGGATGATTTCGGAGCTTCGCTTGAAGGTGCAGGCGCACATCGGGCGCTTGCCGGTGTCGTTTTACGACGCCAACAAGACGGGCGTCTTGATTTCCCGGATCATGAGCGACGTCGAGGGCGTCCGGAACCTGATCGGCACGGGACTCGTGGAGTTCGTCGGAGGCCTGATGACGGCGGTCATCGCGCTGGTGGTACTCCTGCGCATCAGTGTGACGATGACGGCCGTGGCCGTTGCCGTCGTGCTGGTTTTCGGCCTGGGGCTGAACAAGGCCTTCGCCACCATTCGGCCGATTTTCCGGGCGCGGCCCAAGATCAATGCGGAAGTCACCGGGCGGCTCGCCGAATCGCTTGGCGGCGTTCGCGTGGTCAAGGGTTACCACGCGGAAGAGCGGGAGGAAAAAGTGTTTGGCGCCGGAGTGCAGCGGCTGCTCGACAACGTGTTGAAGACGCTCACGGCCATGTCGCTGATGAGTCTTTCGGCTACCAGCCTGATGGGCATCGTCAGCGCCATCATTATGTTTCTTGGCGCGCGGCAGATTCTGTCGGGGGCGATGACCCTCGGGACCTTTCTCACGTTTACCATCTTTCTGGGAATGATGGTCGCCCCGGTGTTCCAGATTGTCGGGATTGGAACGCAGATTACCGAGGCTCTCACCGGCCTCGAACGCACCCGCGAGATTTTGAACGAGAACCCCGAGGACGAAGATCCGGGCCGGATAAACCGGCTCGAGCGCATTCGCGGCCAGGTGGTGTTCGAAGACGTGAACTTTTCGTACGACTCCGGCAAGGCGGTGCTGTTCGACATTAGCTTCCAATCGGAACCGGGAAGGGTGACGGCGCTGGTGGGGCCGTCGGGTGCGGGGAAATCCACGGTCATCGGGTTGATTGCGGCGTTCTACACGCCGGCAAGCGGCCGCGTCCTGGTGGATGGCGCGGACCTTGCGACGGTGCGCCTGGATTCCTACCGCACGCAGCTCGGCGTGGTGTTGCAAGAGACGTTTTTGTTTGACGGCACAATCCGCGAGAACGTCAGCTTCGCCCGGCCTGATGCCAGCGAGCAAGAGATTCTTGGCGCGTGCCGCATCGCCCGCGTAGACGAGTTTGCAGAGACGTTCGAGAAACAATACGCCACCGTCGTTGGGGAACGCGGCGTGAAGCTTTCCGGAGGACAGAAACAACGGGTCTCCATCGCGCGGGCCATCTTGGCCGACCCGCGCATCCTGATTCTCGACGAGGCCACCTCAAGCCTCGATTCCGAATCCGAGGCGTTGATTCAGGAGGGCCTGCGCTACCTCATGCGCGGGCGAACCACCTTCGTGATCGCGCACCGGTTGTCCACGATCCGCCGGGCCGACCAGATTCTGGTGGTGGAGGCGGGGCGAATCATCGAACGCGGCACGCACGAATCGCTCTACGCTGCCGGGGGGCGCTACTACGACCTCTATACCAAGCAACACGGCGTGGAATCAAACCTCTTCCTTGCGCCCGGAGAAGGGAGCAAGGAGCCGGAAGAGATTCAGGCCGCCAACGGAGAATCCGGCGCAGACGGGCAAAGAGATTCCGCGCTTCCCGAAGCCATCCGCATGATTCGCGGACGAGTGAATTGAACGAATCGCGGCGAAGGCTAACGATTTCGATGGACGCCGAGGCGGTCGTTTTTTTCACCCGCCTCGAGCTTGCGGATGCACAAATCCGCGAAGTCGGCGCTGCACTGATAGATCTGGTAGGCGGGCAAGTCTTCCGGGCGGACGATGTAGTTTCCCTTCTCCATGGCTTCCACTTCCGCGGGGGAGGCCAGAACGATTCCGTTCCCCGGGCTCGCGCGGACGCGGAACTGTCGCGACGCGGGCTCGTAATTGCCGTAGGCGAAGCACCGGCCGATGCACGCGCGGTCCACGATGTGGTTGATGAAAGTGACGCGCCAATCGGGCGGCGCCAGGATTGTTTCCATCACGCGCGAACCCTGCGGGAGAGTGCCGACCATGCGCTCGACCTGTTCCTCCATGCGGTTTAGCGTCCGTTCATCCTGGTACACAAACAAGAAAAACACTGCCGCGATTGCCGCAAATCCCGCCACGTGCCATTTGCGCGCCTCGATGACCCCGAGAATGCAGCACGCCAGCGTTGCGGAAATCAGGGAAAGCCGCTCGAGC
Organism: Candidatus Acidiferrales bacterium; assembly: GCA_036390175.1. Lineage (GTDB taxonomy): Bacteria > Acidobacteriota > Terriglobia > Acidiferrales > UBA7541 > DASQHY01. The sequence goes on along the minus strand of DASWCG010000017.1, from coordinate 1,771 downwards.
AACAGCCCAATCTCCGAGCCATAGTGGGGTGAGTAGATGCTGGCGGGCAGCAGGATGACTCCCAACTCCACAAGGACGTAGAGTTGCAGCGGAATCGCGAGCTGCGCCCAATATTCCGGATCGCGCCGGCGGCGGACGGCGTCCACCACGAAGGCTGCCAGGCCGAAGAGGAACATTGCCAGCGCCAAAAAGAAATAGCGCGCCCCGAAAACGATGAATTGGTCAGCGCCGTTAATCAGATACCGCGGGGAGACCGGGTTCCCGGTATGGTAGTGATGGCCAAGATAGGAACGCAGCATGAAAAGAAGGCCCGCCGCTGCGAGCAACAGCGGAATGTGATAACGGCGGGAGACGCTCCCGGCAATCCAAATGTAAACTGCCGCCGCAAAGAGCCAGACAATTCCCAAGGGATGGGCTAACAGAATCAGGGGCGCCAAAGCCAATGCGATGAGCCGTTCCCACCCTTTCCCTCTCCAAAACATTGCCAGCGCCAGGAACGACAATCCCAGCGCGATGTAATAGTTGAAAAAGCCCGCGTGGAAAGTCCAACCGTAGGCGATCATCGCAACGCACGGCAGAAGGAACCACGGGACACGCCGCGCGGCGGCGCAGACCAGAGCGAACGCTCCCCAGAAGAAAATCAGTACGGACGCGGAAACCGCCAGCTTTTCGCCGGCTGAAAAACCAAACAAGGAAGTAAGGCCGCTCAGGAGGGAATCAAAAAGCACATTGTTCCATTGGGAAGCGATCCACACACCGGGCGCTTGCCCGTGATGGATCCATTGCACGAGCCATGCGTTGTACAGATGGCTGCCCAGGTCGCCGGCTTCCATGCGGCGGCGCCAGAAACACGGCGCAAGTAAAATGCCGGAGACGCAAAGGAGCTTCAGCCATTGCCGGCGAATAAGCGGAAAGGGTATTTGCCAGAGTGGTGTTTCCTGGATCACTTCTGGCGCATGAAATGAATCGCTTCCGTTTTGTCTTTGCCGTCCTGCCGCCATGTCCAATGCTGCGTGAAGTGATCGGCATCCTCGAACGTGACCTCCAGATGGTGCATGTGTCCGGCGGCCGCATCGGGAAGGTTGCCGGCATCCACGAAGGAAAAGTCGAGTTTCTGCGGGCTGCCGCTGATGGGCGCAGTCCTCATGCGCGGCTGATTGCCGGCGCTGCAATAGTGGGTCACCACCAGGCGGCTCCCGTCGGCAGTATAGAGCGTCACCATTTCGGGTTCGTCCCCCGAGCGGAGCGTCTCCAAAAGAGCGGTGCCGTTGGAAGCCAGCCGGTAGGAAACCTTTGCGGTTGCTCCGCTATCCGTCTTGCCGGCCCACTCGCCGGTCAGCGACTTCATCTTCTCGAATCCCGTATTGCCGCTTGTCTGGGCGGCCATTGACGTGGCGCAGAAGACTACCGCAACCAAACCAAGAGAATTTAATGCAAGCCTTTTCATGGAACCCTCCCTGTCCTCGGATTCTCTCACACAATCAGAGAACGAAGAGCGGCGGGCGCAAACCCCGGAGGGACCAACGGATGAACAAGAAGGGGGCTCGAGTAAAAAGTTGACTCGCCGCGCACGCACCCTCAACCGGGGGATTGACTTGGGCCAAAGGTTCTACAGAATACTGGCATGGCATCTCCGGCAATCGAAATCGAAGGACTGACAAAGGACTTCCCGGTCGGTTTCTGGCAGGCGAAGAAGCGCCGCGCCCTCGACGACCTCTCGCTGCAGGTAGAGACCGGCGAAGTGCTGGGTTTTTTGGGTCCGAACGGCGCC
>DASWCG010000016.1:0-1704 GCA_036390175.1 Candidatus Acidiferrales bacterium | reverse complement strand
CACCAACAGCGACTTGATCGAGAACACCATCGCACATTTGGGGCAAGGAACTTCGGGCTCGAAGCTCTACGACGCCATGGCCGCTGGCGTGGAAATGCTCTCGGGTCGCCCTCAGGCCGCGCCGGACAAGCCCGGGCGGCGCCGCGTCCTCATGATTCTCTCCGAGGCCGCGGATACCGGCAGCGAAACAAAACTAGGCGCGGTGCTCCGGCAGGCACAACTTTCCAACGTGACCATCTACAGTGTGGGACTTTCAACGACGCGCGCCGAATTGCAAGCCAAGCCGAAAGACACCCGGCCGCAGATCACTCCGCCGGGTACGTTTCCGCTTCCGCCGCAGCCCGGCGTTCCGCAAACGCCCACCAGCGAACAGAATCGCTACGGCAACATTGACTTGATGGCTCTGGCCGTCTGGGCCGTGCAGCACGTTCACGATCAGGTGAAGGACCACGCGCTCGAAGTCGCCGCCACCGCCACCGGCGGCGCCCACCTCTCCACGTTCAAAAACCGCTCCATTGAGAAGGCCATCGACGAAATCGGCGGCGAGTTGCACTCCCAATACACCCTCAGTTATACACCTACCGGTTCCGACGCTCCCGGCTACCACGAAATCAAAGTCACGTTAGTGCAAGCCAGAAATCGGGATCTCAGAGTCCGCGCCCGCCCCGGTTACTATCTTGCGTCGCCGGAAAGCTAAGGGAGCATTCGCTCTGCCCTAAGCAATCTGTTTCCAGAACGTGGCATCGCGGGAAGCGAGTAACGCGTCCTTGCGCGCATTCCAGCGAAGGAAATGCGGCGCGTGCGTATGCTCGGTGTGAGCTTCGCGACTGGCCCACACTTCATGCAACAAGAATGCACCGGGCGCATCGGCAGCGTGGTACAGGTCATAACCAAGGCAGCCATCCTCTTTGCGCGTCGGAGCGACCAGCGCGCGCAACTCGGCTTCGAGAATCGTCTCCTGGCCTTCCCGCGCCCGCAGAATCACGATCAGCGTGACTGCCTCTTTCGGCAACTTGGCGCCAGTGCTGGTGCGTCTGCGTGTCTTGGCTCTGGAAGACTTGCGGGCCCTCTTCTTTGCTCTACGCTTCGCCATGCTGGCGGGGATTGTATCCCAAATCGTTTGCCGCGCAAGTCATCCCGCCGCACGTGTCGGTTTTGAACCGTTGCGCGCCCACGTCCGCGGACAGCCCCACCCTGCTAGTCCTGGCCGCTCGGGAGGCCTTCAAATTCCCCTTGCCAAACCAGTTCCTCTCGCGTATTATATCTTCTGGGTTAACCTATTTTTGGGATGCGGCGGTTTACGCCAGTTCCTGCCGGGTCCCTGCTGTGGTCATTGTTTAGTTTCGGCAACCGATTCGGCCTAACCTTATTCTCTTCTATCATTTGCGAAAGGTTTTGCTCCCTGAAACGTTGCATGTTCATTCAAGTCTTTCATTTTCATGAGTTTGCGCACTCTTTTGCCCCACGGCGGCGGACTAACTCCTGTGTTTCCCGTGCGTTACGCACTCTTTCCATCGCCACGGGGGTGTAGGGGGTTAATCTCTTAAATAGGAACTGCCGGCTGGCGCACGCGTAGCGTCGTGCCCCTGGAACCGGAGTCATTCCAACGGCAGAAACGCAATGTCCACCGGCGACGGCACCTCAATCACCTGCCCCGTGAGCGTCAGCGCGCCTGTGGCTGGATCGATCTTGAATACGACAATG
>DASWCG010000015.1:0-12754 GCA_036390175.1 Candidatus Acidiferrales bacterium | reverse complement strand
TGGAAGTGGCGCGCTATTCGCCGGAGCGCGACGCCGCGCCGCGCTTCGACACCTTTCAGGTTCCGCTCCGACGAGAATGGGTCGTCCTCGATGCGCTGAACTACATCAAGGACAACACCGACGGGTCGCTCACCTTCCGCTGGTCGTGCCGCATGGGCATCTGCGGGAGCTGCGGCATGATGGTGAACGGGGAGCCCAAGCTGACCTGCGCCACGTTCCTTTCGGACTACGCGCCCGCTCCGCTGCGCGTCGAGCCCCTGCGCTATTTCCCCGTGGTTCGCGATCTCGTCATCGAAATGACCGATTTCATGAAGAAGCTTCAAAAGGTGAAGCCCTGGATCATCCGCATGGAGGAGAAACCCTTGTCCGAGGGCGAGTATCTGCAAACCCCTCAACAACTGGACAGCTACAAACAGTACAGCATGTGCATCAACTGCATGCTCTGCTACGCAGCGTGCCCGGTGTATGGACTCGATCCTTTGTTCAGCGGCCCGGCGGCCATTGCGCTGGCCCAACGCTATAACCTGGACTCACGCGACCAAGGAGCAAAGGAGCGTTTCTCGATTCTCTCGCAGCATGAGGGCATCTGGGGCTGCACCTTTGTGGGGGAATGCACCCGCGTTTGCCCCAAGCATGTAGATCCGGCCGGCGCCATCCAGCAATACAAACTGACGGCAGCCAAAGAATGGTTCAAATCGCTGCTGATGCCCTGGGGTGCGAAATGAAGACAGGCGGGGGCGCGCCCGGTTACACCCTGAACCACCCCAGGTGGTACCGGGCGCCCGTTTCCACGTACTGGTGGCTTGGCCAATGGACGTATTTGAAATTCGTCTTACGGGAGCTGACCAGCATTTTCGTCGCTTTTTTCGTGCTGACCACGCTGTTGCAGCTCCGCGCGCTGCACCATGGACCACAGGCCTACGCGGATTTTCAGAAGTGGTTGAAGAACCCGGCCGTCATCGCACTGAATGCCATCAGCTTTTGCTTTGTCGTGTATCACACTGTTAGCTGGTTCGCTCTCGCACCGCGGGCGATGGCCGTCCGCGTGCGCGGAAAGCGCGTCCCGGAACCTCTGATCATGGCTGCCAACTATGCCGCTTGGCTGGCCGTCTCCGGCATGGTTGCCTGGTTTCTCCTGGGAGGATAAATGGCGGAGAAAGAATCCGGATTGAGAATGGAGCCGTTCCTCTGGACGCTGTTCAGCGCGGGTGGTGTTCTGGCGGCGTTTCTAATCCCTGTACATCTGTTCCTCTGGGGGTTGGCGTTTCCGCTCGGCTGGCTGAAAGCGCCGGGGTACGAGAGCGTCACGGCGCTTCTTGCGCATCCGATTGTGCGAATCTACCTGCTCCTGCTTTGTTCGCTGCCCCTGTTTCACTGGGCGCACCGGTTTCGTTACACGCTCTACGACGGCTTGCAAATCAAGCATTTGAACGAGGTCATCAACTTTTGCTGCTACGGTAGTGCCCTGCTGGGAACGGCCGTGGCCGGCTACCTGCTGTGGAGGATTCCTTAAGAGCTGGTCTGATCCAAGAAATGTCCGTGGTTATTTCAACAGCCGTGAAGGGGGTTCGATGGAAGTCCAACTGAAATCCATTTCCAAAGCCGGCATCCCCGAAGCGATTGCCAAGGCCGAACTCTACCGCTATCTGAACGAGCCCGAAGAAGCCGAATCCATCTGCCGCGACATTCTCAGCGCGGACCCGGACCATCAGCTCGCCCGCCGGATGCTGGGGCTCACCATCACCGACCAGTTCTCCGGCGCCGCCACGGACCGCTATGCGGAAGCCGATTCCATTTTTTCCTCCTTGCGCGACCCCTACGAGCGCTTTTATTACACCGGCTTGCTCCACGAACGCCGCGTCAAAGCGCAGCTCCGTGCCGGGCGTCTCGCGCACACGCTGGCTCCTCTTCTGGAGGAGGCGCTGCGCTGCTTCGCGGAAGCGGAGAAGCTGCGCCCACAGGGCAACGACGACGCCATCCTCCGCTGGAACCGTTGCGTGCGGCTGCTGGAAAGCTGTCCCGATTTGGGTTTGGAGAAAGATGCCGTGTCGCTCGACCCGGAAGATAGCCCGCCGGTCACGCCGACGGCTTCCCGCCGCGCGGGTACGCGCGTCTAAAAGCGTGGGTGAGGTTCGAATGGATTCTTCGGGAAGGTAGGGAAGAAACTGTCGTATTTCCGCGCCGATCCGCGGGCGAGGGCTATGCGGTGACAGCTCGCTGGAAACGCGTGCCGAGCTTTTGCTGTTCTTCGAGGAGCGCTTCCGGCAAGCGCTTGCCGAACTTCTCGAAAAACTTAGTGATATCAGCGAGTTCCGGCTCCCAGTCTGCCGGGTTGATGCGCAGCAGCTCCCCGAATGTTTCACGTGAAACATTTAGTCCGTCGAGCGTAAGTCCATCTGTTGTAGGCACATAGCCTATGGGGGTTTCCTGCGCCTTACCGCGGCCTTCCACCCGCTCCAGAACCCACTTCAGCACGCGCACATTTTCCCCGAACCCGGGCCACAGGAATTTTCCGTCCGCGCCGCGCCGGAACCAGTTCACGTGAAAAACCTTCGGCGGGTGAGGGATGCGCTGGCCCATGTCGAGCCAGTGCTGGAAATAATCGGCCATGTTGTACCCGCAAAAGGGCAGCATAGCCATGGGATCGCGCCGGGTCACACCGACGGCGCCGGTTGTCGCCGCCGTCGTCTCCGAGGCCATCGTCGCGCCCACGAACACGCCGTGCTGCCAGTTGAATGACTCGTAGACCAAAGGCGCGACTCGCGCGCGCCTCCCGCCAAAAATGAACGCGGAAATCGGGACGCCGGCAGGGTCTTCCCAATGCTTGGAAATGCTGGGCGCCTGATGCGCCGGCACGGTGTAGCGTGAATTCGGATGCGCCGCGGGCCCTTTGGACTTCGTCCAGCGCTCGCCTTTCCAATCCACCAGGCCCGTGGGCGGCGCGCTGTCTATTCCTTCCCACCAGGGCTCGCGCCCCGGCGTCATCGCCACGTTGGTGAAGAGGGTGTTCTTGCGCAGCGCCGCCATTACGTTCGAGTTGGTGTGCATCCCCGTCCCCGGCGCCACGCCGAAGAATCCCGCCTCGGGATTGATGGCGTGCAGATAGCCGTCTTCGCCAATCTTCATCCAGGCGATGTCGTCGCCTACGGTCCATACGCGGTAACCTTGCTTCTCCAGCGCCGAAACCATCATGGATAGGTTGGTCTTCCCGCAAGCGCTCGGGAACGCCGCGGCCATGTACGTCACCTTGCCCGAAGGGTCTTCCAATCCAAGAATCAGCATGTGCTCGGCCATCCAACCCTGTTCCCGCGCCATCACGCTGGCAATGCGCAGAGCGAAGCACTTCTTCCCCAGGAGCGCGTTTCCTCCGTAGCCTGAACCCACGCTCCAAATCAGGCGTTCCTCGGGGAAATGCAGGATAAACCGCCGCTCCGGGTTCAAATCCCCGAGCGAGTGCAGCCCCGGCACGAATTCCGAGGAATTCCCAAGCCGCTCCGCGGCCTGGCGCCCCATCCGCGACATGATGCGCATGCTGGCCACAACGTAGGGGCTGTCGGTAATCTCCACGCCAATCTTACTGATGGGCGAATCCACGGGGCCCAGCACATACGGCACCACGTACATCGTGCGGCCCTGCATGGCCCCCTCGAACAACGGACCGACCTTCTGCCGCGCCTCCTCCGGGCTCATCCAGTTGTTGGTGGGCCCGGCATTGGCTTTTTCCCGCGAACAGATGAAGGTGACACTCTCGGTCCGCGCCACATCGTTCGGATTGCTGCGGTGCAGGTAGCAATTCGGGTAGGTCGCATCGTTTAATGGGAAGGAGTTGCCTTCGCGCACCATTTGCGCGAGGATCTGCCGGTTTTCTTCCCCCGATCCGTCGCACCAGATGACGCGCTCCGGACGGGTTTTGCGCGCTGTTTCTTCGACCCACTGCTCCAGGGGAGAGGACACCGAACCTCCAGAAGCACTTATCGTCGCGCCGCCGGGGTATTCAAAACGGATGGGAACGCCGTTTGTCTGGCTACTCGCTGGCGCCTTAAGCCGTGACCCCAAGTTTACGGCACTCGCGCTCCCAACCGCAAGCGAGCGGAGAGAGGGTACCGGTTATCTTCTGACGGAGAGCTGCACAAGACTTTCCTGGGCTCAAGACCGGCCGCTCTTCCCCTCTGTTATACTTTCTGCGTGTACGCCCAGAAATTTCACGTGGACGTGGTGATTGCCGGGGAGCGCCGCCCGTGCCCGCTCGACTGGCTGGACAGCTTCTGCATGCGAAATTTCACGAATGCCGCTGAATTTGACGACACGCTTCCCCTGGGTGAAGGGACTCTGGAAGCCAGTTTTCGCGTGAAGCCCGAGCGTTTGGCCGCCGCGCTCGCCGCCTGGCTCAATCAGCGCGGCAAAGGCTCCGGGCAGCCTGTCGAAGTCGAGGTGAATTCGCTGTAGCCCATCCGTGAATTCCGCGGGCTCTTTTGTACGAGGAATTTCGCAAGAAAAAGGCCGGGAGGAAAGCCTCAGGACACACGCTCTTCCACTTTTTCCGCCAGCGCCTCGCGGATCTTCGGCAAGGCGCGAACTGCAGCCACCTCTCCGGCGGCAATCAACTCGGCCCACTTGCTGAAATCGTCCCAAACGAAATGCTTCACTTCGGGCTCGATGATCACGTCCGCACTCTGCCGCCACCCGATATCGGCGTGCCGCTGAATAATCGTAAACGACCGGCTGATGACATCAGCAACGGTCCGCGGCTCCGAGACGCTGCCCGCTTCCAAATATATGGCGATCACGATGTCCGCGCCAAGCAGCGCCGCGCCCTCGACCGGAACCGGGGCGGTCAAAAAACCGTCCACGAGCTTGCGTCCCTCGTACTCGATGGGCACGAACAGGCCGGGGTACGCGCACGACCCCCGCAGGGGCGGCCCGATGGGCCCGGCCGTGTAATACACAGCGATCCCCCCTTTCAGGTCCGTCGCCGAAATCGCCAGCGGAATCCGCATCTCCTCGAACGTTGTCGCGGGAGTCATCCGCGCCAGATAGCCCTCGAGGCGCTTATTGGTCGCCAGTCCCAACCACGAAGGGGTATAGCGCCCGAAATCGGCGAAGCTCGTGTCCGCCGCCACTCTCTCCATTTTTTCCAGTGGTACGCCCGCCGCATAACCCGTGGCGATCAACGACCCGCTGCTGGTCCCGGAAATGCAGTCAATCGGAATCCCCGCTTGTTCGAGCACTCGCAGCACGCCGATGTGCGCAATCCCCCGGGCGAACCCTCCGGAGAGGGCCAGTCCAACGCGCGGCCGCGCCCCGCGGCCCTTTTCATCCGCGTATGCAAAATCGCGGAACTTTCCCACCGCGCTGTGCAGCCAATCGAACACCGGGGCCATTTTTCGTCTCCACATTGTTAGATAGTTTAGCCCGCTTCGGAGATGTACGCCCTTTCGGTTGACCCGCTCTTGCCGCTTTTGCTACCTGCAAGTACTTCTTTGTTCTATTATAGTGGCCTTCTTTTCCCTGCGAAGGAGAGGAGCGCGCGGGATCGTATGAAAGGCCGCATCGAAAAGGCCGTCGTTCTGGGCGCCGGCACCATGGGCTCGCGGATTGCGGCGCATCTGGCCAATGCCGGTGTCCCGTGCGTTTTGCTGGACATGGCGCCGCCGGATTTGCCCGCCGGCGCTCCGCCCGAAGCGCGCAATCGCATTGTCCGCGCGGGCCTTGACGCGGCCCGAAAATCGCGCCCGGCCGCGTTCTTTGCGCCGTCACTCGCGGACCGCATTCGCATTGGAAATTTTGACGACGACCTCACTCTCTGCGCCGGCGCCGATTGGGTTATCGAAGCCGTCGCGGAGAATCTCGAAATCAAGAGAAAACTGCTCACGCGCCTTCTCCCGCATCGCAAGCCCGGGGCCATCGTCACCACCAACACCTCCGGCCTCCCCGTTCGCCTGATCGCCGAAGGCTTTCCGGAAGATTTTCAGCAGCACTGGGCCGGGACGCACTTTTTCAATCCTCCGCGCTACCTCAAACTTGTCGAAGTCATCCCCGGGCCGGCGACCGGCCGCGAGGTTCTCGACACGCTCGGCGATTTTTTCGATCGCCGCCTGGGGAAGGGCGTGGTGATCGCCAAAGATACGCCCAACTTTATCGCCAACCGCATCGGCACGTTTTCCCTGCTGAACGTCCTGCGCCTGACCGCTTCCCTGGGCATGACCGTCGAAGAAGTGGACGCCTGCAGCGGCTCCGCGGCCGGTTGGGCCAAGTCCGCCATCTTCCGCACGGCCGACATCGTCGGGCTGGACGTGCTCCTGAATGTGGTGCACAACGCCGCCGGCAAACTTCCCAACGACGAGATGCGCGACATCTATGCGGTGCCGCCGCTGCTCGAAGAGATGGCCCGCCGCAACATGCTCGGCGACAAAACCGGACAAGGTTTTTATAAACGCGTCAAGAAAGGCGGCGACCAGGAGACGCTGACGCTGGACCTCAACACCCTCGAATACCGCCCGCGTCAAAAAGCGCGCTTCGCGTCCATTGATATGACCCGAACGATCGAAGACCCGCGCGACCGCTTGCGCGCCCTGCTGGCGCCGCTTTTCGCCGGACAGCCTCCGGACAAAGCGCAAAGATTTGTGTGGGGCTCGCTTTCGGAAATGTGTCTCTATGCCGCGAACCGCATCCCCGAAATCGCCGACACGATTGTGGACATAGACCGCGCCACGCGCTGGGGATTTGCATGGGAGTTCGGCCCCTTCGAGCTTCTGGATATCCTTGGCGCCGAAGATTTTGCAAAACAGATCGGAAAAGAAGGCAGGAAACCGCCCGCCATCCTGGCCAAACTGCTTTCCTCGGGGGAAAAAACTTTTTACGAGTCTTCGCGCGGCTCGACTTCTTATTTCGACTTGGCGACGGCTTCCCTGAAACCCGTCACCGAGCCGGAAGGTATTCTCATCCTGAAATCCCTGAAGGATCGCGGCGCCGAAATCCAGAAGAATGCCGGGGCGTCGCTCGTTGACCTGGGCGACGGCGTCATCTGCTGCGAGTTCCATTCCAAGATGAACGCCATTGGGGCCGACCTGGCCGCCATGCTCCATGCCGGCCTCAAACGCCTGCAGACCGACTTCGATGCCATGGTCATCGCCAACCAGGCCGAAAATTTTTCCGTGGGCGCCAATCTCATGCTCCTTCTGGTCGCCGCGCAGGAGCAGGAGTGGGACGAAGTTCACCTCGCCGTCCGCCAGTTCCAGAACGTCAATCTCGCGCTCAAATATGCGCCGAAGCCTGTGGTGGCCGCGCCGCAGGGCATGGCGCTGGGAGGCGGGTGCGAAATCTGCCTGCACAGCGCGCGCATTCAGGCTGCTGCTGAAGCTTACATTGGCTTAGTCGAAGTCGGAGTCGGGCTCATCCCTGCAGGAGGCGGCACAAAAGAAATGCTCATCCGCGCGAACGAACATGCCGCGGGCGGGGCCGCCATCACGCAGCCTTCCCCGGAGTCCGACCTCGATTTGTTTCATGCCATGAAACCCGTCTTCGAAAACACCGCCACGGCCAAGGTCGGCACGAGCGCGGAAGAGTGCCGCGAGTTCGGCTTCCTCCGCCGCGACGATGCCATCTCCATGAATCGCGACCGCGTTGTCGCCGACGCCAAACAGGCGGCCCTCGCTCTGGCCCGCTCCGGCTATCGTCCGCTCGCTGCGTCGCCGGCCGAAGGCGCAGCCACGACGCAGATCCGTGTTCTCGGCGAACAATTCCTCGCCGGGGCCAAGCTGGCCGTTCACATGATGCTGCGCGGCGGGTTCATCTCCGAATACGACGCGCACGTCGGACGCAAGCTCGCCAATATTCTGGCCAGCGGCCCGCTCTCGGCGCCGCAATTCGTCAGCGAGCAATACGTCCTGGACCTGGAGCGCGAAGCCTTCGTTTCTCTCTGCGGCGAACGCAAGACGCAGGAGCGCATCGCCCACACGCTTAAAACCGGCAAACCTTTGCGAAATTGAAGGGAGGATTGACGCGGGGCCGATCACGTTTTACAGTAGTGGGTACAATGGGTAATGCGCTCACTTCAGACAAGAAAAACGGGAGAGGAATCTCTCTCAACGCGCAAGTCTGGAAAGAGGGGGCAACCTACGTTGCCTTCAATCCGGAACTTGATATTTCCAGTTGCGGGGACTCGGCCGCTCAGGCCAAGTCTCGGCTGCGCGAGGCCCTCTCTCTGTTTCTCGAGGAGTCTGCACGGATGGGCGCTCTCGAGAACATACTCAGGGAAGCTGGTTTCGAGCGTCGCGGCAAAGTGTTCCGTCGAAATCGCGTGGTGCGTCACGCGCTCCTTCATGTTTTTGTCCCCACTGATTAGCGGGCTCATTGCATGCCCCGCATCGTTCCCATCCACTTTCGCAAACTTGTTCGTGTTTTAGATTTGGAGGGGTTCATTCTTGTTCGAGAGCATGGCGATCACATGATCTTCCGTAAGGAAGGAATTGAGAGGCCGATCGTGGTTCCCCGGTACGACCCGCTTCCCGTGTTCATTATCAAAAATGTTTTGCGCACCGCCCGAATCGGCCGCGGCCGTTACTTCGAGTTGCTCGAACGTGCCTGAACGTAGTTTTGCCCTTCCATCCCACGGCGAGATCGAAATTTGATTGTCTTCAATTGATGGTGCCCAGCGAAAGACATTACAAATCATCCTCGGACAGCGCGCGGCCGAAATCGTTCTTTTCGAGCCAGTCATAAAGAAACACGTGGTAGAGGTAGGACGCGACAATCTCTTCGCCCAGTTCGTGGGTCTCGACGCACAGAAACGGCACGCCCAGGCCCGCAAGAGCAGCAATCAGCGACTGCGTGATTTGATTTGGATTTGCGCCGCTGTGCGGATAGCGCGACTTCACCTGGCTCAGCGCGGCGGTAATCACCAGCAAGCCGTGCGGGACGCGGCTCATCCGCCGCAGCCGCTCGACGAAGACGGTACGCTCCGCCGTGAACGATTTCACCAAGTCGCCCAAGTCTTTTCGCTCGACCACGCAGGCGGCTTCGAGCCCGGCCACGGTGTAGTCCCCGAGCTCGAGCGGTTTCTTTTCCACTCCTGCAAACCATCCACTGAACCGCGCAAACGAAAATGGATTTTGTTCGCGGGTATCCACGACCACCACGGGCCGCGGAGTCCGCAACTCGGTTCCGCCGCGCTGGGCCACGGCCGGAAGCGCCGGCAGCTCGACGGGCATCGCCGTCATCTGCCACTTCAGAGGTGGAGTTATCAGCGTCCGGCGTTTGCGCATGCTTGCAGACCCTCATCCCACCGGCACCGAGAAGTGCTCGTGCATAATTCGCAGATCCCCGTCTTCCACTCCGAAGACCTGCGTGGCCCGCACCACGTCGAAGGACTCGTCTTGCATTTTCCCCGGCGCGGTCCTGCGTTGCCTGGCCTGAAACTTGAAGGTGTAGCTGGCGACCGCGGTTGTTTCGCTTAGCAGAGCTACTTCCACCGCGCCAAGCTGCACGTCGAACTGCGCCTCGCGGTGAAAATATTCCCGCGCGCGCCGCGCCGCGCCCAGCTTTCCTGGCTCCGTCCGCAGCCCGCCGACCTCAAACGTCGTGCTGCTGCGCCCATAAAGCTCCCGCAAGCGCTGTTCCGATTTTGCGCGAAACGCATCCCAGTAGCGCCTCACGCTTTGGTGGACATCCTCTGCCGTTAGCGCTTTTCCCACGCCGGTTACCCCGCCCGTAAGATTTCATCCCCTCATGCAACGTTCCGGATTTTGCATTCTAGTACCGTTCCAACTAATTGGAGCTATGAATTACGTATACGTTCCACAGAGCTTGAGAGACAGTCGTTGCTGCAACAAATAGACCCAACAAGTTGGAACGGCACGAGACGAACTCTGCACATTGCAAAACGTCTTTCCGCCGGCCTTTCCACCCCGCATAACGCCGGCCGTTCCCGCTTTTTCTTGACTCTGTGGAAACTTGCGGCTAGCCTCGTGCGTCTGCTTGGAAGTACAGAACAGGCCCGTCGTACGAGACTTCGAATTCGTCATGGCAAGGAGTTGCGCATGGCTTATCGGTGTGTCCTCCGCAATCCGGCGCTCGCCTGTGGAGCGATTTGTTTCCTTCTGCTGCTCGCTGTGCCGCGTGCCGCTGCGGCGCAAGGCGGCGAACCCCGTTATTTCGCCATCCGCAACGCGCGCATCGTGCCCGTGTCGGGGGCGGTGATTGAAGGCGGCACCATCGTCATCGCGCGCGGCGTCATCGCCGCCGTCGGCAAGGACATCCCGGTGCCTCCCGAAGCCTGGGTTATTGACGGCAAGGGTCTGACGGTCTATCCCGGCCTGATTGATTCGTTCACCGACCTCGGCCTGACTCCGCCTCCCCCCGCTCCCACCGCTCCGGGTGGCGCGCCCGCCGGACCGCGCGCGCAAACGCCCCTCTCGCGCGGCCCGGAAGATCGTCCCGCTACCACGCCGTGGGCCAGCGCCGCCGATGAAATCAAGGCCGACGACAAGCGCATCGAAACCTGGCGCAACGCCGGCTTTACCACCGCCGTGACGTCTCCGCGCGTGGGTATTTTCCCTGGACAATCCGCCGTGATGGATCTTGCCGGAGGGCGCCCCGGAGAAATGGTGGTGCGCGCTTCCGCGGCGGTTCCGGTTTCTCTGCAGCCCTCCGGAAGTTTCGTGAGTTTCCCCGGCTCGCTCATGGGCGTTCTCGCTTATGTCCACCAAGTCTTTATCGACACGGAGTGGTTCACAAAAGCCGAAGCTATCTACGAGAAGCATCCTGCGGGCGTCGAGCGTGTTCCCTACGACCGCACCGAAGCCACGCTCGCCGAAGCCCTCGAAGACCGCGCGCTGGTCTTGATTCCCGCCAATAACGACATCCAGCTTCTCCGCGCCCTCGACCTTGCCGACCGCTGGAAAGTCCGCGCCGCCATTTACGGCGGCCAGCAGGCCTACGAAGTCGCCGGAGCCGTTGCCGCGAAAAAACTTCCTGTGCTGGTCAATCTGAAATGGCCCGAAAAGGAAAAAGACGCCGACCCTACCGCTGAGGAATCGCTCCGCACGCTGCGGTTTCGCGACCGCGCCCCGTCGTCTCCCGCCGCGCTGGCCAAAGCCGGCGTGAAGTTCGCCTTTTATTCCGGCGGCATCACGGCTCCGAAAGATATCCTCAAAGCCGCGAAGAAAGCTGTGGATGCAGGCTTGTCCGAGGACGCGGCTCTCCGCGCCTTTACGCTCGGCGCCGCTGAAGTCTTCGGCCTCGCCGATCGCCTGGGCAGCATTGACGCGGGCAAGATCGCCAATCTTGTCGTTGCCGACGGCAATCTCTTCAATGAAAAAACAAGGGTAAAGATGATGTTCGTGGACGGCGAGAAATTCGAAGTCCGCGAGCCCGCGCGGCCCACCGAGCCGCCCAAAGGCGATCTCTCCGGCAGATGGAAGCTCTCGTACACAACGCCCGAGGGCCCCGAGGAGGCGGCGGCGGATTTGACCATGGCTTCCGACGGCACGCTCTTCGGAACGATCACCAGCCACCGCGGCACCACTACGCTGATCACCGGCTGGGTCAGCGCCGATAAGTTCAGCTTCACGATCAATATTCCCGTCGGCCCGGAAACCGCCGACGTTACCTTCACCGGCACCTTCGAGGGCACGACGATGAAGGGCACCATCAGCGTGCAGGGCCTTACCATCGAATTCACAGGCGCCAAACCCGGCAGTTCTTCCACGGCCGCGGCGGAACGGGGAGGGCAGCGATGAGCCGCACACGGAAAGTGGTTTCGTTCGCTTTGGCATTTGCCGTGTCCGCCGCGCTCCCGTCACGGGCCGCCACTCCGCCGGATGCTCCGCCAGTGATTGTCATTCAGAATGCCACGCTGCTCACTATCACTCACGGCACGATCGAGCACGGCTCGATCCTCATCCGCGACGGCAAGATTGCCGCCGTCGGTCAATCCATTAAAGCGCCCGACGGCGCCCAGATCATTGACGCCGCCGGACAGTACGTCATGCCCGGCATCATTGATTGCCACTCGCACATCGCCGTGGATGGCGACGTCAACGAAGGCAGCATCTCCGTCTCCTCCATGGCCAACATCGCCGACGTCCTCAACCCCGAAGACGTGGACATCTACCGCGACCTTGCCGGCGGCGTCACGGCTGCCAACATCCTCCACGGCTCGGCCAACTCCATCGGCGGCCAGACCATCGTCATCAAGCTCCGCTGGGGCCAGCCCGCTTCCAAACTTCCTTTCGAAGGCGCGCTCCCCGGAATCAAATTCGCTCTCGGCGAAAACCCCAAGCGCAGCAATTTCGGCGGCCTCCCCGGCCCGCGCCGCTACCCCACCACGCGCATGGGCGTCGAAGAAACCATCCGCGCCGCCTTCACCGAAGCCAGGGACTATAAGAAGCAGTGGGACGACTACAATCGCCGCACCGCCGCCGGCGAAAAGAACCTGATTCCCCCACGGCGCGACCTTCGCCTCGAGCCGCTCCTGGAGGTCCTGGAAGGCCGGCGCTACGTCCATTCCCACTGTTACCGCGCCGACGAAATCCTCATGCTGCTCCGCGTCGCCAAAGAATTCGGCTTCAAAGTCCGCACCTTCCAGCACGTCCTGGAAGGCTACAAAGTCGCCGAAGAAATTGCCGCCGCCGGGGCGGGCGCCTCGACGTTTTCGGATTGGTGGGCGTACAAAGTCGAAGCCTACGACGCCATCCCGTACAACGCCGCACTGATGACCCGGCGCGGCGTGGTGGTCTCCATCAATTCCGACGAC
>DASWCG010000014.1:0-3774 GCA_036390175.1 Candidatus Acidiferrales bacterium | reverse complement strand
ACCTCATCTTGACACTCCGCTTAGAGAGTTGACCCCACGCCCGGAATCGGTACCGTAGCCACGGTAAACAAACCAGGCCCCTTTGTCTACGCTCTTTCGCACAAATGCGGCAAAAAAGAAAAGGGCGGATCGGTCCACAGGGGGCTAGTTGAAAAAGCCCGGTGAGATTTTAGCGGCCGTGTCTCAAATAATCGTCTGTCTTGTTCAGCCAGTCTTCTCGCGGCGGGTTGAACACATCCAGATCGACCGTATCCTCCAGCGCCCAGGCTTCATGGGGCATGTTTGATGGAATGCACAGCACCTCTCCCGCACGCACCACCACTTCCTTGCCGTCGATGGCGAATTTCAGCGCCCCCTCGAGTATGTAGGTCACCTGTTCGTTGTGGTGGTGATGCATCGGTACGTGCGCGCCTCTTTTCAGCAGCACCCGCGCCAGCATGATTTTGTCGCCGACGACCATCTCCCGGTCAATGAGCGGATTGAGCTGTTCGCGTTCCACGTTCTTCCACGCAATGTGCTTTGGTTGAGTCGTTGTGCTCATTTCTTGTCTCCACAAAGCCTGGCCTTAGCGCGACACCTCGGCGCGCCAGTGCACCGAAGCACGCTGCATGCGCTCGAGCGCCTCGTCGAGAAGATTCCGCGCACCGACGAGCGAGAATCGTAGATAATTTTTGCCGCCGGCGCCAAACGCCCTGCCGGCGATTCCCGCGACGCCGGCCTCTTCAAGCAATAGCTTCTGCACTTCTTCTGCGGAAAGTCCTGTGTCTTCGATGTTGACCCAGGCATAGAAAGCGCCGTCCGGCACCTGGCATCGAAATCCGGGAATGCGGTTCAGCCCGGTGACAAAAAGATCGCGCCGCTTGCGGTATTCCGCCACCATCGCATCCACCGAATTTGTCGAATCGCGCAGCGCTTCGATAGCCGCCACCTGCGTGAATTCCGCCGCGCACGTAAACGTGTTCAATACCAACAAATCCATCGCATCGATTACCGGTACCGGTGCCACGGCATATCCCAGGCGCCAGCCGGTCATGGCAAAACTCTTCGAAAATCCGTCGATGATTACCGTGCGCTCCGCCATGCCGGTCAGCGTTCGAATGGACTCGTACTCGCCGCTGAACAAAATGCGCGCGTAAACTTCGTCCGAAAGGATCCACAGATCGTGCTTTGTCGCAAGCTCCGCGATTTTCTGGAGCGCCGCCTTGCTGAAAACCGTTCCTGTCGGATTATTCGGTGAATTAAAAATGATCATGCTGGTGCGCGGGGTGATTATTCTTGCGATTTCATGCATATCCGGCTGGAACTGATTCTTCTCTTCCAACCTGAAGGGCACCGCCGTGGCGCCTAGCCCGCGCGTGAACGACGGATATATCGGAAAGCCCGGATCGGGGTAGAGCACTTCGTCGCCCGGCTCGATGAGCGCCATCATCGCCAGTGCCAGCGCCATTTTGCAGCCGGGCGCTACCAGGACTTGCTCCGCCACGGCGTCAAGCCTCCGAGTGCGCTTCAAGTAGTCCGCTATCGCTTCTCGCAATGCAGGTACGCCCCGAGTGGAACAGTAGCGATCGCGTCCCTCGGCCAATGCGTTGCGCACCGCATCCATAACCGGCGCGGCCGGATGAAAATCCGGTTCGCCCAGCTCCAGATGAATGATCGAGCGCCCTTCCCGCTCGAGTTCTTTCGCGCGCGAGTAAACGGCCAGCGCGCCCTCGCCATGCAGTTGAGAAACACGTGATGCGATTCGCGTCATGGCAATGCCCGGACGCGCATCTTATCACTTAGCGCTCACCAGCGGCCAAGCGCAAGGCGTGTGCAAGGCCCCTTGACGCCGGCATCCCCTGGCGAGACGATGAGTTCGGGCGCCAAACACGTAACCCGCCCCCTTCTAGAACCGTCTAACGAGTGAGGCATCGTCCCCCAAGGGGGTGAACATGACTTCCCGCAAGCTGGTTCCTCTGATTCTGCTGATTCTATTCTTGGCGCTCTTTGTCGGCGCGCAGTCTGCCGCAGCGGATTCGAGCCATGCCCGCATCATCCGGCTGAGCCTTGTGCAAGGTGACGTCCGGTTCGCCCGGCAGGTGCACGGTGACCCTCTTGCTGATCCGAACGCGGTCTGGGAGACTGCCGCACTCAATCTGCCCATCGGCCATGGTTACGTTCTTGCCACCGACAACGGTCGCGCCGAAGTCGAATTCGAGAACGGCGCCATGGCTTTCCTGAAGGAAAACACAGTTCTCGAGTTTTACGATCTTTCGCTCCATGACGGCGCGCGTACCACGCGCCTGGTTCTCCGGCAGGGAAGCGCTTCCTTTTACGTCAATCCAGCCCGCGGCGACTATTTCAGCGTCACTGGCGGCGACTTCACCGTGCAAGCGGACACTCGGAGTTCTTTCCGGCTTGATAATTACGATGACGGCAGCACCGTGCAAACGTTGAAGGGTCGCGTTTCCGTTCTGCACAAGGACAACACGACGCGACTCGAAAAGGGCCAGTCCCTTTCGATCAAGGCTGGTGGCGATTCTTCTTTGGCCGTTGGGCGCCTTCTCGATGAGGACGACTTTGACCGCTGGGTCTCCGGCCGCGTTGACAGTGTAAGCACCGCCACAGCGGCGACGCTGCAATACACAAATTCGCCCTACTACACTTCCGGATTTGCCGACCTGTATAACTATGGTTCCTGGTTTTCCTGCGGCGGATACGGCTACGGTTGGAGGCCGTTTGGCGCCGGCTTTGGCTGGTCGCCATTCACGACGGGACAATGGATTTGGGATCCCGCCTTCGGCTGGACTTGGGTGAGCTACCAACCGTGGGGCTGGGCTCCGTATCATTACGGAGGCTGGCTCTTTGATTCCGGCTGCGGCGGATGGTTTTATTCCCCGCCTGTGTTTTACGGATATCCGGCGTACCCGGTCGGACCGATCCGGCGCTTTCCTCCGCGCGTTCATCCTCCACGCCCCATCTATCGGCCGGTGACAGCCGTTTTCGTTCGCCAAAAGGGCCAGCCCGTGGGTATCGTGCCGATGCATCCCCTCGATCAGAAAGGCAAGACTCCTCTGAATCTGGAGCACGGTGTTTTCTCTGCCGTCGGCGCCAGAGAGGTGAGCCAGCAGGCCATCGTCGCGGAGCGCGGACAAAAATGGGAATCCTTGAAGTCACCGCCGCGCAACGCTCTCAGCAGCAGCCTTGTGGCCACAACGCCACCGGCTCGCGTTTCAAAGAGCATTCTTGAAGGCAATTCCGCTGCGCGCGCCCTCTCTTTCAGCAAGGATTCTTCGATCGTTTACGACCCCAAGGATCACCGCTTTGTGAATACGAACAACCCGGCAACTCAGCGCACTTTGGGCGAGAAGGAAGTTCGCGTGGAAAGTGGGAAGACCGAAGCTGCGGCAAGCGAGCATGCCGGCAGCGCAAACCCAGGAACTCCGGCATCAACTTCGAATGCCTCAACTCCGCGTATTCCAGTTGCGCCTTCTGCGACGCGCGGCGCAACGCCGCCGCCAGCGCGCAACATGGCTCCCCCGCCGGCGCCGTCGCATGGATCCAGTGGCGAACACGGCGGTTCGAGTGGCAGAAGCAGTGGCGGGACCAGCGGTGCAGACAGTGGCACGCATTCGAGTGGCAGAAGCGGTGGCAGGACCAGCGGTGCAGACAGTGGCACGCATTCGAGCGGCAGCGGAATGGGGCATTCGTCCTCTCCCTCCCCTGCTCCGGCGCCGTCTTCCCACCCCTCCTCCGGCCGCCCGCACTGAACGAATCGCAAACTGATGCAAGAAC
>DASWCG010000013.1:0-4620 GCA_036390175.1 Candidatus Acidiferrales bacterium | reverse complement strand
GAGGGCACAAGCCTAGTGGGTGGCCGCCGGACTGTCAAATGCGGCTGCGCGCTGTGCTATAGTGGAGAGGACCCGCCAAATAATGGGACTCGTGCAGCGCATTCAAGAAGACTTGACCCGGGCTATGAAGGCCAAGGAGGAACTCCGCCTCAGCGTCCTGCGCATGATGAAATCCGCGCTGAAAAACAAAGAGGTCGAAAAAATCCGCCCTCTGGAAGAAGGCGAGGTCCTGCAGGTGCTGCAGACGTTGATCAAGCAGCGCCGCGAATCCATCGAGATGTTCACCAAGGGCGGCCGTCCGGAGCTCGCCGAGAAAGAAACCAAAGAGATTGCCTTCATCGAAGCCTATCTGCCCTCCGCGCCGACTGCGGCGGAAATGGATCAGGCTATCGAGCGCGCCATTGCCGAAACGAAAGCGAATTCGCCAAAGCAGATGGGCGCGGTCGTCAAAGCGGCAAAGGCTCTCCTGGAAGGCAAAACTGTGGACGGCAAAGCGCTGAGCGACCGCGTCCGCGAGCGCCTTTCACGCGCCTCCTGACTGTGCCGCTTCCCGAGACGATTCCCGTTCGCTACACCGAAGAAGAGGCGGGTTACGTCAGCGTCCGGCCCCTGGTGAAGCAGACCTTCCGTCTGCACGAATTGGCCGACATGGTGGTCAGCGTCACGGGGAAGAACCCGGGACGCGTGCAGCAGGTTTTCCGCGCCGGCACGCTGGTCTATCATTCTTTCCGCTACTGGTGGCCGGGATTTGACGCGACCGCCGGCGAATTGGCGTCCGTGCTCTCGCAGTTTCCCGATGATGATCCTTCCCGGGAATTTCGCGCGGAGGAATGCACGGCCGTGCTCATCGAAGCGAGCGGAGCAACGCCTGAATCGGCGCTGGAGCTGACGCGCGAACGCGCCGGCCGAAAGCGCCTGCTGCGCTCGCGCTCCCTGTGGGACAGCCTGATGGCAATGGCCCGGAGCGCCACGCCGGCGTATGAAGGTTATTCGCACGCGTGGCGCGCGGACCTCTATCGCCGCGTTCTTTCGCAGCAAGAGCTTGCCGCACTGCTCGGGGAAGCTGTTCAGTTTGCCCCACGTAGTTTGCGCGCCTCATTGTGGCCCTTGCTTCATGCCACCTCGCTGGTATACGCCTGCCCGCGCCAAACGGCCGTGCCGGCAGGGCCTTCTGCCTGAGGAGAACCACGATGGAAACGCCTTCTTCCGCTTCCTCCGCGAACGACCGCAATGCCCTCGCGCTCGCCGCTCTGCGCATTGCCGTAGGCATTTTCTTTCTCATTTTCGCCGAGTACAAAGTGTTCGGTACAAAGTTCACTTTGGGCGGAGGATTTCAATGGTGGATTAACCGCTTTCTGGAGGGAAGCGCGTATCCTTTTATGGCGCCGGTGCTGAAGAATTTTGTTTTGCCGCACGGGACAGCCATCGCGTTCCTGGTTGCCTACGGGGAGCTGGCCATCGGTTTAGCGCTGGTGCTGGGCGTGTGGGTGCGTGTGGCGAGCGCCTTTGGACTCTTATTTATGTTGACGCTGCTTTTCGCGTCCGACTATCCCGGTCCGCACGCGGCGTTCTGGCAATACTTCGGCGCTTCGCTAAGCCACTCGATCTTGGCGTGCTGCTTTGCGGCATTCCTGGCCGGGAGTGCCCGTCAGGCTTTATCGGTTCGCGCCCTCCGGTTTCGCCGCTAGCGCCGGGCCCTGCGCAGAAATGGCCATCCGCATCATCGCGTTTTCCGGTCAAGCTCCGCGGCGACATTCTGCTTTCGCGCGCCCGCCGACTAAGGCATAATCCCGCCGCGCCGGGCTGAACGCCGTCCCGCTATCCGGCCGCGACCGCCGAACGACGGAGGTGCATCGTGAGCACGAAGCCCTGGAGTTCCACCGCGCCGCCGGGGGAGTTCCGCACCTACATCCCCGCCTACGAAAGCCCTACGGAATTCTCCGTCCGCGCCGTCATCCTTGGCGCGCTTTTCGGGCTTTTGTTTGGCGCCGTCACGGTGTATGTCGGCCTGCGTGCGGGGCTTACGGTCTCTGCGTCGATTCCCATTTCCGTTTTGTCCATCAGTATCCTCCGGGCCTTTGGACGCTCGACCATTCTCGAAAACAATATCGTGCAGACCACGGGTTCCGCCGGGGAGTCGCTCGCCGCCGGGGTGATGTTCACGATTCCCGCGCTGATCTTTCTCGGGTTCGGCTCGGAGTTCACGTTCTGGCGAATCTTTCCGCTGGCGTTGCTCGGCGGATGGCTAGGCGTGTTGTTTATGGTGCCGCTGCGGCGGCAGCTCATCGTCAAAGAACACGGCAACCTGGCATTTCCCGAAGGCACCGCTTGCGCGGATGTACTGGTCGCAGGCGAACGCGGCGGCTCGTTCGCCGGGCGCGTCTTTTGGGGGCTCGGCCTCGGCGGCGTTTACACATTCCTGATGAAAACGGTCCTCGCTTGGACCGAACAGCCCGAGGCTCGTCCAACCTGGTTCCCCGGAGCAAGCTTTCGCGCGAACATCACTTCCGAGTATCTCGGCGTCGGCTATATCATCGGCCCCAGGGTCTCCGGCATTCTCTTCGCCGGCGGCATCATCTCGTGGCTGGTGATGATGCCTGCCATCAAGTTTTATGGACAACTTGCCGGCAACACACCGATCTATCCATCCACCATTCCCATCCCGCAAATGACGCCGGATGACATCTGGCGAAGCTACATCCGCCCGATGGGTGCAGGCGCGGTGGCCGCCGCAGGACTGATCACGCTGCTGCGCACCATGCCTACAATTATTTCCGCGCTGCGCGCAGGACTGAAAGACGTGCGGGCGAAAGGCACAGGGCAATCCGCCGCTTCCAGCCGAATCGACCGCGACATGCCCATGCGCTGGGTGATCATGGGGTCCGTCGTGATCATCGCCATGATTTGGGTGCTGTTGACATTTCATCCCATGGAAGGCGCAGCGACTCGCTGGTATCAGAATCTATTTGCGGGCGTGTTCGTCACCGTGTTCGGCTTTCTGTTTGTTACCGTGGCCGCGCGCATCAGCGGCCTTCTCGGTAACTCGTCGAATCCGGTGAGCGGGATGAGCATCGCCACTTTGATGGCCACCTGCGCTATTTTCTTCCTGGCAGGATGGACCGCGCCGAACTATGCAGTGCTCGCGCTGATGATCGGGGGCGTGGTTTGCATCGCCGCAGCCATCGCCGGCGCCACCTCGCAGGATCTCAAGACAGGTTATCTCGTTGGCGCAACACCGTTCTGGCAGCAGATGGGGCTGCTCGTGGGCGTCACGGTGTCCACTGTCGCGATCGGAGCGACTCTGAACCTGATGAATAAGGGCCTGGAGAGATACCTGCCCACACCGATTCCCGTCAATATCCAGGCATTGCCTTCGGGTGTGAAGATCGAGCGAGATACCTTCAGGTACAAGAACAAAAACTACGTCCTAATCAATTCCCTGGGATCGCATGAAGTTCCGGACGGCGAGTATCTATATGACCCGGGGACCAAACGGATCGAGTTTCAGTGGGCGCAGGGGATCGGGAGCGACAAAGCTCCGGCACCGCAGGCGCGCCTCATGGCCACGGTGATTAACGGCATCCTCAATCAACGTTTGCCTTGGCATCTGGTGTTGATGGGTGTGGCCTTGGTCATCGCCGTGGAGATTCTCGGGGTCCGTTCGCTGGCATTTGCCACGGGCTCGTACCTTTCCATCGCGACAACCGCCACAATGTTCGCTGGCGGCCTCGTTCGTGTCCTCGTCGAAGCAACCACAAAGAAGAAGGATGAAAGCGAAGCCAGCCCCGGCGCTCTTTACTCCAGCGGGCTAATTGCCGCCGGCGGCGTTTTCGGTTTGCTCGGTATCATCATCAACCTGTTCCAGGACCCGGAGATTTCTACGCATAGCCCTCGATGGCTGGTCTCTTTGCTGCATCTCCCCTGGCGCGCCGACCTCTTTGCGTTCGGTCCGAAGATCTTGAGGTCGCTCGCTCCCCCACCACCCGGCAGTACAGCGGTTATGACCTGGCAAGCGCACCTCTTCGGCGTGATCATGTTCCTGCTGCTGTGCGCGTCGCTGTTCGTCTTCGCCCGGAAGAAACTCGATTAATCCGCCCTTTTGACTCTCCCCCTCCTCCGCCGTAAACTGGCGGAATATGGGATCGTTCTACCGCTCACGCGGCTATCGGTTTAACTGGAGCGGCTTCATCACGCCCGGCGTGAAAGTCATTGTGTTGGCGTGCGCGGGCGTGTTTCTCGTGCAGACGTTCGCCCTCTTGATTCGCCCTTACGCCTATGGATGGCTGAACTGGCATTTCGGTTTGGTTCCCATCGCCGTCACCCAGGGACTGCACATCTGGCAGCCTTTCACTTACATGTTTCTCCACGGCGGCATCTGGCACTTGCTCATCAACATGCTGATGCTGTGGATGTTTGGCCGGGACCTCGAGCAAATCTGGGGCAAGCGGAGGTTCTACCAGTATTTCTTTCTCTGCGGGGTTGGGGCGGGCCTGATCAATGTGATTGTCAAAACCATCCCCATTTTTTGGGGAAGCGCGCCTTCCGTCACTCCCACCATCGGCGCCTCCGGCGCAATTTTCGGAATTCTGATTGCGAACGCCATCCTTTTCCCGGACCGTC
>DASWCG010000012.1:0-2724 GCA_036390175.1 Candidatus Acidiferrales bacterium | reverse complement strand
CAGGCTCAAATCCTGGAGCCACTACCTGAATTCCGTATTGCATCGGAGCTAGTTCATTCCACCGCAGGTGGCCGTTCCTGGTTGTTCCTTGCCGATAGAGTTGCCCTGCCGCGGTGACCAATGTCAGCGCCGCCGGTTCTTCCAAACTAACGGAGTCTGGCGCTTGAAGATAAATATCAAGGTCGACTGAGGAGCTGCTTTCGCTCGCCAGCGTCGGCGCAGTTGCGCCCGCGGGGCTAGGGGCAAGGTCCGAGGAGGGTTGTTGCCCAAAGACGGGTTGGCCCAGGAAAAGACCACAGAGATAAAACGGAGTGAAAACGAGGCGGGCTAGGATGCGAACAAACATGGGCGTTTCTTGCCGTCAGCTAGACCTAAGAATTTAAAGAATCATACACTCCCCGGACCGATAAGCGAAAAAATAATATTCACAGCCGGCAGGCAATCCTTCGACCGGCAAGAAGCCGCTGGATGGGCACTGCAGAAGTGACGAGAAAGAAAGAGGCCGGGCTAAAGCCCGAGGCTACACGACCGGGATGGCGCCGCCGTATGGATAGGATGAGTCAAAAAAACATACAAGGCTGTGGCACAATTCGAGCGTTCGTGCGAGCGGCGCAACAGCTTGTTCGACCGAATGGAGGAGGGGACGATGATGCGATCCGGGAAGATTATTGCGAGCATTCTCGGCGTTCTCGGGATAGCAGGCGTGTGGGGTGCGGGGCAACGAGTTTCTGCGCAGGCGCCCGCGCAGAACAAGCGGATTGTGATTGCGGCGAGCACGATGCTGGATGGCAAGGGGCGCGTGCTGCACGACACGCGCATCGTGGTGGAAGGCGCGAAAATTGCGGCGATGGAGACAAAAGTTCACCCGGGGGCCGGGCCCGCGGACTACGACCTGCGCGGGCTGACGGTGCTGCCGGGATGGATTGACGCGCATGTGCACATCACCTGGAACTTCGGCAAGGACGGAAAAAATGTGGGCATGGGAGGAACAACGCAAGAGGACGCCTATAAATCGGCGTCGAACGCATGGGTGACGCTGATGGCGGGCTTCACGACCGTGCAAAGCGTGGGCTCGCCCAATGATATTCCGCTCCGCGAGGCCATCGCGAAAGGAATGCTGGCCGGGCCGCGGATCCTTACGGCCGTGGAGCCGCTGTTTGGGCAAGGCGAGAAGTCAGGGACGCCGGATGAAATCCGGGCGTACGTGCGGAAACAGAAGGAAGCGGGCGCGGACGTGATCAAAATCTTTGCGTCACAGAGCATCCGGCAGGGCGGGGGGATGACGCTTTCGCAGGAGCAATTGAACGCGGCGTGCGATGAAGCGAAGAAGCTGGGCCTGCGCACGCTAGTGCATGCTTATAAGGATGCGGTGCGCGCGGCGACTCTTGCCGGGTGCACAGAGATCGAGCACGGCACGTTGGCGACGGACGATGATTTGAAGTTGATGGCTGAGAAGGGCACGTATCTGGATCCGCAGGCCGGACTGATCATCGAGAACTACTTGCTGCACAAGGAACAGTATCTGGGCACGCCCGGGTATACGGCAGAAGGGTTTGCGGCGATGGAGAAGATCCTGCCGATGAACCACGAGCTGGTGCAACATGCGATGAAAACTCCTGGGCTAAAAATTGTGTTCGGGACGGACGCGGTGGCAGGCGCGCACGGGCGCAACGCGGAGGATTTCATTGACCGCGTGCGCGACGGCGGAGTGGACCCCATGGCGGCGATGGTCTCGGCTAACTCCCTGGGGGCGGAGGCGCTGGGAATGGCGGACCAGATCGGGAGCATTGCGCCGGGGCTGCAAGCGGACATCATCGCGCTGGACGGCGATCCGGTGAAAGACATCACGGCGGTGCGGCGAGTGGTATTCGTGATGAAGGGCGGCGTGGTTTACAAGAATGTTTCGCGGGGCGCGATTCCCGTTTACGGGGGTGTCCAGCCGTGAGCCGCGCATTTGAGATTAGCAAGGAGAGCGCGGCCCTAAAAGGCCGCGTCTACAAGTGGATACGCCGATTCGGGCCGTTAGTAGGAGCGTCCTCCGAAGAGATGGAGGACGATACCGGTGGAGACCCAGTAGTTGTTCTGTTGAACGTTGGTGCCGAACGAGGTCCGGTAGTAGTCAACGTCGAACAAACGGATTTCCCAGTGACGGGATGGATGGAGATCCAATCCGCCACCTACTTTGTACGACAAACAGTTCGCGGAAGTTGTGTAGCCGCCGACGCCGCTAATGGTGGTGTCTGCGCGAGAACCGCCAATCAGGCCCTCGACAAACGGGGTCGCGCCCCAGCGATTTCGGCCATGGTGGAAGTAACGCGGCCCGAAATGATTTCCATAAAGGACATTCTTGGTGGTGCCAACCGTTACGACGCTGTAGCTGCTGTCCGCGACGAGCTGCAGCCAAGGTTTGAAATTCCAGCCAAACGACCCCAGTGCGCCGTTTAAGTTGGTCGCAGTTCCGCCGCCGCCGTCCAGACGCGCAAAGGCGTAGCCGCCAAAGACTTCTATCAGAGGCGCTCGGCGAACACCGCCCGGGTTAGGTTTCTCCCAGGTGGCCCTGTCATTGACGGGCCGGATGGGTGCCGCTGCCGGTTGCGCCGGCGCGGGTTCAGGCTGAGGTTGCGCAGGCGGATCAGGCCGCGCAACGGGCGCGGATGGTTCCGGGGCATTCGCTGCCGGCACGGGCGACGCAGGCGCGGATACGGAGAAGGAAGACGCCGGTTC
>DASWCG010000011.1:0-3145 GCA_036390175.1 Candidatus Acidiferrales bacterium | reverse complement strand
GTCCAGGTGTACGACGGGAAACATCGGAAAGCAAAGTAAGCACGTATGTTACAATGAATGGCAGTCGGTGTCAGCCGCTTGGGGCGCGCAACCTTTCCCGGCCAGCGCGAATCATACCGGTCAGGTACACCGAACGTGGGGAATTTGCGTCTAAACTAAAGAGGTAAACGGTGCCGGGCAATTTTATCAATCTTCTACCGCCTGAAATTACAAAACCCAGAGTGTCTTCCCCGGGCCGAAAGCCCGCGGTTCCGGTACCGGCTTCGGCGGTGCCCAAGTTCACCAAGCCCGATATTCTCATCCCCGATAATTTTTGGTCGAACCTGAGGCAGTTCCTGGTCGAGCGGCCTATCAAAGTGCGCGAGCGCAAAGATGCGCCTTTCACGCAGACAACTTTCGGTTCGGGAGTCATGGGCAACCTGGCGGAATTTTTGCGCCCTCGCCCGGCGTCTAGAAGGCAGGTGAACAGCAGGCTGACGGTGGCCTGGGGGGCGAATTTCGGCGGATTCGGCGGCCGAATCAGGGATTTTTTCTCGCCTCCGAAGCAGCCGCCGCTGCCACCTGGAATTCGGCCGATAAAAGTGAAAGACATCTGGTCGAAGGACGAGAACTTTGGCACGAGCCAGGCGCTCGCAGTAGGCTTGCACATTGCCGCAATCGGTCTGCTGGTGATACCGATATTCACGAATGTCCTGCCCGCCTCGACTGAAGCAAAGAACAAGCAGGTTAACGTCACGCCGCTGGACATTTCGCCCTATATGGCGAAGCTGCCGGCTGGTAATGACAAGGCTGGCGGCGGTGGCGGGGGAAACAACCACACGTTGACCCCGACCTCGAAGGGAAAACTGCCCAAGTTCCAGTGGACGCAGTTCACGCCCCCTCAAGCAAAGATTCAGAATCTGAATCCTAAGCTGGCGATGGACCCCTCGCTGCTCGGTCCGCCAGACTTGAAGGTTTCTAATATTAATATGGCGAACTTCGGCGATCCGCTGGCCAAGAGTGTCACGGATTCTCTCGGGAATGGCAATGGCACTGGCATCGGGAGTGGCTCCGGGGGAGGCCTGGGTCCTGGCGAAGGTGGCGGCACGGGTGGAGGAGTTTTCCGCGCTGGAGTGAATGGAGTTGGAACGCCTAGCTGCTTCTATGCACCGTCCCCGGAGTATTCGGACGCCGCACGCAAGACGAAATATCAGGGCGCGGTAGTGGTCGAGGGAATCATTAACCTGGACGGCAAAGTCACCAACATCAAGGTAGTGAAGGGTGTTGGGATGGGGCTGGATGAAAACGCAGTAGCGGCCGTGAAAACATGGCGCTGCAAGCCTGCGGTCGGCCCGAGTGGTCAGCCGGTTCGCACACTGGTACCGATCGAAGTCACTTTCCGCTTGTACTGATTTCGCTTCCAGCTTTCTGGAAAATAAACGCTGGGAGCGCATTCCGCGAGTTTCCTGGCTTGCCGATACAAATTCCTGATTCGTCGCCCGTTCAAGCAACCATTTCACTTTTCGATGATTCTCACAAGGCGTTCGACGCCCGACTCGTCGAGGGTTGTTTGCAAAATTGAGGCGGGTGCGGAGGCCCACCCATGCGGGAATCCTTCTTTCGTTCTGTGCAGTCCGTTGCAACTTCAAGAGACAATTTAATTCAACGCGTTCGGGGAAATTTGCGGGATGTGCTAACTCCCGCGAAATGGAAATTGAGTTCGGCAAATGGCGAGCCATTGCATCTTTTGCGTTTTGGCAGCTCGGCACATTCGAGCCGCGCACAGGGCTTTTCTCTCCTAACGCATGCGGCAATAATCCTAGCGCTGGCGCTGATCGCCGCACATCCCTTTAAGACGGTTAAAGACCCAGACAATGAAACAACGAAAGTACTGAGAGGTCTTGAGTTTCCATCGCACTTGTTTGCGCCGAGCAGGGGCCACGCTCCTGATCCGGGAGGTGGCAGCGGAGGAGGCCAAGTGCCGATTCCCACGACCGCGGGAAATTTGGCGCCGCTTGTTTCCATTCAGATAGTCCGGCCATCGCTCCCGCCCAAACAGGAAGAACACATGCCAGTGCCGCCGACGATATTCGACCCGGCCGCAGCGCCAGTCCTGACCACGGTTAATAAAATCGGTCTGCCGTGGATGAAGGAAGAGACGAACTCGCCAGGACCGGGCGATTCCGACACGATCGGCAGCCGTGATGGAAAAACCATGGGCGATGGCCCACGCGATGGCCCCGGTGGCGAAGGTGAATCCCAATCCAGACACCGGGGCGGCGTTACGCTCCCTAGCTGCGCGTATTGCCCCGATCCGCAATACACGGACGAAGCGCGCGAGGCAAAGCTACAAGGAAAGGTGACGCTGCGGGTTTTGGTAGGCGCCGACGGGCGCGCCTCGCAAATCCGTATCATCCAGGGAATCGGGCTAGGTCTTGATGAGCGGGCCGAGCACGCCATTCGCGGCTGGAAATTTGTTCCGGCGTATGATGCCGCGCGCCACGCTGTTCCGGCATGGGTCACCGTTGAAGCTGTCTTCCGGCTTTTCTAGACAGTTTCTCGGCAACGGAGTAGCATTTTCCTGTGTCTTACGACTTCGCCGAAAACGAATATGAACTTGACCCGCAGGCCTTCTCCGCCCGCGGTGGCGGGCCTCCGCGCAAACGAACCGGCGTGGGCGTACTGGATCCGCCGTTTCCTCCCAAGAGGCCGCCCGGGCCCGTTCCCGCGGTTCCCGCTTCCCTGGTTTTCCGCATCCTCGCAGGATTGCTCCTCGCGGGGCTAGCCGCGGCGTCTCTTTTCCTGCTATTTGCGAGGCACTAACTACTCCCGCGATGAACTCTCCAATGAGGAGGCCGGTATGCTTGAAACGAGGCGCGCGCTTGTCATGACGATGGCCGTGGCGGCCGGCTCTCTGGCGGTCGCGGACGTATTGCTATTCGCCCAAAGACCCATTATCCCGCCGCCACCACCGCAGCCGGCAGAGACCCGAAACCCAGCAGAAATCCGCACGAACCCCCAGGACGCTGCCGCAAAACGAACCATTTTGCGGCAAAACGAGAAGGAATTCCGCGAAGGGGTCGAGCGGCTTTACCAACTAACTGGTGAGCTGCGCGAGGAAGTCCAGAAGACCACGACCACCGACGTGCTCTCCGTGCGCATGGTC
>DASWCG010000010.1:0-3678 GCA_036390175.1 Candidatus Acidiferrales bacterium | reverse complement strand
GACGGCGGAACCATAGAAGATCCAAGCGGCAAAAATAAAAAGATTGGTCAGTTCTTCGAAGGTTCCCGTCAGCGCCATCAAGCTTGCCAGCACGCCCTGGAAAATCAGCGAGCGGCCGGGAGTGCGGAATTTCGGATGGATACCGCCGGCGATTCGAAAGAAAATTCCGTCGCGGGCCATGGCATAGCCCACGCGCGCTCCGCTCAGCACCGAGGAATTCATGGAGCCCAAGGCGGAGATGACCATCGCGAAAGTGATCCAGCCAGCGGCGGTGACCCCTTTGATGTGCTGCACAACATCGGATGCAATGTGCGGCGATGCGGCCACCGTCTCGAACGGCAGCACATTCAAGCACGCCGCGGTGAAGAGCAGATAAATCACGGCGACAAATCCGACTCCGCCGACCAGCGCGCGCGGGAAATTTTTCTGTGGGTTTTCCACTTCGGAGCCGACCAGGTTCAGGTCCTCCCATCCGTCGTAGGCCCACAAAGCGGCCGCTAGCGCCGCAAGAAAAGCGCTGAAAATCGCGCCGCCACTGGTTCCCGCCGCTGGCCAGAACGGTTGCACACCGCTGGCCTGCGTGCTCGCCGGCGCAAAAAACGCCACACCAATCACTACCGCGACGGAGGTGATCTTGATGGTGGTCAAAAAAACCTGGACCGCGCCGCCCAGCCGCACGCCCAGATAATTCACGCCGGTCATGATGAGCAGCCAAACGACGGCCAGCGGCTGCGCCCAGGTGAAGACGAAATCGTAGGGCTTGATCCAGCCGGTGAAACCAGGAATGGCGATGTGAACCGTGAACAGCGGAACGGCGATGACCGGGAGAAGAAAACTGAGGAATCGCATCATCCCGGCGGAGATGGAGGCGAGCGAGCTGGGGCGTCCGACGATCGAATGCATCCATCCGAAGAGAAAACCGTAGACGGGTCCGAAGCCGCGGCGCAGATAGGCGTATTCGCCGCCGGCTTCCGGAATCATCGAGCCCAATTCGGCGAAGGAAAACGCGCCAAAGATGGAGAGAATCGCGCCGATGATCCAGGCCGCGAAAACGACGGAGACGCTGCGGCCTTCGCGCGCCATTTCCGCGGGCTTCAGGAAAATCCCTGTGCCAATCATCGTGCCGACAACGATGGCCGCGGACGCCCACGCGCCCAGCCCGCGCACCAGCTCCAAACGTTCTTCCTTCAATTATCCTCACTTTCACGCGCAAGTGCGCGAAGTGCCGCGCCTCTACCGCCGCGAGATTCGGCTCACCATCCAGCCGACAACAAAGGTGACGATCGCCCCAATCATCACGTACCACGTAAACGCCACGTTCGTAAATCGAAATACACATAGAATTGTGGCCAAGCCAGCAATCATTCCAGCTAACGCGCCGCGCGCATTCGCGGCACGATCCAGCGTGCCCAGCAAGAAGAGACCAAGCAAACTGCCGAACGGCAGCGACGCGACCGTTAAGCCCGCCTCCAGAAGCGGCCCCCATTTCACGAGGCCGAAACCCATCAGGACCATACCCCAGAAGAGCGTCATGCCACGGGAGAGCCGCAGAAACTGGGCCGGATCGGCAGTCCGTCCACGCAGCATTGAAAAATCAAGCACGCTCGAAGCGGCAAGGGAATTGAGCGACCCGCTGGCGTTGGACATGGCCACGGCCACAATCGAAGCGAGCAGCAGACCTGCAAGTCCCACGGGCATTTCGCGTACGAGAAAAAGCGGGAGGATGCGGTCGGTGCGTTCGCCGGGCGTTAGCAAGGGTGAGTGCTGCGCGAACACGAAGAGCAGCACGCCAATCAGCAGAAACACGGTGAACTGGAATAGAACGATGCCGCCGCTCGCGAGCAGCGCCCGCCGGCTGTCTCGCTCGCTCTTCGCGGCCAGCAGACGCTGCACAATGATTTGGTCCGTGCCATGGCTGGCCATGGTGAGAAACGCGCCGCCGATCAATCCGGACCAGAATGTATATTTGGTGGCAAGATTCCAGGAAAAATCGAGAACTTGCAATTTGTGGCCCGCCACGGCGGCTACTTGCGTCACTTCGCTCCAGCCGCCAGGGATGCGGTGCAGCAAAACGAAAAATGTCACCGCGCTTCCGGTCAGATAGAGCAGCAACTGCGCGACGTCGGTCCAAATCACCGCCTTCATCCCGCCTTCGAAGGTGTAGAGGACCGTGAGCGCGATGACAATGACGACCGCGAGCTTCTCCGATGTTCCAAGCACCACGCTCACTACGAGGGCGATTGCCGAGACGCGCACGCCTTCGGCAATTGCCCTCGTGATTAGGAAAGTGCTGGCTGCAACCGCGCGCATGCGTTCGCCAAAGCGCTTTTCGATCAGCGCGTAGGCGGTGAAAAACTCACCGCGAAAATATCCGGGGAGAAGCAATAAAACAATCAGCACGCGGCCGATGAGGTAGCCGAAGACGAGTTGGAGGAAGGTGAGGTTCCCGCCGTAGGCGATGGCGGGCGTGCCGATGATCGTAAGTGTTGAGGTTTCCGTTGCGACGATCGAGAACGCCAGCGCCCACCACGGCGCACTGCGGCCGCCCAAAAAATAGTCGGTGGCATTTTGCTGGCCACGGCGGAAGCGCATCCCCAGCGCGGTAACGCCGAGCAAGTAGGCTATGACAATGGCAAGATCGAGCGGATGGATGCGCATCGAGTATTCTTTCCGCCGTGCCTTGGATGCTGCGGAAAAGTGCGTCGAGGATAGTGGCGAGGTGCAGCCGCGTCAAGAAAACTCTGCGGAATGCGGGCGGGATCACAACACTTGCCGAACTTTTCCGATTTGCGCAATTACGCCGCACTCGGCGCTACGATTGTTGAGCGTTCTCGCATATGCTTTTCCCATGCGCTACGTTCTGGGATTTGATGGCGGGGGCACGAAGACGGATTGCGTCCTGATGGACGAATCCGGCGCGATTCTCGCGCGTTCGCGATCCGGTCCGTCCAATCCTTCGCGAGTTCCGTTGGATTTTGCTTATGCCGCTTTGGTTGAAGCCATGGACAAAGCCCTCGAAAGCGGTGGCAAATCCGCGATGGATGTTGCGAGTGTTTGCGGCGCAATTGCTGGCGCCGGTCTGGCGACGGCTATTCCGGAATTTCACCGGCGATTACAAATCAAGTTCCCGAGCGCTACCATTTTTGTAGACACTGACCTGAGCATGGCCCTTTCCGCAACCGGGGAATCGCCTAGTCTCGTGGCCATAGCCGGAACCGGTTCCGCTGTGATCGGCAGAGATGCCTGCGGTACCCTTGCCCGTGAAGGAGGGTTCGGTCCTGTGCTCGGTGATCCGGGAAGCGCCTACGATGTCGGCAGAAAGGCGATGATCCTCTGTTTGTCGCAGGGCCGTGCTGGGGAGAATTCCTATCTTGCGAACGAGATTCTCGATGCATTCAAATGCAATTGGATTGAGCTGCAGGCCCAAATTCGCGCCCATCCCGACGGCGTCCTGACGAAAATTTTCCCCATCGTTGCGAAAGCCGCAAATGAGGGCGACGAGTCCGCTCGGGGCCTCCTGCGATCCGCGGCCGAAGAGCTCGCAGGTTTCGTCAAGAGGGTGGTTGAACGCCTTAATTTGCAAAACGAACCATTTTTTCTGGCGAAGACGGGCGGCGTCTTCAACCGCAGTGCCCATCTTGACCGCCATTTCGACGAGCTGGTTCGCGAAATCGCGCC
>DASWCG010000009.1:0-1922 GCA_036390175.1 Candidatus Acidiferrales bacterium | reverse complement strand
CGCGGACTTCCCGAAGACCTGCACACGCAGCGAAATCGCGCCGCGGTTTGCGTTCCACACCACCCCGCTCGTCGGCTCCGCCAGAAGCATCCCGATGCCATTGCAGCCCAGCAGCCCTTGCTGCGCAAGCCATGCTGAGCCATCCGCGCCTCCCGTCTCCTCGTTGGGAACCAGCATCAAGCCGGCTCTGCCATTCAGCTCCGCGCCGCATTCCTTCAGCGCGAGAATTGCGTAGAGCATGGCGACGATCCCGCCTTTCATGTCGCACGAGCCGCGGCCAAACAAAAAATGCTCCTTGCGAACCGGCTCAAATTGCTGCGCCGATTGCGCGGGAACCACGTCGTAATGTCCGTGAAAATACAGCGTGCGTTTTCCACGGCCGTAACAAGCAAGCAGACAGGGGGGAGATTCGCCGTTCTTTTTTTCCAGGCCGGCAGGCTCAAAACGTTCGCAATCGAGGCCAAAGTTTCGCAGGCGCCTCTCCAGCAGAGCGGCGCAAGCCGGATAATTCCTCCCCGGCGGATTCTCCGTGGGGATGGCAACTAGCTCGGACAGCAGCGCCGCCATTTCGTCCTCGCGTTGCCGAAGCCATGCAAGAATCGAATCCTTTCGTGCGGCTTCGCAGCCCAGATGTCCGCTCATAGACCATCATCCTAGGAATTCACGCGCCCAACGCCAAGCTCCATATTGGAGTACGCTGAGCGCCGTGGCATGGACGCATTCCCATTGGTTGGAAAGGGATCGAGCATCCGGGATCGGGGCCGGGCGCATGTGGTAGGCTTGGCCGGATTCGAACCGGGGGAAAAGACCATGAGCGCGGGCACAAGCGCGTTGCCGGTGTTGCGCTGGGTGGGATTGCTATGGATGGTGGTGTGGCTGCCGGCCTACATCCGAATATGGGGGTGGACCAATCTGCTGCACTTATGCGACATCGCGGTCATTCTCGGTTGCGCGGGATTGTGGTGGGGCAGTTCGTTGCTGGTGTCCAGTCAGGCGGTGAGTTCGCTGGCGGCCGGGATCCTTTGGGCCATTGACGTCGGCTGGCGGCTGGCCACTGGACGATTCCTGGTGGGCGGCACGGAATACATGTGGGACACGCGGTTCCCCGTCTGGGCGCGATTGCTTTCGACCTTTCACATCGGACTGCCTCTCGTGCTGCTCTCGGCGATGCGCAAGGTAGGATACGATCGTCGCGCGCTTGCGTTGCAAGCGGCGATTGCAGCCGGACTTTTCATCGTCTCGCGATTTTTGTCTCCCGAGCTGAACATGAACTACGCGTATCGAGATCCTCTCTGGCATCGCGCCTGGGGCCCAGCTCCTTTGCATCTCGCCATGGTTTTCATCGGCGCGGTCGCCCTTCTGTACTGGCCCACACACACCCTGTTGAACTGGATGTTTCCGATGACGAGCGTTACAAGATGAAGCCAGGGCCCAGGGAAACAAGGGAATTTACAATGGGCGCGGAAACTGAAAAGGGCCGGGAAAAATACCTTGCGATGCTGAAGATTGCAGTGGATGAGGCGCGTGCCGGGCTCAGCGAAGGAGGAATTCCCATCGGCGCCGCGCTGTTTGATGGTGAAGGAAAACTCCTCGGAAGGGGCCGCAACCGGAGGGTGCAGGAGGGCGATCCGTCCGCACATGGGGAGACCGACGCCTTTCGAAAAGCCGGCCGTCAGAGAAGTTATCGCGACAAGATTATGGTCACAACCCTCGCGCCGTGCTGGTATTGCAGCGGTCTGATCCGCCAATTCGGCATCGGAGCCGTGGTTGTCGGGGAGTCGGTGAATTTCCGCGGCGGCATCGATTGGCTGCGAGAGAATGGTGTTGAAGTCATCGACCTGCGCTCCGAAGAATGCATCCACATGCTGGCGGCCTACATCGCGCAAAACACCGCGGTCTGGCACGAAGACATCGGCGAAGAA
>DASWCG010000008.1:0-11863 GCA_036390175.1 Candidatus Acidiferrales bacterium | reverse complement strand
GGTTCCCGCCGCGCAGCATGCAGGAAACATTGGTGCAAATCTGGATGTGGTGTTTCCCCGCGGGCTTCTGCCGCAGCATCGAGTAATACACCAGCGTTTCCGTTACCTGCAGCGTATTCAAATCCAGCCGCCGGGCAATCTCGGCAATCATGTCGTCGCTGATGTAGCCGTACTCGTCCTGCGCATAAAGCAGCATGGGGACCAGCGCCGAACGTTTGATGGGATACCGGGTGATAAGCTGTCCGAATTTCGCGGCGAGCTGCGCTGGCAGGTCCATTACCGGTCCACTTCTCCCAGAACAATATCAATCGTCCCGATACAGGCAATCACGTCGGCGATCAGCCGGCCTTCCGTCAGCCGGCTCAGCGACTGCAGGTTCACGAACGACGGCGCGCGCACCTTCACGCGCAGCGGCTTCGGCGAACCATCGCTCGCCACGTAGAAGCCCAGCTCCCCGCGCGGCGATTCGATGGTCTGGTAGGCTTCGCCGGGCGGCGGAGAGAATCCCTCGGTGAAGATCTTGAAATGGAAGATCAGCGCCTCCATCTCCGTTTTCATCTTCTCGCGCTCCGGCGGCACAATCCCCGGCGCGTCCGTCCGGATCGGGCCTTCCGGCGGGATTCTCGTCATCGCCTGCTTGACAATCTTCAGGCTCTCGCGCATTTCCGCCACCCGCAGCAGGTACCGCGCATAGCAATCGCTTTCGGTCGTCGTGGGCACTTCGAAATCAAATTCTTCGTAGCTCGAGTACGGGAAAAATTTCCGGACGTCGTACGGAACGCCGGCAGCCCGCAGCGTCGGCCCCGTAACGCCCATGGCTATCGCGTCTTCCGCGCTGAGGATTCCGACGCCCTTCGTGCGCCCGATCCAGATGCGGTTCTGCGTCAGCAGGTCTTCGTATTCTTGCAGTCGGCTGGGAAACATGCTGAGGAACCGCTGCACCTTGTCCAGCCAGCCCGCCGGAGGCTCCAGCGCCAGGCCCCCGATGCGGAAGTAGCTCGTCATCATCCGCTGCCCGGAAACCATCTCCAGAATTTTCAGGATCTCTTCGCGCTCGCGGAAGCAGTAAAGGAACACGCTCATCGCCCCCAGATCAATGGCGTGCGTTCCCAGCCACACCAGGTGGGACGCGATCCGCGTCAGCTCCGTCAGCAGCACGCGAATCGTTTGCGCGCGCTTGGGCACTTGCAGTCCGAGCAGCTTTTCCACCGCCAGGCAGTAGCAGAGGTTGTTCGATAGCGGCGCCAGATAATCAATGCGGTCCGTGAGTGTAATTACCTGTGAATAGGTCTTTGATTCGCAGCTTTTTTCGATCCCCGTGTGCAGGTAACCGATGTCCGGCTCGGCTTTCACCACCGTTTCGCCGTCCAACTCCAGCAGGATGCGCAGGACTCCGTGTGTCGAAGGATGCTGCGGGCCCATGTTCAGCACCATCGTCCGGGCCGGCCCGGTGGCGGTTTGCACGGTCGTGGGCATCAGCGGTACCCTTCCACGGGATAATCCTTGCGCAGGGGATAACCTTCCCAATCCTGTGGCATCAGGATGCGCCGCAAATCCGGATGCCCTTCGAATCGCACGCCGAACAAGTCAAATGTCTCACGCTCGTGCCAGTTGATCCCCGGCCACACCGGCGTCAGCGATGCGACAACCGGATCGCTGCCGGACACCCACAGGCGCATCCGCAGCTTCTCCCGGCGCGGAATCGAGAGCAGGTGGTAGTTCAATTCAAATCGTGGTTCGATGGGGAAGCGGTCCACGCAAGTAAGGTCGGAAAGGAAGTTGAACAGCAGGCCTGCGTCGTTGCACAGCAGCTCCGCAGCGCCCAGCAGCAGCTCCCGCGGCACAAGCACTGTGATTTCCCCGCGGAATTCCAGTACTTCACTCACTGCTCGCGGATTCCACGCGCGCAGCCTTTGTACTGTCGGGTTCTGTTCGAGTTCCGCTTTCTCCGTCATGGGGGTTTCGATTGCCGAACGGGCCGCTAGCGGTTCCAGTCGAGCGCGCCTTTCTTCCACAAATAGACGTAGCCGGCCAGCAGCATCACGATGTACAGCAGCATCTCCACAAAACCGAACCAGCTCAGCTCGCGAAAGATGTATGCCCAGGGGTACAGGAAGATGGCCTCGACGTCGAACAAAATGAAGACCATGGCCACAAGATAAAATTTCACCGAGAAGGGTTCCCGCGCGTCGCCCGTCGGCTCCATGCCGCACTCATACGCTTCTTGCTTGGCCCGGTTTGGCCGCCGCCACCCCACCAGGCTCGAAACAATCACCAGCGCTCCGGCCAGCCCCATGGCCGCCAGGAGATGTATCAATAACGGCGTGTAGCTATCGAGAAAACTTCCGCTCATTTCCGCACAAGGTATAATAACGGCCTGACTGTCCTCGGTCAAATAGGGCGCGCCGCACAAATGATTCTGGATGTCGCTGCGGGTTGAACTCGATCGAAGGGACCGGCGAATGAACCTCGGACACAGCTCCAACGTGCAGGTTGGGCGGACTCTATACCACGTTCAGACCGAAGACCGCGGCGCCGACCACCCGTTCATTGACACCACAGTCTACGCAGGCGGACGCCTTCTTCATCGGCGCACCACCAGCTATTACGACGTGCTCAATACGGATGGGGACCTTCAGGAGATCTTGCGGCAGCGCGTCGAGGATCAGCACCACAGCGTGATTGAGGAACTCCGCTCCGGCTCCTTTAAAGCCCCGGTGCCATGAACGCTGCCGTAACGGTTGTCATCAATGGCGAGTCTCGTGAAGTCCCACCGGGACTTTCCGTGAGCGAAATGCTCGCTCAGCTTGGTATCCCTGCCGGCCGCGTCGCCATTGAATACAACCAGGACATTCTTCCCCGCTCTCGTTGGGACCAAACCCGCGTCCAATCCGGGGACCGCTTTGAAATCGTTCATTTCGTCGGCGGCGGTTCGCAACAGACTATTTCAGGCTTACAGCCCGGCCAGCAAATGGCCGAGCTTGCTTTTCTTCGTTTGCAGGTAAGAGCGCGTGGCGTGGTGCACTTTGGGCTGGCAGGGCAACCGTTCCACCACTTCGATGCCGAACTTTTCGATCTGCTTCACCTTGTCCGGGTTGTTCGAAAGCAGCCGGACGCGCCGCGCCCCCAGCCGCCGCAGCGCTTCAGCGCAAAAGCGGTAATCGCGCGAGTCGGCCGCAAAGCCCAGCCGTTCGTTGGCCTCCACCGTATCCATGCCGCGGTCCTGCAATTCGTAGGCTCTCAGCTTGTTCATCAAACCGATGCCCCGGCCCTCTTGCGGCAAATAGAGCAGAACTCCCGAGGGCGCCTTCGCAATCGCGCGCAGGGAAAGCTCAAGCTGCGCCCGGCAGTCGCATCTCCGTGACGTCAGAACGTCTCCGGTGAGACATTGCGAATGAATGCGCACCACCGGAACGCCCTTTCCATTCAGCCGCCCGCGAACCAGCGCTACCGCCGTCTCCGCCTTGCCGCGCCCTTCCAATCCTAGGATCGTGAACCGGCCGAAACGCGTGGGCAGAGCGGCCTGCGCGACAATCTTCACCGCCGCCGCTTCCTTTCTCCGCGTCTTTTTTTTCTTCATCATGCGTTCCGTCACAGGGCCACCTTCGTAGTATAGCAGCAGCGATTCGCGCACGCCGCTTTACATCCGCGGCGCCTTTGGCTACCGTTAAGGTGTCGCGGCCGATGGACACCCTTTCTTCCGGAAAAGACCTCCTGTTCACCTTGCTTCTGAAGGTGGGCGTTGCAGCTTCCTTTGCCGCGATGCTGGTGCGCTGGACCGCCTTCCGCAAGGTGCTCTTCACCGAAATCCGCGATTCCGACCAAAAAGTGAAGCTCCTTCTATTTATGACCCCGCCGCTGGCCATCGGCGTGATGCTGCGTCTGGTCAGCCCGGCGTACCGGTTTGCCGATCTGTCGCTCGAGGGTTCGTTTCTGCTGGGTTTGCTGGGTGGGCGCGTCGTTGGGCCCATGGGAGGCTCGCTCGTCAGCCTCCCCGCATTCTTCAATCATGAATGGCTCTCCACTCCGTCCGCCGCTTTCGCCGGCTTGCTGGGGGGATTGATTCGCCAGGTCATTCCCAATAAGGAGGAAATCTGGAATTTCGGGCCGTTTACCTTTCTCAATATTCCCCGCGCCGTCTTCCGATTGTTCCGCCACGCGCGGCTCTCCTGGGAAATGCTTCCTTTGATGGCCTCGGTTGGCCTGGAAATCGCGCATGTCGCGCTCGTACATGCCACCAAGCCCTCTTGGCTTTTTGTTGTGGACGTGCGCCATGTTTGGGAGTTGGGGCCGGCTGTTCTCGCCACCGTGATGGCCATCGCCGTGCCCATCAAAATTTGGAACAACACGCGCGTCGAAATGAACCTTGAGCAGCACCAGCAGCTCCTTCTCAAAGCCCGCATGGACGCGCTCTCCAGCCAAATCAATCCCCACTTTTTGTTCAACACGCTCAATACCGTCTCCTCCCTGATTCGTTTCGACCCCGACCTGGCGCGCGGCGTGGTCCTCAAGCTCAGCAACATTCTCCGCCGCCTGCTGCGCAAACACGAAACCTACGTTCCCCTCCGCGAGGAACTCGAGTTCATTGACGATTACCTGGATATCGAGGTGGCCCGTTTCGGCCGCGACAACCTCGAAATTATCAAGCACGTCGACGAGCAGACCCTCGACATCTTCGTTCCCAGCATGCTCCTTCAGCCCATTGTCGAAAATTCTTTAAAGCACGGCCTGGCGCTCAAGCTCGCAGGTGGACAGATCTCCATCCGCACGTCAACGCAAGCCAGCCGCCTGGTCATCGAAGTGGAAGACAACGGCGCGGGCATCACCGAAGACCGGCTCCCGCGCGTCTATGACGAAGGGATCGGCCTCAGCAATGTCCACGAGCGCCTGCGCGTGCTTTACGGCGGCGACTTCCGCATGGACATTTCCAGCCGCGAGGGGAAGGGAACGATAATCCACATCGAAGTTCCCGAGTTGGTCTCCACGGCCACTTCGCCGGTTTTATCTCCGTAGAGCGCCTGCCAGGACCTTGTCGCCACCTCTGCCAGGATCCCGAAAGAATGTCCGCAAGTCCCCTGGAATGTGCAGGTTCCGCAAGGTCGCGGCTTCTCATAAATAGGCCTTGACAAGCAACACAAATGTCTGTATATTCTGTTTTGACAGAAATTAGAGAAAACAAAATGCCTACCCTCACCCCCGTCGCGCAAAAGTTCATCCTCCACTGGGGCGAAATGGGCACCCGCTGGGGCATCAACCGCACCGTTGCTCAGGTCCATGCCCTGCTGTTCCTTTCCCCGCGGCCCCTCCACGCCGAGGAAATCTCCAAAACGCTCTCCGTGGCCCGCTCCAACGTCAGCAACAGCCTCCGCGAGCTCCAGGGATGGCGCATTGTTCGCGTCGTCCACGTTCTGGGCGACCGCCGCGATCACTTCGAAACCTTCAAGGACGTCTGGGAGATCTTCCGGACCGTCTCCGAAGAGCGCAAGCGCCGCGAGATTGATCCCACGCTTCGCATTCTTCAGGAATGTGTTGCCGAGGTCAGCAGCGACGGCCAGGGCGACGCCTACACGCGCCAGCGCCTGGAAACCATGCTCGAGTTCTTGCGTGCCATGAGCGGCCTCTACGAAGAGGTCTTGCGCATGCCGCCGGGCGCACTGAAGGGACTCGTGAAAATGCGTGGCAAGATGCGCAAGATTCTTGGCAAGTCGTAAAGGAGGAACGGGCGATAGCCCGTTTTTTTGTGGGCCATGATTTCTCTTTGTTCTGAACTGACGGATAGCAAGGGAAGGCGCGCCCGCGCCGGCTGGCTCTTCTTCGACGCCGAATGCGCCTTCTGCATCGCTCTCGCTCGCCGCATGGCGCGCATCCTCGTGCCCCGCGGCTTTGCCCTTGCTCCGCTTCAGGACCCGCGCGTCGCCGACTTGCTGGGTCTCCCCCAGGAAGAGCTCCTTCGCGAAATGCGCGTCCTCACCGCGCAAGGGAAACGCTATGGCGGCGCCGACGCGGTCATCTTTCTCGCATCGCGTGTCTGGTGGGCCTGGCCTTTGGTTGCGCTGGCGCAACTGCCCGGCGCGATGCCGCTCCTGCGTGCCGCGTATCGCTGCATCGCCGCCCGGCGCAGCTGTGCCGGCTATGCTTGCGCGGCGTTGCCGGATTTTCGTTCTCACCAAACCCTGGCGAAAGGAAATACAAGGAGATGACAAACACAACGGTATTCCTGGCCGGCCTGGTTGCCTCCGTCGCGGTCTCCGGCGCCGTGGCCTCCTATCTTCACTCTCCCTTACGCGCGATTCTTGTGGAGACTCTGCGGCACGTTCGACCGCGCCCGCTTCTGGCTGGCCTTCTCCGCTGTCTCGCTCATTGTCATGCCGCTCATCTTTACGCTCGAATACCAGCCGGAGATCGGCCCGCGTAACCCCGCCGTCTTCGAGATCGCCGCTCAAATAAAATATTCCCTGGTCGGCCCCCTGGTCACCCTGGGCTCACTGGGCATCGTCCTTATCACTGCCTCCCACGGCATAGAGATAAAACCCCACTCCTCCATGTGACTGACGCGGATTCCGTGATGCGGCTGCAAATTAATCCGGAAAATGAGACTGAAACGTTGTATGCTCATCGCAAAACGTTCCAAAGGGGGCAGGGAGGTCTTTTCACTCGGACAGGCCGTCGTTCTGTGTGCGCAAATGTCACAAGACAAATTCTGAAGGAGAGATGTTGATGATGAAACTTTTCCGTAGTTTTTTCTTTGGCCTGTTGGTTGTGGCCGCCGTGTTCGTGCCAGCCGCACTGCGCGCGCAGAGGGAGGCACAGGCTGCGAAACAAAACACATCTGAAGCCCGCATCTCCGCTGAGGACTTAAGGCGTGCCCTGGCCCCGCATGTGAAGGATCTGGTCATCGATGAGAACCGTCTCCGCACCCATGTGATGCGGCCCCAGCACATCATCGGAGTGATCAGCGACCACGGGCGTGACGAGGGCAAGATTGAGTTCGTGCCGCGAAGGCCGATTGTCGGCCCCCTCACGGGGCACCATCTTGACGTGGACGCCTTCACCAAGGCCTTGCATGCCGCCTTGAAGGACCAGGTGGCCGGCTATGCCATGCGGCTTCGCCAGCACGGCCAGACCATAGAGACCCTGGAGTGGCAGTGGGCGCAGACGCCCCCGGACGGCAACGAGGGCTGGAATCCAGACCGGCTGATGCACGTGGCCAGCGTCAGCAAGCTGATCACGGCCATGGCCACGACGCGGCTGTTGAACGAGAAGAAGATCTCGTACGACGCCAAGATCATCGACTACCTGCCCACGTATTGGGCCAAAGGCGCCAACATTGACAAGATCACTTTCCGCAACCTCATGACCCACACGA
This sequence comes from Candidatus Acidiferrales bacterium, assembly GCA_036390175.1. Classification (GTDB taxonomy): domain Bacteria; phylum Acidobacteriota; class Terriglobia; order Acidiferrales; family UBA7541; genus DASQHY01. Next base: position 4,497 of record DASWCG010000008.1, on the reverse strand, counting down.
GCGGCTTCAGCGGTGACACCGACTTTGAATCCATGAAGGCCGCTGTGGCCGGCGGGGTCAGCACCGACCCTAATGCGGCCGATCACATCGGTCACTACCACTATGAGAATATGAACTTCGGGCTGTGCCGAATCCTGATTCCGGTGATCAACGGCAACATCGCCAAGAATGCGAACTTCGCCTTCCCGCCGCCGCTGACTTTCCTCAACGACCAGCTCTGGGACGCCATCACTATCGCGGGCTACAACCAGTACGTGCAGAACAAGGTCTTTGCACCTGCGGGCGTGACCACGGCCACGCTGGATCATCCGGGCGCAGGCGTGCTTGCCTACAAGTTTCCGGTCTCGACTGCGGGCTGGAATTCCGGCAGCTTGGAAAGCGTGAGCGGCGGAGCCGGCTGGCATCTCTCGGTCGACCAGTTGCTCGACGTAATGGGGACGTTCCGGCGCGGGGGCAGCATCATGTCGCCCGCCGCGGCCCAGATCATGTTGGACGACGGCTTTGGCATCGACCTGGTCGGCGTCAGCACGCCGGCGGGAAAGCTCTATAACAAGAACGGCAAGTGGCACGACGCTGATAGCAACGGCCGCACCGAGCAGAGCCTAGCCTACTTCCTGCCCGAAGACATGGAATTGGTGGTGCTAGCTAACTCGCCGATTGGTAATCCAGAGCAATCCTTCCGCACCGTGGTGACACAGATCTACGTGGACAATATCAAGTAGCGGTAGCTGCTTCAACCCGCCCGGCGATTGCAGGACGGAACCGGGAAGAAGAAGCCGCAAAAGCGAAAGCCCGCGCGGCAGAAAGGTTCAGAGCCTCTATCTGCCATCTCGTCAATTCCCATAACCCGTTTCCGGGGCACGGGAGTGAACTGCGGCTGCTAGGCTAGCCTTGGCTCCCTGGAAGGATCGTCGCAGCCAGGATCCACCGAGACTTGCCGAATCCGCAGCTGCAGGAGTGCGAACCCGCGGCGGGCGTCGTTCCAGAACCGGCGAGAATCCCATCCCGCGGCACGAAACACCCTGCGGTGTTGCTCCCAAAGCAGTACTGCCGTGCACTGGAAAAGCACCGAGTGACAGAAACGGCGGATCGCGCGAGCTTTGTTACCGAGCGGGCGGCGAACCAATCCGAGAGTGAAAGCCTGGTAATTCAGGTGGGCTGCCTCGTCACGGAGGATGCGCACACAAATCGAGCGGAGCAGGTGCGAGCGCGTCGCATCCCGGAGGGCCTCGTAGAAGGGCATGGCGAGAACCTCCGCCGTAACCAGCACCATCGCGCAGACCTCCAGCCCAGCCAGCTTACGCAGTCGGCGGAAGATTCGGTCGACCCAATGGCTGGTCAGTCTGGGAATCCCCTCGCGCTCCAGGAAGCGCCCCAGGATACCGCTGTGACTCTGCTCCTCTGCGATAAAGAGTTCCAGCGCAGGCAGAAACCACAAGTGGGTGGCAAGGACCGGGTGTGACGAAGCCCTCCGCATGAGCCCGCGACCCCGCGCCCATTCGCCCAACTGGAATTGTTGGATCGACCGAGCAACGAGTCGGCGCTCGCCGGCGCACAGCAGATAGGGGTCGCCCCATGGTAGGGCGCATGGACTATCGCGGTTCTCGAGAAAATGCGAATACCAGCCTTCGTAGGATGAACTAAGCGAAGACAGGGTGGGCCGCGCGACGGATCGCATAGAGCAATGATAAAGTCCTTTTCATCATAAAGTCAAGCATCCACCCACAAACCAACCCTGCCCGCGCGTAACGCGCTGCCGTTGAATCGTGCCGAGCGGGCTAGAGTTGCGATCAGCGAAGGAGTTGTGCAACCCTCGGATCTAAGCGTGAGCGGAGCGAACTTCGGAGAGAACCTTTGAATAGTAGGCTTCGTAGAGGGGAATAACGTCGTTGGCGCAATATTTTTTCTTCGCGTTGATCCGAGCGCGCTGGCCCATTTCGCGCCCGCGGTCCGCCCGCGTAAGAATTTCCAGGGCGTACTTCGCAGCAGCGGCGACATCTCCCGGTTCGACCAGATAACCGTCCACGCCGTGCTCGACAACTTCCGGCAATCCGCCGACACGCGTTGCTACAACCGGAACCTCGCACGCCATCGCTTCGAGCGCCGCCAGACCAAACGATTCGAGCTGCGAGGGCAATAGGAACACGTCCGCGGCTGCCAGTTGTTCATACACACGGTCCTGCTTTCCCAGGAAGAAAACATCACGCTGCAGGCGTTTCTTCCGCACCAGATATTCAGCCGATCCACGGTCCGGCCCATCGCCGATGAGCACCAGCTTCGCCGGAATCTTCGCTCGCACTAGCGCAAAAATCTCCACCACATCCGTAAGGCGTTTGACCGGCCGGAAATTCGACAGGTGCATCAGGATCGGCTCGCCATTCGGCGCCCATTGCGTCCGGTCCGCCGTCTGTTTGTTTCGGCAATACAAGTCGCAGTTGACGAAGTTCGGAATCACCTCGACGGGCCTCTTGATCTCGAATTCCTCGAGCGTCCGTTTCTTCAGGTAATCCGAAATCGCGGTCACGCCGTCGCTCTGCTCAATCGAGAATTTCGTAATCGGCAAATAGCTGCGGTTGCTTCCTACCAGTGTAATGTCCGTTCCGTGCAGCGTGGTGATGAAAGGAAGGCGCCTGGGACTGGCCATCGAGCGCGCCAGCAGCGCGCTAACCGAGTGCGGAATGGCATAGTGAACGTGCAACAAATCGAGCGAAGCCGACTCGAACACCTCGAGCATCTTCGTTGCCAGCGCCAGCGTGTACGGCGGATGGTCGAACAACGGATATGTGGCAACCTCCACTTCGTGGAATTGGATGTTGCGCTGATCGAGGTTCATCCGGATCGGCGGCGCGTAGCTGATGAAGTGGATTTCGTGCCCGCGCGCGGCAAGCTCCATGCCCAGCTCCGTGGCGACCACTCCGGAACCGCCGTACGTTGGATAACACGTGATGCCGATTTTCATCGGACCGCTTTCTTGTCGCTTCGAGGCGCCTTGCGCCGCTCGCTTCCGGAATGCTAGATTCGCTGACTCGGCGCGCTCGCGATGGGGCGCTGTTTTTACTTCCTCATTAGACGCATGAGCGGGGTTATCGGTGACACGATTATCCGGCAAAGTGGCCTTGATCACGGGCGGTGGAACCGGCATTGGCCGCGCCTGCGCTTTGCAGTTTTCGAGAGAAGGCGCAAGAGTCGCGGTCGCGGGCCGCCGCCGCGAGCCGTTGGCCGCGGTTGTCGCGGAGATTCAGGCTGCGGGCGGGCAAGCGCTTTCGGCGAGTTGTGATGTGGCAAAGTCCGAACAGGTGGAAAGAACCATTCGAGAAGTTGTCGCACAATTTGGCGCGCTTCACGTTCTGGTCAACAACGCCGGAATCCTTCACGTGGGGAGCGTCGAGGAAACTTCCGAGGCCGAATGGGATCGTCTGGTGGATGTGGATTTGAAGGGTGTTTTCCTCGTATCGCGCGCCGCATTGCCGGAGCTTCGGAAATCAGGCGGAGCGATCGTCGAGACCGATCTTGTCCAGACGATTCTGTCGCAAGCTCCGGACCGCGAAGCTGCGGCGCGTTTGCGGACCGCGCAGATTCCGCTTGGGCGAATGGGGAAGCCGGAAGACGTCGCAGCGCTGGCCGTGTTTCTCGCGTCGGAGGAATCATCGTGGCTCACCGGCGCGGCGATTGCGCTCGACGGCGGATTGACGGCGTACTGAAAGGGGCGTTTCTTCCATGACCAGCAAGCCGGCGAAGGTGGCGCGCAGAGAGCTGCGGGAAATGGCGCGCCGCTTGCGCGAGAGCAAATCGTCCCGGCTCTTCGGGTTCAACTTGCAGAGCGCGGGCGCGGGCTGCGCGTGCATTCGCCTGAAGGTTCGGCCGCATCACATTCAATTGCACGACGTGGTTCACGGCGGATTTCTCGCCGCGCTCGCGGACACGAGCGGAGCGATTGCCGCTTACACGGTGGTGCCGCGAGGAACGCAACTCGCGACGGTGGAGCTCAAGATCAATTACCTCGAGCCGGTGGAGCGCGGAACGGTCGTGGCGGAAGCGCGGGTCCTTCGCCGCGGAAGAAATTTTATTATTTGCGAGTGCGATCTTTTCGGCGCGCGGCGCCGCATGGCCGCAAAGTCGCTGATGACTTTCGCCATCGGGCCCATCGTCAACACAAACCAGCGCTAAACGCGGGAACCGCTATTGGCCGTTGGAGCCGCCCTGCGCGGCCTCTTCGCCGTCCTTATAGACGTACTTGATCCCTTGCTTGTAGACCAGCAGGTTGGGGCTGCCGAAGCGGGTCAGCTTGATGCAGTCGCGGTCGTACCACTCGACCGTTCCGCGAAGAACTTCGCCGTCCGTCAAGACCACCGCGACCGGCGTCTTGGCCTGCATCTGCTTCACCCAGTAGAAATTCTCCGCATGGGTTTGTTCGGGAGGAGCGGGCTTCTTGTGGGGTTGGGGGCCGCCAAGATGCGTACGCCCGGGAACCTGCTCCTTGATTTCCGTCAGGCTCGG
>DASWCG010000007.1:0-4631 GCA_036390175.1 Candidatus Acidiferrales bacterium | reverse complement strand
GAGTCGCCTCGCGTTTCTCTGTTTTTCTCCGCTTCTCTGCACGCTCGTTCTTTCGTCTTCCGCGGCCGCGCAGCTTCCACCGGCGAACCCGAATCCACGGAACCCGCTCCAGGCGCCGCAGGGCCCGCCGGGCTGCTCGACAACGCAGCCGTCCTCGTGCGAACAAGCCGCGGAAAAGATTTTGCCGATGGTGATGGGGGCGTCGCCTCTTGAAAGCAATTTGCGCCGCGTGACCGACGAAGTCGGCGGGCGCGTGACCGGCACTCCGGCTATGAAGCGCGCGGTCGAGTGGGGCATTGCGGCATTTCGCGCCGCCGGCGTGGACGTGCACACGGAAAAGTACACGATGCCCGTGACGTGGGCCGAAGGCGAGACGCGCCTCGAAGTCCTCGGGCCGATGCCGCTCCCGGTGCATCTCGTCGCGGAAGGCTGGTCGCCCGCGACTCCGCCGGGCGGAATCGAAGCGGACCTGGTGGACACGGGCGACGGCAGCGCCGATGAATTCGCCGCGGCAGGAGCTCGAACGAAAGGCGCGATTCTTCTGGTGCACAGCGACGTCAGCGTGACCTGGGCGGACCTGTTCAACGAATACATGCGCGCGCCGGCAATCATTGACCGCGCGGTGAAGTCCGGCGCGGCAGCGATTCTGTGGATGTCGGCGCGCGAACGCATGCTGCTCTACCGCCACACCAACGCGCTCCTCGGCGAACTCGACAAAATTCCGCAGGCGGTGGTCGCGCGCGAGGACGCCATGCGCCTGGAGCGGTTTGCCTCCAGCGGACAGCGTGTACGCGTGCGTTTTTCGATGCCCAACAAAATTGGCGGCCCGCTCGAGCAGGAAAACGTCGTCGGCGAAATTCGCGGGCGCGAAAAGCCCGATGAGGTGGTGATTCTCGGCGCGCATCTCGATTCCTGGGAGCTGGGCACCGGCGCGCTCGACAACGGCTGCAATGCCGCGCTGGTGATTGAAGCGGCGCGTGCCATTGCCGCGAGCGGCCTGCGCCCGCGGCGGACCATCCGCTTTATTCTGTTTTCCGGCGAGGAACAAGGCACGCTGGGCTCGTGGGCCTACGCAAAGTCGCACGCCGCCGAGCTCGACAAGACCCGCGGGGTGATTGTTTTCGATTCGGGGATCGGCCGCGTCACCGGTTATTCCCTCGGCGGGCGAAAGGATCTCGAAGCCGGCGTGCGCGAAGTTCTCCAGCCGCTCGAATCGTGGGGCGCGAATAACCACACTACCGACGCTTCGTTCGGCACCGACAATTTTGATTTCCTTCTCGAAGGCGTGCCGACTCTGGTCGCCAACCAGGAGGAAGCAAACTATCTGCCCAATTATCACGCGCAGTCGGACACATTCGACAAGGTGGACATCCGCGAATTAAAGCTGCACACGGCGCTCGCGGCCGTGACCGCGTGGGGAATCGCCGACCGCGCCGAGCCGCTCGGCAAGCGGCTTTCGCGCCCTGAAATTGAAGCTCTGCTGAAAGAAACCGGCGTGGATAAGCAGATGCAGATTCTCGGCTACTGGAAATCGTGGCTGGAGGGAACGCGCGGAAGAAAGCCGTAAGGCCCGACCCACAAACGGAATCCGCAATTCATTTACACTCCGCAATGGCTGGTGAGGAAGGCGCCCACAGAGCTTGAAAGGGCACACGCCGCGCGGACGTTTCCCTTCCATGTGCACCCTTCACGCTATAATTTTCGTATGACCGCGCCTCAGAAAGCGGCAGCCTTGCCTGCGGGGACGCCAGCAGTGTCTCCGGACCCCGCGGTGAACTCCGCGCCGCTTCTAGCACCCGTGCAGGGCTCCATTCTGGCCATTGATTACGGCCGGAAGAGGATGGGCCTTGCTGTGTCGGACGAGATGGGCCTCGTGGCGAGGCCGCTCGAGACGCTCGAGCGCAAGAACCGCCGCGACGACGTGAAGCGTCTGCGCGAGATCGCGCGCGCGCACGGAGCACGAAGGATCGTCGTCGGGCACCCGCTGCGCCTCGATGGGACCCGCGGCGAAATGGCGGAAGAAGTGGAACGCTTCGCCGTCCGTCTGCAAAAGCAGCTCGGCCTGCCTGTGGTGCTTGTGGACGAGCGCCTGACGAGTTGGCAAGCGGAACAGATGGCCGGGGAGATGCGCTGGCTCGAACAGGCGTCCGCTCCCGGGCAGCGAGAGCTTCCCTCCGCGAAGGGGGCGCCAGGCGGGCGCGGCGGCAAAACAAAAAATGGCGCTGTCGCCGGAAGCCGCAAACCCAACCCGGCGATCGATGCCCTGGCCGCGGCCCTAATTTTGCGCGACTACCTCAACCATGAGCGCGAGAAGATATAACCCGGACAGACGCAGAGGCTCGGGAGTGCGCCGAGCACTCGTCCGGATTTTGCTGATGCTCCTGCTGGCAGCGGGCGGCGCGGTGGCATGGTTCTGGACGGTGCTCACCGAGCCGTATATGAATTTCCCCAGCGAGGGCGTGTTTGTCACCGTGCCGCGCGGCGCGACCGGAAGAATGGTGGGCCGCCTGATGGAGAAAAACGGCGTGGTCCGCAGCGCGCTGACTTTCCGCTACCTGGCCCGGCGGTATCCCCGCCGCCCGTTGCAAGCAGGCGAATATTTCTTTGACCATCCGCAAACCCCGGGCGAAGTGTTCGAAACGATTGCCAGCGGCAAGATCTTCGAAAAAATCGTGACCGTGCCCGAGGGCTATACGATGTTTGACATCGCGCAGCTTTTCGAGCAGCAAGGCTTCATGAAGCGCGAGGAGTTCCTCGCCGCCGCGGGCGATCCTTCCTCCGTCCGCGACCTCGCGCCCGGCGCCCAGACTTTGGAAGGATTCCTCTTTCCTGCGACGTACCATTTCCCCCGGCATCCCACGCCGCAGGACGCCGTGGCCTCGATGGTGCATCATTTCCGCGAAGTCTGGCAGCGAATCGCACCCACACACGCGCTCGACGGCCGCACGGTCGAGCAGGTGGTGACGCTCGCGTCGCTGGTCGAACGGGAAACTCCGGTGACGGCCGAGCGGCCCATCGTTGCGGGAGTCTTCACCAACCGGCTGCGCGCCCGGCATAGCCTGCAATGCGACCCCACGGTGGCGTACGCGCTCTCGCTGGCGCGAAAGTACAACGGCGGGCTGACGCGGGCAGACCTGCGCTTCGATTCGCCGTACAATACGTACCGCAATCGCGGGCTGCCGCCCGGGCCGATTGCCAATCCCGGCGAGGAATCTCTTCGCGCCGCGCTCGACCCGGCTCAGGTGGACTACTTTTATTTTGTAGCCAACGCGAAAGGCGGGCACTTCTTCAGCCGCACGCTGGCCGAGCACAATCGCAATGTCGCGCGGTATCACCGCCTGCTGGGGCAGACCGCGCAGGCACAGAGCGCCGACGGTGCGCCGCACGAAGCAAGCGAAGACGCGCCAAAGAAACGGGTGCGCCGAAAGCACAGCTCATGACGAAAGCCAACGCCGGCCATTCCAGCAAGAAGCAGATGATCCTGGAACTCGCTCGCGGCATGCGCGCGCCGAAATTCACTCCGGCGGAGGTCGAGCAGATACGCCGGCAGCTCATCACGCACCTCGGCGCGGCGGGAAAAACTTCGCCGGATTACATTGCCGGTGTCCTGGAAACCGCCGGGTTGCGCGTGGTGTGGTCCACGCAGGCGGACACCGAGGGCCATTACGAGGAAGAGTTCCACGACCTGCTGCACTTCGGAACTCTGCAAGAGGCCGAGATGTGCTTGATCCGGCTGGACGAAATGCTGCGCCGCTTTCGCGCCGAGCATGAAAAGGCGGCCGCCGAGCGCGTGCTGGAGGTCGCCCGCCTCGGACGGCGCCGCGCCGAAATGATTGCGCGCAATCGGAAGGTCGAGCCGCAAAAACGCGCCGAGAAGGAAGAGATGATGAACTGGTTCAAGATTTGGCTCGAGACGCCCGACGCGTTCTTTGACTGGATCGAGCTTCGCAAACAGTCTCCCGAATACCAGAAGCGCTTTCCTCACGCCGCAGAAGACTAAGCCGCATGGAATTGCTTCCCTATTCCCTGGAGATCGAGGCGCTCGATCTCGGCGCAGACGTCAGAGCCGTCGGGCTCGAACTAATCGAGACCGGGAGCCGCGAGCCTTTTCGCGGCCCGGAAGCAGCGCAGATTTGGAGCGCGGCTCTCCCGGCGATTGCCGGCAAGGAACCCTGCGTGCTCGATTTCTTCAGCCACGTGGACCGCGTCCGCGATTTTTGCCGGCTGCACGGCATCCCGTTTCGCGGCGCCGCCGAGCGCTGCTGCGTCGTGCCGGCGCCGGAGCCGGAACAATTGGCGGAGCTTTTCAAACGGTTCGAAGGAGAAACTTTCGGAATTCGCGCAGGCGGCCCGCTCGAAGGCGGCGATGCAACCTTAGAAGCCGGCTTGGCCCGCCGCGGCGTGGACGCTTATCGCCCTGCCTTCCCACGATACTTCTTCTGCGCCGTTTGCGATTTCGAGAACGGTTTCTTGACCCTGCTGAGCAACCATCTGTGGGCCAGCGAGGTCATCCGCCGCGTTCGCCCCGTAGTCGAGAACCTTCAGGTATCGGTGGCCCGGCCGCAGTGAATAAGCCTTCTTGACACCAACAAACAGCAAGCGCACCATGCAAAGGATAAGAGGTCGCTCGG
>DASWCG010000006.1:0-1956 GCA_036390175.1 Candidatus Acidiferrales bacterium | reverse complement strand
TGATGCCGCGCAATTCGAACGCGCCCTCGAAGCCTCCGCCCAAATCATCCGCTATTGCGTGGAAATCGGCGGGGCGCTCACCGGCGAGCACGGCGTCGGCATGGAAAAGAGCGAACTCATGCCGCTTCTTTTCTCCGACGCCGACTTTGATCTCATGCGCCGCGTCCACGATGTCTTCAATCCCGATTCCTCACTCAACCCCGGCAAGATTTTCCCTCTCAGCAAGGGCTGCGGCGAAATTCGTATCCGCAAACCGCCCGCGCATGCTGCGAGCACCAAGTGAGTCTCCTATTCACGGCGCTGTTCCTCGCTCTTCCGTCTTTTTCTATTCTTCTCTGCGCCCTCTGCGTCTCTGCGTTTAATTCCTTTTTTCACTCTGTGACCTCTGTGTTCTCCGCGCACTCTGTGTTAATCCCTTCTTTTCCTTTCAACTTTCAACTTTCGACTTTCGACCTCTCCATCCGGTCCAATGACTAAGACATCTGCCGATCTCGCCGCGCGCCTCGAATCTCTCATCGGCGCCTCCCAAGTCGCCGCCGGCCCATCCGTATGCGCGGATTACGCAGTCGACGCAATTCTTCCTTCCGCCGTCGCAAAGCCCGCCTCCGCCGAAGAAGTCGCCGCAATCGTCCGCTTCGCCGCGCTAGAAAAACTCCCCATCGTCCCGTGCGGCAATCGCACCAAACTCCGCATCGGCATGCCTCCCTCCCGCTACGACCTCGCTCTCGATATGACCGGCCTCAGCCAGATCGCCCACTACGACCCGGGCGATCTCACCCTAAGCGTGGATGCAGGCTTTCCCATCGCGAAATTGAACGCGCTTCTCTTCGAGCACAAGCAATTCCTCCCGCTCCTCGTCCCCTGGTATTCCCGGGGCACCGTCGGTGGCACCATCGCTTCCGGCATTGACTCGCCGCTTCGCCAGTTCTACGGCACGGCACGCGACTTCCTCCTCGGCGCCGAATTCGTTGATGGCGCTGGCAAGCTTTGCAAAAGCGGCAGCCGCGTCGTCAAAAACGTTACTGGATACGACCTCCACAAGCTTCTCATCGGCTCGCTCGGCACGCTCGCGGTCGTCACTCGCCTCAACTTCCGCACGTTTCCCGCACCGCCTGCCAGCCGCGGCTTCGTGGCCTCATTCCCCACGCAGGAAGGCGCGCTGACGCTTCGCAGCGCCATCGCCGAATCGCCGCTTAGTCCGCTAACTTTGGATATCCTCAGCCCCGGTCTCGCGCACCTCTTTGCCACACGTACTCCCGCCACTCCGGAAGTCGCGGTTTTCTCGGATGAAAATCGCAACGCGCATCAGTTTTCGCTCCCTCCCGTCGGCGACTGGTTCCGTCCACGCGAATGGCAACTCTGCGCCGCCTTTGACGGCACTCCCGAAGTTCTCGAGCGCTACGCTCGCGGCCTCACCCGTCTCGCTGAGCAAGCCCGCGCCACCTCGACCACGATTCTGGACGACTCCACACGCCCATCCCTCTGGGGCCGTCTTCGCGAAAGTCTTTCCATGCTTCTCGAAGCCTCTCCCGCCACCGCGATTTTCAAGCTCAGCGTCCTCCCCGCGCAGCACGCCGCTCTTTTCTCAACCCTGCACAAAATCGCCGAACGCGTCGGCCTCCCGCACGCCCTCGTAGCCCGCTCCGGCGGCTCTCTCTACTTCGCACTTCTCCCTGCTACCGCGAACGACGATACAATCGGCTGCCTTGCCCAAGCCGCAATCCAAATCTTCGAGTACGCCTCGTCCGTCAACGGCCACGCGATGCTGCTCTTCGCCCCGCTCCCACTGAAACACGCTTTTTGTTTCCCGGATGTTTCTTCCGGGCAGCACCTCAACATCTGGGGTCCACGCCGGCCGGACTTCGCTCTCATGCGCCGTCTCAAATCCGCCTTCGACCCACACAACATCCTCGCCCCCTCCCGCTTGATCGAAATCCCCATTTCTTCTCCGGCCAC
>DASWCG010000005.1:0-19211 GCA_036390175.1 Candidatus Acidiferrales bacterium | reverse complement strand
GCTTTCACGAGACTATGGCTATGAAGTCCATCTCTTTTGCCAGCGCCTGGAAGACCTGGAAAATGCCGAACCATGGTCTTCGTCCGCGGCGTCCCCGGCGCCCGGGCACATCTTCTGGCACAGAGTCTCGGCCATCCCGGGGCCGCATCTTTTACAATTCTTGTGGTGGATGGTTGCCAACCGGTTCCGCCGTTGGCGCGATGCGCGCTCGGGCAGGCTGCGCTTCGATGTCGTCTATTCCCCGGGCATCAATTGCCTCGACGCCGATGCGGTTACGGTCCACGTCGTGTTTCAGGAGCTGGTTCCAGGGGGTGCAAACGGAATCTTCAAGATGGGGTTCTCGTTGCGGGTCTGGCTCCGGCGGGTCCATCGCTTGCTTTACTACCGCCTCCTCATGAATCTGGAGAACGAAGTTTATAAGAAACCACATCTGGCGATTGCCGCAGTCTCCCGCAAGACAGCCTCTGAAATCGAGCGGCATTTCGGCAGGAAAGACGTGCGAGTGATTCACAACGGAGTAGACCTCGCTGTATTCAATCCTAAGGCGCGGCTTTCGCGCCGTGCGGAGGCCCGCCAGCGTTTCGCATTTCGCGAGAATGAATTCGTTGTCTTGCTCATCGGAAATGATTGGAACAGCAAAGGCTTGCCGGCGCTTCTTCAGGCAGCCGCCGCCTGCGCCGCCCTTCCGTTGCAATTGCTCGTCGTCGGCGAGGATGATCGGGCCGCGTTCCGGGAGGCTCTCGAACGGCTCGCTCTTGCGTCACGCGTTCGTTTCGAGGCTCCCGCAGCGGACGTCATGCAGTTTTACGCGGCAGCGGATGTTTATGTCAGTCCATCCCTCCATGATTCCTTCGCGCTTCCCGTGGCTGAAGCGATGGCCTGTGCCTTGCCCGTGGTGACCAGTGCGCAGGCGGGCATAAGCGCGCTTCTTCACCATGGCGTGGACAGTTTCATCCTGCGTAATCCCCGGGATGCGGGTGAGCTGGCGCGTTTGCTGCGCCGGCTTTACGAGGACTCCGGCCTCCGGCAAACCTTAGGCGAGAACGCCGCCCGCGCGGCACAAGGGCTTACCTGGGAGAAGAACGCCGCATTGACACGGGACTTCTTGGAAGCGGCGATGCTCGCCAGGGATACTCGCAAATCAAGTGGAATCCTCTGAGGTGGCGCGGCCTCCCCTTCATTTTTCACGCTGTTTCTCGACCGCGTTTCGTGTCGCCGTCAGCGTGGACGTCAGCGATTCGCGGGGGATGCTGTTGACGAAAGGGCCCACCAGCCACCCCAATCCCACGGGAATGTCGCGCGTGAGCGAAACGGATTCGCATTGCACGTAGGTGCCGCCGTCGCGCTCGGCCAAGCGCCACCAGGTTTCCATCCGCCACAGGTACCCGCCGTCATCGCCGGGAGTCTTCTCTCGTTCGTCGCTCTTGCCGGCGTTTTCCACCTCTGCAACGCGCGTTGCCGTGCTGCGGCTCGCTGCATGCGTGGGATCCAGGCGCGAATAGCGCACGTCGTGCTCCGTGTTGAGCGCCACGGTGATCACTTTCTTCCGCCGGAATTGCAAGAAGACGTGGAATTCCCCGCCCTCATGCGAAAGGGTTTTCGAGCGCTGCACATCCGGCGCGTAATACTGGCTGTGGTGGTCGTAATCTTCGAGTACGCGCAGCGTCTCTTCCAGCGTTGCGCCGGGAATGTAAATGTCTCCCACCCAATGATGGATCAGCCCGCTGGGACATTCGATCGCTTTTCCCGCATCATGAGTCTTGAGCCGTTCGATCCGGACTTCGCTCTTGCGTAGCGCCGCATACGCAGCCGCGCGTTCTTCTTGCGGCAGAGCGTCCGGCCGGAGAAATGGTTCGCCTTGGCTCAATTCCTCCGCGTTTCGCGCCTCCGTTAGCCGCACGTAACGCTCGAACGCATCCAAAGTCCGCGGCTTCAGTCGGGCTGGGAGTGCATCCAGCGATGCCCCGAACGAGCTCGTGCCCGCCAGTTGCCCGACGCAGAGCAATATTGCCAGACAAAACGGAGCGCCGTGTCGCCCGGCTCTGCCAGGTTTTAGCATCAAGTGTCTTGTTCTCCTCGCAGCGCTTTCCCGCCAATCGTTGCATTCTTCCATTGTTTTGGCCGCTTTGGAATGCTCGCCACTCCCACGCGCTTTAAAGATGTGCAAATGGCGTGCCGAAAAAGGAGGGTGAGTCTAGCGAGAGACCTCTATTTTACGTGTCGGTCGCGAGGTATAGGCGGGTTGGGAGGCACGCAGACGACCCCTTACGGAGCCGCTGTCCCCGCGCGGCCCCCAACCCGTCTCCGTTAGCGTAGATTCCGGAGGCGTGCACCAACAATGGGCCTGCTTTGCCAATCCGGACAGTACTTCGGTTTTAGTACCTTTGGCAGCGCAAGTCCGTTTGTGCTTTCTGCCCCGCCTTTCTAGCGGGGGACATTTACTCCGCTGAGGAATCCACCCAGGTGTCCTGTCAGCATTACCATCGTTACTGCCGCGGCCTCAATCGGCAAACGGTAACCAGGTAAGACTCCATCCTGCCTCCGTTGTGTTCTTATGTGGATGAGCCAGACCAGCCAGATCAGCACGCTCGATGCACAACCAAGCACCAGGTGCATCAGCAGGATGCCTTTGAGCCTCTGGCCTTCGAGTTGCCATTGCCACGCGACAATTCCAGTGATCAGGACCGGTATGGTTGTGAGCGCCGCTACAAATAAATTGTAGTAGGCTGCGGAGGCCAGGGCACGCTGCTTCGTCCATTGCGCCAGAAAATCAAACGCAGCGCCTGCGATGAACAGCGCGATCGGAAAGTGAATCAGTACGACGTGTTGCGCGTGCTTTGCCAGAAATACCGTTTTGCTGTCGAAAGGATGCAAGCTCTCTCTCCTCATTTACTGCACGATGACTTTGCCGGTCATCTTCGGATGAATCGAGCAGAAGTACGGATACGATCCCGCCTTGCTGAAGGTGAAGGAGAACTTTTCATCTGTGTCGAGCACTTTGGACTTGAACGCGCCGTCCGTGCTGACCACCGTGTGGGGAATGTCGTCGCGGTTGGTCCATGTCACGGTAGTCCCCACCGGCACGGCCAGCGTTCCCGGCGCGAAGCTGAAGTTGTCGATCTTCACGTCCGCAGTTTCGGGCTTCTGCTGCGCGTTCACCGTGAAACTCTGGTGACTCGTTCCCATAGCTCCAAAGGCGATAATCAGAATTAATTTCAGTATTGAAATAGATACACACGTCTTCATTTTTTTCTTCCTTTCCATTTATTTTGCGATCCAGCGGATCGCTCGAATTGGACCGCTTTGCTATTAGGCGAGCGTCGAGTCCACCACAGCCAACGCGTGTTGCCCTTGGACGTAATTCACGCGCGTGATCCCCAGGACGCTCCGGAGTTGTTCCGCGGGCACCTTCAGGGGCCCGGGCGAATCCGCCTTGCCCGGCTGCGGTTGCGGGAAGGCCGTTGACGCAGCCGTGTGAAACGTGACGTTGCCCTCGACCTTCTGCATCGTCTGGTGAATATGGCCATTCAGCACCGTCACCGAGCCGAATTTCCTCAAGTACGCCAACGCCTGCGCGCTGTCTTGCGTTCCCCAGCCCCACTCGGGATACACCGACCACAGGGGGATGTGCGCAAACACGACAATCGGTGTGCTGTGCTTTAAGTGTTTTACGTCGACTTCCATCCACTCAAGCTGGTCCTGGCCCAGCGTTCCGAGCCCGCCGGCCTTCAAATTCATCACATTGACCAGCCCGATGAAGTGCACGCCCTTTTTGTCGAAGCTGTACCACCCCCCGCCCTTGCTGCCTTTTCCGTAGCGCTCCAGGAACTGCTTCCCGTCGTCATTCAGCACGTCGTGCTCACCGGGTACGTAGAAGATATCCTTGGGCGTCGCGCTCTTCAAAACCTGGTCCACCGTATCAAACTCTTCCGGCTTGGAGAGGTGGCTGATGTCGCCCGTGTGCAGTATGAATTCCGGTGCGCCCGACAGGGCATTGATCTTGTCCACCGCTGCTTTCAAGGTCCCCGCGACGTCTGGATTGGCCGGCTTGTTGAATCCCATGTGGCTGTCGCTGATTTGTACGAAGCTCAGTTCACCCTTGGCCTCTGCGGTGTTCAGGTCGGAAAAACTGCTCAGGCTGTAGGACTTCAGCACGCCCCCTTTCATCACACAAAAGGCCCCCGTACCCGCCCAGGCCATGCACTTGAGAAATCCCCGCCGGTCAATTCCGTCGTGGTTGTGGTCGTACAAAAGCTCATCTTTTTTCTTCTCCTGCATCCTCTTCATCTCCTCCTCCTTTTTCCATCAACCGGAATCGTTCCTCCAAAGCTCTCAAGGAAATGCGGCGCAGGGCTCGTTGGCGTGGAGGAACTCTGCGCCGCCAAGACCTCTCGCTTTGCCTCTGTAGACTTGCCGCGCCCCGGTTTTATTCCCGGCCGGCTTTCCGGAACCGGACAAGAAAACCCCTGCCCCCCGCATTTCTCAGGACTTCCGGTGCAAGGAGGAATAAAATCAACTCCTGACCGGTAGTAAGAGCAGAGGAGAAATCGCGGTTTGCCGAACTCCGAGGAGCGCGCGCGCTTCGAGCAGGTGGTGTTGCCTCATTTGCATGCGGCGCACAACCTTGCCCGCTGGCTGGTTCGCCGGGAACAGGATGCCGAAGACGTTGTCCAGGAGGCCTTCCTCCGCGCGTACCGGTTCTTCTCCGGATTTCATGGAGGCGACGCCCGCGCCTGGCTGCTCCAGATCGTGCGCAACACTTCCTATACCTGGCTGCAGCAGAATCGCCCGCAGGAAAGCGCGGCAGAATTTGACGAGGAAATGCACAGCGATACGCAAATTCCGGTCAATCCCGAGACGCTGGCTATGGAGAGCGCCAACCGCGAGCGCCTGCATCGCGCCCTGGAAGAGCTGCCGCCGAATTTTCGCGAGGTGCTCGTCCTCCGCGAACTCGAAGGCTGCTCGTACAAAGAGATCGCGGAAATTACGGGCATCCCCATCGGCACGGTGATGTCCAGTCTGTCTCGCGCGCGGCGGCGGCTGGCGCAGGTGCTCGGAAGCGAACCGAAACAGGAGGCCGCTCATGGCAGTTGAACCGGTTTGCCGGCAGACCACTTTGCTGTTGCACGGCTATCTTGACGGCGAACTCGATGCCGCGCGTGCCGCGGAATTCGAGCAGCACCTGGTGCAGTGCCATGACTGCGCGAACCAGTATGCGGCGCAGCGATCGCTGCGCACGGCGCTGCGCGGGTCTAATCTCTACGCCAAAGCCCCGCCGGAGCTTGCCCGGCGCATTCGCAGCGATATCCGTGAAGCCACGGAGAAGCCCTCGCTGCTGGCGAGCATCCCGTCGTGGCGCTGGATCGCTGCGGCTGCTTCGATGGCGCTGGTGCTCTTTGCGTTCTGGCGCTTCGTGCCCGCATTCCGCGGCGTCCCGGCCGAACAGGCGCTCGCCACGGAAGTCGTGGATAGTCACGTGCGTTCGATGCTGCCTGGACATCTCACCGATGTGGCGTCCACCGATCAGCACACGGTCAAGCCGTGGTTTGATGGAAAGCTCGACTTTGCTCCGCCGGTACGCGATTTCTCGGGGGCTGGTTATCCGCTGATTGGCGGGAGGCTGGATGTCCTGAACGGGAGGACCGTTGCGGCGCTGGTGTACGAAAGGCGGAAACACTTCATCAATCTATACGTCTGGCCGTCGCAGGGCTCTGATTCTGCGGAAAGAAGCATCTCGCGGCAGGGGTTCAATCTCGTGTACTGGAGCCGCAACGGGATGAGCTTCTGGGCGGTTTCGGACGTCGCGCGGGAAGATCTGGAAGAATTCGCGCAGATGCTGGAACACTGATGATTTTCGCCGGTGTAATTCTTCCTTTCCAAAATCAGGTTTTCTTCAGTTCTTCTTCTCGGCCAAGTTTCACGCTCCGTCACTTCTCGGTAGCGGGCGGCTTTGTTGCCGCGGCAGGACCTTTCGAATAAATCAGCCGCAGAGTTACATTTGTATTGCGGCCGCCGCCGACGCCAACGTTGTGTTTCCACTCGGAAAAAATTCCTTTGGCCGTCGCGCGCAGCTCGTAATTGTCGGCGCGAAGTCTGGCGATGTGAAAATGTCCGGTGGAATCGGTGCGGACGGCGTGGGGGTTGTAACCCGCCGAGGATTGATAATTGACGCTGGCGTGGGGCACAGGTTTGTCGTCCGGTCCGACAACCACGCCCGAGAGGCTTCCCGGAGTGCGGTGGTGCTGCGGCGTGGCGTAAACGGTTTCCGGGAAGGCAAAGCAATAAAAGATGCTCGCGCAGGCCAAGCCGGCCGAAGCCGTTGAGAGCAGCGCGATGGCCAGCGAAATTCTGCGTCGCATACAAGCTCCTCCAGTGAGGTTGGGCAGTATCCAGTGTACTCTTCCGCCGCGGCTGGCAGGCGCCCGGCGCAACCACGTGTGCCGGATAGAAAACCTGTCTTTTCGGACAGCCTCTGCCGCGCGAAGGCGCAAACCTACTGCACCCGGGTGAAATGGTAGGTGTTGAGGTAGAAGTCGCCGGAAAAGGCCACAGAGCCAGGACAAGATATTTCATGGCGGCGTCGTTTGCCGGATTATACCGGAGCGCACCGGAGGAATCTCGAATTTTTGGCGAGCGCGGCAGCCCCTCAGACAAAAGTGCCGGCGCCGCGCGGGCTGTGCTAACATTCCTGCTTTCCGCAGTCCCGCGGAGCCGGAATGCCTGCCACAACCATGAAGGCTCTCCGGAAGGTGCGTCCTGAGCGGGGCGCGCAACTGGAGAGCGTACCTGTTCCCAGCATCGGGCCGAATGAAGTGCTGGTGCGCGTGCGCGCCGCCTCGATTTGCGGCACCGATTTGCACATTTACGGCTGGGACCGCTGGTCGCAATCGCGCATCAAGCCGCCGCTGACGTTCGGGCACGAGTTCTGCGGCGTAGTCGAACGCGTCGGCGAAGAAGTTTCGGCGGTTGCCCCGGGCGAATTCGTCAGCGCGGAGATGCACGTCAACTGCGGGCACTGCCATCAGTGCCGCGTCGGTGAGGCGCACATCTGCCAGAACCTGCGCATCATTGGGATCGATCAGGACGGCTGCTTCGCCGAGTTTGTGCGCATTCCCGCCACGAACATCTGGAAGATCGATCCCGCGATTCCGGAGCACTACGCCGCCATACTGGACCCGCTCGGCAACGCCGTCCACGCCGTGCTGGCCGGGCCGGTTGCCGGACAGACCGTCCTGGTGACCGGCTGCGGGCCGATCGGGCTGATGGCCATTGCCGTGGCCAAGGCCTGTGGAAGCTCGAGCGTGTTTGCCACGGAAGTGAACGACTGGCGGCGCGAAATGGCAAAGAAGATGGGCGCTGACGTGGTGCTGAATCCCGCGGAAGGCGATGCGGTCGCGCGCATCAAAAAGGACACGGCCGGCACCGGCGTGGATGTGCTCCTGGAGATGAGCGGCAACCAGGGCGCCATTGCGCAAGGGTTCCGGGCGCTGCGGGCAGGGGGAAGGGCGTCGCTGCTGGGGATTCCAAGCAACCCCGTTTCGCTCGACCTGGTCGGCGATGTGATTTTCAAGGGCGCGACGGTGCGTGGCATTTATGGGCGGCGGATGTTTGAGACCTGGGTGCAGATGACTTCGCTGCTCAAGGCGGGGCGGCTGAATCTCGACCCCCTCTTCGGCGAGCGGACTTCGCTCGAAAAATTCGACGAGGCTTTTTCGTTGCTGCAGGGCGGCCACGCGGGGAAAGTTTTGTTTTATCCGAACGGCAAGCCGCGCTGAGGGGAAGGAGTTTTGTTGGAAGGGCGAGTCCCGGTCCCGCCCCCTGGGAGGGAACACATGGAAACGGGAGCACAGATGTCGGCCAAGACAAATCCGCTTTCTTATTTGACCCAAACGCTCGATGACCTCCGCGCCAAGGGCACGGCCCCGCGCCTGCGCATTCTCGAAGGCGAGCAGAAACCCGTCTGCACGATTGACGGAAAGGAAGTGATCAACCTCAGCTCCAACAACTATCTTGGGTTGACGACGCACAAAGCGCTGCGCAAAGCGGCGCTCGAGGCCACCCGGAAATACGGCGTGGGCGCGGGCGCGGTCCGCACCATCTCCGGGACGATGACCGTGCACATGGAGCTGGAGCGGCAGATTGCCAAATTCAAGAACACCGAGGCCTGCGTCGTGTTTCAGTCCGGCTTCACCGCCAACGCGGGCACCGTCTCCGCCATTCTCGGCAAAGAGGATCTGATCATTTCCGACGAGCTGAATCACGCCTCCATCATTGACGGCTGCCGCTTGTCCAAGGCCGCCATCAAAATTTTCAAGCACAAAGACGTCGCCGATTGCGAGCGCATTTGCAAAGAGACGGAAAACTTCCCCGGCCACAAGCTGTTGATCACCGACGGCGTCTTCTCCATGGACGGCGACATCGCGCCGCTGCCGCAACTCTGCGACCTGGCGGAAAAATACAATTGCATCATGATGGTGGACGACGCCCATGCCTCCGGCGTTCTCGGGCGCGGCGGGCGCGGCACGGTGGACCATCACGGCTGCTACGGCCGCGTACACATTCAGGTCGGCACGCTCAGCAAGGCCATCGGCGCCATGGGAGGATACGTCTGCGGCTCGCGCGATCTGGTTGACTATCTTTACCTGCGCGCACGGCCGTTCTTTTTCTCCACAGGACATCCGCCTTCTGTCGCGGCCACCTGCCAGGCGGCCTTTGCGCTGCTCGATTCTCCGGATGGCGAAAAGCTCATCAAGAAACTCTGGGCCAACACGAAATATTTCAAGCGGCTGCTCAAGAAAAAGGGCTTCCGCTTCGAGGGGAGCGAGACGCCCATCATTCCCATTCACGTGGGCGATGCTGCCAAAGCATTTGAATTCTCCGCGAAGCTGTTTGATGCCGGGCTTTATGCGCCTGCGGTCGGCTATCCGACGGTCGCGGAAGGCAAAGCCCGGCTGCGCGCCATCGTCTCGGCTACCCACAAACGCGCCGATCTGGAACGCGCCGCCGAAATCTTGAGCGAGGTCGGCAAGTCTCTCGGCGTCGTGTAGCGGGGCGCTGAAAAAGAGTTCTGAGGCTCCGGCGGAGGGACGCGACGTTCTTGTTCCTTCGTGTGCGGAACGCGCATCGCTGTCCCCCAGCTGAGGATATCTCTCAGGGATTCGCCCAGCCTGTACTTTCGCCCACTATATTTTTTTCCTGCCTCCGTTCCCTTATTCCACAGACGGTGATGACTCTTTTGCACCAAGATCTTGTGTAACTGACTGAAAGCAAAAGCAAATGGTTTACAGTTTGGAAGCAGCTTTGCTCAAACGGGGTTTGGCAGAGAATTCAAGGCATGCCGCACAGCAACCAATCTGGATTTTTGACCGCAACTCGCGGTAGGGAGGGAGTCAGCATGAAACGCATCGCATACCTGGTTTTGGCGGGGACGCTCTGCGCGTGGACCGCCGCGGCGCAAGCCCAGTCCGGCGCTCAGGCGAGTGCTTCCGCGGACAGCAAGACGTCCGCGCAGGCCAGCAAGTCCGGCGCTGCGGCGTCAAACAACACTTCGGGTAACGCCTCGGCGCAGGCCGGTAAGAATTCGGCGAGCGTCGCGCAAGGCACCACGATGAACGCCGTTCTGACCAAGCCCGTGGACTGCAAAAAGAACAAGCCCGGCGACACGGTCACCGGCAAGACTACTGAGAACACCAAGTCCGACGGCGATGTGGTGATCCCCAAAGGGTCGAAGCTCGTGGGGCACGTCACCGAAGCGAAGGCGCGGGGCAAAGGCGAATCCGAGTCCTCGCTCGGCATCGTGTTTGACAAAGCCATTCTGAAGAATGGCCAGGAAGTTCCCCTGAACGCCAATATCCAGGCGCTCGCCGCGGCTGAGACGATGGCATCGGGTTCGCTCGAAGCGCCCGACCTTGCGGGCTCCGGGTTGGGCAGCGCGGGCGGTTCAGGCTCGGCTCGCTCTTCTGGAGGCGGCGGTCTGGTCGGCGGCGTCGCTTCGACGGCGGGCGGCGCGGTTGGCGGCGTAACAAACACGGCGGCAAACGTCGGCGGAACCGCTAGCGGCACCGTGGGCTCCACGGTCAATGCGGCCGGCTCGACAACGTCTACTTTGGGCAGCACTTCCAGAGGCGCGGTCGGCGGACTGAATGCCGCGGGCCAATTGACTTCCAATAGCCAGGGCGTCTTCGGGCTCAACGGCCTGAACCTGAACGCGGCGGGATCGAACAGCACGCAAGGCTCGCTGATTACCTCCACGGGCAGAAACGTGCACCTCGATAGCGGCACGCGCATGCTGCTCGCCGCTCAGGGACAAGCCGGCGCGCAAGGCCAATCCTCAGGCTCGGACGCAAAAAAGCCTGCATCCAGCAAGCCCCAACCGAAACCTCAGCCGAAGTCCGAACGGAGACCTGAACCCAGAGACCAGTAACCCCCATTCGAATCTACTTCCGGCCGCGCGGGGGCTCCCACTCCCCGCGCGCACATTTTCTACGCCGATAGCTCTAGGAACGTGCGAGGAAGAAGAATCTGGATGCCCTGGAAAGGATTGAGCGCGAGGAGGTCAGAGTCGCCAGTGACGATGTGCGTTGCATGGCCACTCACAGCGAGTTCGAGGAACTTGTTATCCGTGCGATCACGGCAGGCTGTTATTTTCACATCCACCTCGACCCATTGAGCCTCGCGCGTTAGAGCCGCGACAAAGATTCGAACGTCTTCCTCATCGATATATCGCCGGAACTGTTTTCTGTTGAGAACTTCATAGAGTTCGGCGAGCGCTGCGAGAGAAAGCAGGAGTTTTCCTCTTTCGAGCGCCAAGTCAAGAGCTTTGCGAGGCTTCGAATCGGGTAGCAGCAGCGCGCTCACGAAAACGTTCGTATCGAAGACGCAGCGCAACTATGCGCCCTTCAGGAGGGAATCCAATATCTCTGGCGTGAGTCCTCGAGCCTTCGCCTTCCGTCCGACTTCATCGAGGATTTGCTGCAGCGACGGATATTGGTCGGCGGCGAGTTCCCGAAGCCAAAGACTCAGCAGAGCCTGAATCTTCCGCTTTTCCTCTGGTGCGGCGGAGTCGTAGGCCCGCGCCGTTTCCGGGTCAAGTGGAATCGTAATCGTAGGCTTCGCCATCGTCGTAGTCTCAATCTTACGGCAAAAACCCGGACCTGTGCGTATTTTCGATGTGCCGGAGGCCGCCGTCCGCCGCCGGTTTGACCGCTCCATCCACAACTTTCTTGTCCACTATCGCCCGCTCGGGGATTCATGGATATTGTTCGATAACTCAGCCGCAAGACCGGCCATTATTGCCCTTGAGAAACTGGGGAGTCCCCGTATAATCAATCCAGAGCTTTACAATACTTTGGTGGATCGCTACGGAAACCCATGACCAAGCCCCCGCCAAACGTCCTTGAACTGCCGTTGGAAGAACGCGCCGAAATGGCGCTCAAAGCCGCCGTCGAGAAGGTCATCATCGAACACGCCCGCCTCGGATTACCCATCTTTGTCTGGCGCGACAACAGAATCGTGGAGATTCCTCCCGAGGAACTGCGCGCCCAGGCTGCGCTTCTTGAGGCCGAGTAGCGCTCTCTCACCGGCCGGTGCTCCTTTTCTTCCGCCTGCCAGTTTGAATCCGTCCTTTTTTCCTCTCCGGTTCCGGATCGAGCTCATCGCCTTTCATCGGAGGATTACCTTTCCCGGCGCGGCTGAGAATCCGCAGGGTCTCTGCCCGATCCGCGCGCTGGGCCCGCTCCCGGAAATATTGCTTAAGACCCACTCCTCCTCCGAGGTTAAATCGCACGATGCTCAACGGTGAAGTACTTGACGTCTGGCCTGCCCAACTAGGCTCCCGCGCGGGAAGCGCAAGGCTTCTTAGATTTCTTGCGCTCTTTCGCTTTCTTCTCTGCATCCAATTTCGCCTTAATCTCACTATGTGGCACGCTCACGAGTTGCCGCGTCAGATTTTCAAAATTGGCGTACTCATTCGACTTTGTTTTCATGATTAGGTCTTTCCTTTCTGCATGGCCCACCTCACCGCCCGAATACCACGTAAGCCGCGTTGGCGACAACGCAAGTCATAGATTTGATGGCAAGGTTCGCACATGGCCCTTAAGTGCGATTTGTCGTCGCACTTAGGAGTGTGGCAGAGATGCGCTATGGTGATACGGATTTTGACCTTTCCTCTGCGCCTCCTGGCCCTTGGCCACGTCCTGCCGATTTCTTCACAGCGACCGCGATGTTTCAGGCATTCGCCTCTACACTCGCATCGCACACGACGACGTGTAATCGTTGCCCGCTCCCAAATATCGGCTCTAATCTCTTTCCAATCCTCTGGATAGTCGCTTGCTCTCCATTTTTTTCGTGCGCTAGTTCCTTTCTTTGTTTTTGGGTTCTCGCCTCGTTTGCGACGAATGGTTTCCCAGGCCTTGAATGCGGCCTTACGCGCTCTCTCACTAGCTTCCGGTGTTGGACTCATGTTCGCTTATTGTTGCCCTTATAAAATACGCATTTGTAACTTCTTTAGAATCCGCACTTACTAGACCGCCGCGAAACTGTATCAAAACATGCGGCTTTAACCCCTGTAGATTCCACACTTACACGACCCCGTCTTTTAACTCCTTTAGAATCCACACTTGCAAAAAACAGGGGGTGGCAAGCGATTCTTGCGAGCCTCGATTCCATCCAGAGGCGATGGAGTCCTCAGCACTAGTCACCAATCACCACTCACGATTCACCGGCTACAAACCACGGATCACGGGTCACCAGTCACGACCCTGCTATACTCCGTCGGATGGCCGCGGACCCCAACGAAAAATTGTTTCTTGTGGACGCGATGGGCTACATCTTTCGCGCCTTCTATGCGCCCATGGAGCGCTTGCAGAGCCCCTCGGGCATGCCCACCAAGGTTCCGTATCTTTTCGCCAACATGATGCGGCGCCTCATGAAGGAGTACGACCCGCACTATCTCGCCGTGGTGTTTGACACCTCCGCGCCGACGTTTCGCGACAAACTCTTCGCCCAGTACAAGGCCAAGCGCCCGCCCATGCCCGAGGACCTTTCCATCCAATTGCCGTACGTCCGCAAGCTGTGCGAAGCGATGCGCCTGCCGATTCTGCAGCGCGACGGCTTCGAAGCCGACGACATCATCGGCGCGCTGGCGCACCAGGCGGCAAAACAATCGCTCAACGTTTTCATCGTCACCAGCGACAAAGACATGATGCAGCTTGTCCGCGAAAAAGTCCGCGTCCTCCGTCCGGGCGCGGGCGCCGCCAAGGGCGATCTGGTCGTGGACGAAGCCAAAGTCGAGGAATTGATGGGCGTGCCCCCGTCGAAAGTGATTGACGTCATGGCGCTGATGGGCGACTCCATTGACAACATTCCCGGAGCAAAAGGCATCGGCGAAAAAGGAGCCCGCGAGCTCATCCAGCGGTTCGGCACCGTCGAGGCGGCGCTCGATCGTGCCGCCGAGGTCGAAGGCAAGCGCTACCGCGAGGCCTTGCAGCAGCAGCGCGACCAGGTGCTGATGTCCAAGCAGCTCGCCACGATCGCGAGCGACGCGCCGGTCCCGCTGGAGCTTCCCGCGCTGCAACGGAAAGAGCCGGACATTCCTGCGCTGGGAAAACTCTACGCGGAGCTTGGCTTTACATCCTTGTTGAAAGAGCTTGGCCCAGCGGCTACGCAGTCCGCCGCTGCAGCATCCGCCGGTGAAGCAACGGCCGGAATTTCGGTGGACTACGCGCAGATTTCTTCTGCTGACGAGCTCGGGAAATATCTGAACTCCATCGCGAAGAACCAGCCGCTCGCCGTGTGGCTGCAACTTGCCGAGGGCGAGCGCGAGAGCAAGGGTTTCGGCACAAGTATCACCGCGGTGGAAATCTCCCCTAAGCCCGGGACGGCGCGCTCCGTGTGGCTCGACGAAAAGGGTGCTGTCCTCGAGGCGCTCGCTCCTCGTCTGGCCGATCCCGCCAGCCCCAAAATCGTTCACGATCCCAAACTTCTTGAATTGCTCGCCGGGCCTGCAGGAGGAATACTGCACGCCACGCAGCTTTACTCGTATTTGCTGCGGCCCACGACGGCAAAACATGATTTTGCCGATGTGGTCGTGCGGCATCTGAGCGTGAATCTCGCCGGCGCGCCGGGCGAGCGCGCCGATTACTTGCAGCGCGTTGCGCCGGTGCTTCGCGCGGAAATCGAAGCGAAAAACCTCGCCCAGGTGTACCAGCAGATTGACCTGCCGCTCGCGCCGGTGCTCGCGCGCATGGAGCGCACCGGCGTGCGCGTCGCGCCGAAGGCGCTCGCAGAGATGTCCGCCGAGATGGAGTCGGAAGTCCGCGGCCTCGAGCAGCACATCCGGGAACTCGCGGGCTCCGAGTTCAACATCAACTCGCCCGTACAGCTTGCGGAAATCCTGTTCGACAAGCTGGGCCTGCAGCCGCCCGGAAAGCGCGGGCGCGCCAAATCGCGCTCGACGGCGGCGGAAATTCTCGAAGAGCTGGCGCTGCTCCACGAACTTCCGCGCAAAGTGATCGAGTATCGCGAAGTGGCGAAGCTGAAGTCCACCTACGTGGATGCCTTGCCAAGATTAATTCATCCGCAGACCGGACGATTGCACACCAGCTTCAGCCAGACTGGCGCGGTCACCGGCCGGCTCAGCTCGTCCGATCCCAATCTTCAGAATATTCCTGTGCGCACCGAACTCGGCCGGAAGATCCGCGCGGCGTTTGTGGCGGAGAAAGGCAAGACCCTGCTTTCGGCCGACTATTCGCAGATCGAGTTGCGCATCATGGCGCACTTTTCGCAAGACCCGGTGCTCACCGAAGCTTTCCGCAAGGGCGAAGACATCCATTCGCGGACGGCGCAGGAAGTATTCGGCGTGGGACCGCTGGCGCAGACCGCCGAGCACCGCCGCGCCGCGAAAGCCATCAATTTCGGCATTATCTACGGCCTCTCGCCTTTTGGCCTGGCGCAGCAGCTTGGCATCGAGCAGAAGGAAGCGGCACAATTCATTCAGGCGTACTTCCAGCGCTACCGGGGCGTGAAGGAATATCTCGACCGCACGCTCACCGAGACGCGGAAGACGGGCTTCACGAAAACGCTCTTTGGAAGGATCCGGCCCATTCCGGAAATCACGTCGCCGCAGCCGAACCTGCGCAACTTCGCCGAGCGCACCGCGCTGAACACGCCGCTGCAAGGCACCGCTGCCGACCTCATCAAGCTCGCCATGATCCGCATTGACCGGAAGCTCATGGAGGAGAAGCTCGAAACGAAAATGATCCTTCAGGTCCACGACGAATTGCTTTTCGAGGGACCTCCGAAAGAGCTCGACCGCGTGCGCACCTTGGTCCGCAGCGAAATGGAAGGCGTATACGATTTGAGCGTGCCCGTGGTCGTGGACCTCAAGTCCGGACCGAATTGGCGCGACATGGAATGAAAGTTTCCGCTGGGGCTGGCCGATTTCTGAATCATTTTTCCTCGGTGCTTCCCCTTCGCATTTCCTGCGCGTACAATACGCCCAATGATTCGGTCATAGGCAGGCAGCCCGCCTGCCGAGGAGTCTGCCATGCGACACGCGATTCCCGTTGTTGCGGCACTTTTGATCGCCGGCGTTGCTGCCTCATTCAGCAGACAAGAAAAACCCAAGGAGCCTCCGGCCCCTCCCGGGGAATTCAAAATCCCTCCGGAAGAAGCCAAGCGGGCGAACCCCACGAAGGTAACTCCCGCGAGCCTTGCGGAAGCCCGGCGCTTCTACGGCTACGATTGCGCGATGTGCCACGGCAAGGACGGCGATGGGAAAGGCGATCTCGCGGAGCAAATGAAAATGCAGATGCGCGATCTGCGCGATCCCGCCACCACTGAAAAAATGACCGACGGCGAGATTTTCTACATAGTGACCAAAGGCAAAGGACAAATGCCCGGTGAGGAAACGCGCCTATCGAACGATCAGAAATGGCAATTGGTGAACCTGGTCCGCGCGTTCGCCAAAAAAGAAGGAGCCACAAAACCCAAGGAAGAACCGAAGCCCGATTCCACCCCGCACTGATGTAAAATCATTCGCGCTGTCCTTAGGACGCATTCTTCGAACGAAGAGCGGGGGCGATTTGCCTCCTGGAGGAGTCTCGATGGCACATGCACCCGGTTTCCTGAAGGTCGTGAACGACGCCAAATCGCGGATCAAGGAATGGAACGTTCACGAAACCAAAAAGCGCCTCGATGCGGGCGAGAAAATGGTGCTTGTGGACGTGCGCGAGGAAAGCGAATGGGCGCGCGGCCACGTGGCCGGCGCGGTCTATCTCGGCAAAGGGGTCATCGAACGGGACATCGAGCAGCGCATCCCCGATGCCTCCGCCACCATCGTGCTCTATTGCGGCGGCGGCTTCCGCTCCGCACTTGTGGCCGACAACCTCCAAAAAATGGGCTACAAGAATGTGATCTCCATGGATGGCGGATGGAAAGGCTGGGTCGAGGCGGGCTATCCCACTGCAAGAGATTGACTTACACCAGATTTATGGCTGGGGCGGTTGGATTCGAACCAACACCGTCTGCATTAACAGTGCAGCGTCCTACCAATTGGACCACGCCCCAGTAGAATGAACAGGTTACAAGACCCAGCCCGGTTTCCAGCTACGGCTCAACCGGACGAATGTTTCACGTGAAACATTCCGCCTGGCGGGCCGTGTCAGGCCCCCGAGAGGGCTCCAACGGTTCACCTCCAGTTTAATGAACCGCCCGGCTTCCGGCTAGCGGAAAAATCCGCGGCGCGCGACAGTACAAACCTTTCCGCATTTTCGCAGTTTTCAGAAATTCCAGCGGGTGAAAACGGCAGGATTCGCAACTTGTATTTCGGGGCGCCATGTGCGTTTGCATTCGCATGTCTTTTATTGGAAGATACAAATTCCCGTTGTTCCAGGCCCGCGCTTTCTGGAATGGCGGGGCATCCGAGGATCGCGTTCGCGAAGTCCTCTCCCCTTGAAGCGCACACAGGGAAATGGCGCAAATCTTCCACCGCAGCACAAACACCATCTCGCGCGTGAGCCTGTTTTCCGCTTTATTTTTGGCCGGTCTGGCCCTGGTGGTCGCCGGAGCCGTGGCCCGCTCGCCGTACATGACCAACGCAAACATCGCCCGCGAGCAGCCCGTGCAGTTCAGCCATAAACATCACGTCGGCGATGATGGAATTGATTGCCGCTACTGCCACACTGCGGTGGAAACTTCCGCGGTTGCGGGAATCCCTCCGACGAAAACCTGCATGAATTGCCATTCGCTGCTGTTTGCCGACAGCGCGTATCTCGAGCCGGTGCGAGAGAGCTTTCGCTCCGGGAAATCCATCGAGTGGGCCAGGGTGCACCGGCTGCCGGACTTCGTCTATTTCAACCACAGTATCCACGCGAACAAGGGCGTAGGCTGCGCCACCTGCCACGGGCAAGTGAACCAGATGCCGCTGATCTTTCAAGCCTCCTCGCTGCGCATGGAGTGGTGCCTCGGTTGCCACCGCAACCCGGAGCAATTCCTGAGGCCGCTCGAGCAGGTGTTCAACATGGATTGGAAGCCGCCTGCGGACCAGATCGCGCAGGGGCTGAAACTGAAGAAGGAATACAGCATTCGCAGCGCCGCGGAGCTGACGAGTTGCTCGACGTGCCACCGCTGATGCGCAACCGCGAATTGGGGATGAAGATGCCCGATCACGAACACGACGAAAACGAAGATTTGGCGCCGCGCGAACATCCACTCGATCTGGCCGCGGCCCGCGCGCGGCTGGGCAACCGCTCAGGCAAAGAATTCTGGCGCAGCCTGGAAGAACTTTCCCGGGATCCGCACTTCGAAGAGCTGCTCCATCGCGAATTTCCGCGCCACGCTTCGGAATGGAGCGAGGCCGACGGGGTTGGCCGGCGCGATTTCTTGAAGCTGATGGCGGCATCGCTGGCGCTGGCGGGGATTTCCGGGTGCGCACGCACGCCGAATGAAACCATTTTGCCGTACGTGAAATCGCCCGAGGGACTCACGCTCGGCAAGCCGCTCTACTTTGCCACCGCAATGCCCCTGGGCACAACGGCGCTCGGGCTGCTGGTAGAAAGTCACGAAGGCCGTCCGACAAAAATCGAAGGGAATCCGGATCATCCGGGGAGTCTTGGCGCCACCGACGTCTTTGCGCAGGCCGCGATTTTGGGGCTCTACGACCCGGACCGCTCGCAGGTGCTCACCTATCTCGGCGAAATCCACGCGTGGTCGGCGTTCCTGGCCGAAGTGCGGCTGGCGGTCGAAGCGCTGAAAGCCAATAAGGGCGCGGGATTCCGCATCCTCACCGGCTCGGTGAACTCACCGACGCTCGGCACGCAACTGACCGCGCTGCTCGCGCAATTCCCCGAGGCGAAATGGCACCAGTGGGAGCCGGCGGGCTCTGACGGCGCGCGCGAAGGAGCGCGGCTGGCTTTCGGGCGCTACGTCAACACGGTCTATCACTTCGAAAAGGCCAACGTGATCCTGTCGCTCGACGCCGATTTTCTGGCCAGCGGGCCGGGCGGCGTGCGCTACGCGCGCGAGTTCGCGCGGCGGCGCAACCCGGATGATACGCATGGAGGGATGAACCGGCTGTACGTCGTCGAGCCGACACCGTCAGTGACCGGCGCAGCGGCGGACCACCGGCTGCCGATGCATCACCTGGAAGTGGAAACCTTCGCGTACGCGCTTGCTGCCAAGCTGGGTCTTGGGGCTGCGACTGCGATCCCAGGCGAACAAGCGAAGTGGCTCGAAGCCATCGCTGGAGATTTGCAGAGGCACCGCGGATTGAGTTTGGTCATCCCGGGCGAACAGCAGCCTGCGGCGGTTCACGCGCTCGCTCACGCAATGAACCAGGCGCTCGGGAATGTGGGTTCAACGGTCATTTATACGGAACCCGTCGAAGCGCAGCCGGCGAATCATCTTGCATCTTTGCGCGAACTCGTCACCGACATGGATGCCGGCAAGGTGGACGTGCTGCTGATTCTCGGCGGAAATCCGGCGTATGACGCGCCGGCCGATTTCCGATTTGTGGAACGAATGAGGAAAGTCCGGACGAACATTCACCTCGGCCTCTACGACGACGAAACCTCGCAATACTGCCAGTGGCACATTCCCGAGGCGCATTTTCTTGAGTCGTGGAGCGACGCGCGGGCTTATGACGGCACGGCAAGCATCATCCAGCCGCTGATTGCGCCGCTGTATCACGGCAAGACGGCGCACGAAGTGCTCGC
>DASWCG010000004.1:0-6595 GCA_036390175.1 Candidatus Acidiferrales bacterium | reverse complement strand
TTTTTCACGGCGGCCAGGCCGAATCGGATGGATTCCCCCACTGGAGTGAAGTACAGCCCGCTTTCGTGAACGTCCGGCGGGAGGACCGTGATGCCCATGCCGCGCGCCTCGTGGATATACTTCACTACCTTTTCCGTGCTTCCCGTTTCCGAGGTCAGCAGCGCGGCCATGAACTCCACCGGGTAATGCGACTTGAGGTAGGCAGTTTGATAAGCCAGCAGAGCATAGGCGCAGGAGTGAGATTTGTTGAAGCCATATCCGGCAAACTCTGCCATCAGGTCGAAGATGCGCTCCGCTTTCTTCTCCGCAACTTTGTTGGCGCGGCAGCCCACCATGAATTTCTCCCGCTGCGCCGCCATTTCCTCCCGTTTCTTCTTCCCCATGGCGCGGCGCAGGATGTCCGCTTCGCCCAGCGTGAACCCCGCCAGGCGGTTGGCGATCTGCATCACTTGTTCCTGGTACACGATGACGCCGTAGGTTTCTTCGAGAATTTCCTTGAGCTCGGGCAGGTCGTAGCTGACTTTCTTCTTGCCCTGCTTGCGGTTGATGAAGTCATCGATCATTCCGCCCTGAATCGGGCCGGGGCGGTAGAGTGCGTTGAGCGCAGTGAGATCCTCGAGGCGCGTCGGCTGGTACCGCCGCAGGATGTCGCGCATGCCGTGCGATTCAAATTGAAAAATCGCCGTCGTGTCGCCACGGGCGAACAGCTGGTAAGTTTCCGCGTCATCCAAGGGCAGGCGGTCGAGCTCGAGCGCCATGCCGCGATTCTGCTGGACCATGCGCACGGCGTCATCGAGCACCGTCAGCGTGGTCAGACCGAGAAAATCCATCTTCAGCAGGCCCAGCCGCTCCAGAGCCCCCATGTCGTATTGCGTCGTGATTTCCTCGCGGTTCGACTTGTAGATCGGGACGATCTCTGTGAGCGGTTGCGGCGAAATCACTACGCCGGCCGCGTGTGTCGAAGCGTGGCGCGCCAGCCCCTCGAGCCGCTTGGCCACGTCCATCAGGTCGCGCAGGCGCTCATCGCCCTCGATTTGCGAACGAAGCTGCGGGGACTGCTGGAGCGCATCGTCCAAAGAGATGTTCAACTGGTTGGGGATGAGCTTCGCCAGGCGGTCCACATCGCCGTAGGGCATATCCAGCGCGCGGCCCACGTCCTTGATGGCGGCCTTCGCCGCCATCGTCCCGAAGGTGATGATTTGCGCGACATTCTCCCGCCCGTATTTCTGCGTAACATACTCGATGATTTCGCCGCGCCGCCGCATGCAGAAGTCAATGTCAATGTCCGGCAGCGAGACGCGCTGAGGGTTCAGAAAGCGCTCAAAAAGCAAATCGTATTCGAGCGGATCCACATCGGTGATTCGCAGCGCGTAGCTTACCAGGCTCCCGGCTGCAGAACCTCGCCCCGGCCCCACCGGCACGCCTTGCGCCCGCGCGTAGTGAATGAAGTCCCAGACAATCAAGAAGTAGCCCGCAAAACGCATCTTCTTGATCATTTCGATTTCGGCCGACAGGCGCCGCTCATACTCCGCGAGCGGACGGCGCAGGCGGTTCTCCTTCGCGAGCGCCTCCAGATAAGGCACCCGCGAGGCAAATCCTTCGCGGGCCATTCTTTCGAAATAAGAATCGAGCGTGTGCCCCGGGGGAACCTGAAATTCCGGGAACGGGTTCGCCACGGGATCGATTCTTACGTTGCAACGCTCTGCGATGGCCACCGTGCGCTGCACCGCGTCGGGAAGTTCGTGGAACACCTGCGCCATTTCGGCGGCGGTCTTGAAGTAGAACTGATCGGTGGCGAATTTCATCCGCTGCGGGTCGCTCATGGTCTTGCCGGTCTGAATGCACAGCAGGACCTCCTGCGCGTGCGCGTCGGATTGCGTGAGGTAGTGGCAATCGTTGGTCGCCACCAGCGCAATCCCTGTCTCGCGCGACAGCCGGACCAGTTCCCGGTTCACACTCTTCTCGATTTCCAGACCCTGGTCCTGAACTTCCAGAAAAAAGTTTCCTTTGCCGAAGATGTCCCGCAACCGATAGGCCGATTCCCGCGCATCCTCCAGGCGCTCCTCGATGACGGCTTCATTCACGGCGCCGCTGAGGCACGCGGAAAGCGCGATCAGTCCGTGGCTGTGTTGGGCGAGCAGGTCGTAGTCAATGCGCGGCTTGTAATAAAAACCCTCCAGGAAGCCGGCGGAGACAAGCTTCAGAAGATTGCGGTATCCCTCTGTATTCTCGCAGAGCAGCAACAGGTGATTGCTGCCGCGCATCCCCGGCTCATGAGCGGCTCTGGGAGACACGCGCGGTTCAGTTTCGTTGGTCTTCTCGCCGCGGTCGTGCCGGCTGCCTTTGGCAACGTATACCTCGCAGCCGACGATGGGTTTGACGCCCCGAGTCGCCGCCTCGTGATAAAAATTCGCGGCGGCGAACATATTCCCGTGGTCGGTGACGGCAACCGCGGGCATGCCCCGGCGCGAAGCCTCCTCCACGAGTTCTTTGATATCGCAGGCGCCATCGAGAAGACTGAAGTCTGTGTGAAGATGAAGATGAACGAATTGCGGCTGCCCCATGTCGCTTCATTCTAATCCGCAATGGATATTTTTGCGAACCGTGTTTTGCACAGCCGTTGTGCCGCTGTGGGTCTGAATGAGTCTTGGGAAGCGAGGCCGCCGTTCGCTATCGGCCTTTGGCGGCCCCGTAGACACGCGCTGCAAACCCCCGTCGAGACGCATCAGCCCTTCTTCCGCTTTCCACGAGCCCGGCCCGATACCTGAGCCTTGGTTTTCTTTGCGCTCACCGGCGCCGGATGCTTCGGCGCTTCCTTCTTCGCCTTCGCGTCGGCTTGCGGCGCTGCCTTTCCCTTTGCTGGCCACCCCGCTTCGTGTTTGCCGGTCCCCGGTTTTCCTGCAGGGGGCGCACTCTCTTCCGCTTTCCGCGCAGCCGCCCGCTGTGCAAATTTCGATGCGGGCTTCTTCCTCTCTTCTTTGACCTTTTTCTTCGGCGGTTCTTTGATACCGGAAAGTTTTCGCAGCAATTTCACGCGGTCTATGGGATTGCGGCCCTTCCCGAGGAGTTGCTGCTGAAACAGTTGCTCGATGACCTTCGCGAATGCCGGGCCCCTGGACATGCCCAGGCCGGCCAGTTCGGCCTCGACATTGGGGAGTTCCTGCCGCAACGGTCGCCACTTATGAATGTAGTTCCGAATCTTTCCGAGGGCCTTCGAATTCGACGACTCGGCGAGAAGAAACGCCATTTGGTCCAGGGGGAGCTTCTCCAAAAACCGGTAGGCATCGCCGGGGGCCGCTGTCTTGCGGCTCGCGAGCATCTTCTGCGCCTTTGCCGCCGCGTCTTCCAAGCCGAGTATTGAGGCCGCTTCCGCAGACCGAAAGCCCATCCGCGACAGCGCCGCGCTGCGCTCCCGCGACTTCAATCGGCCCAGAATGGCGGAGATCGCGGCCCACTGCAGGCGCGGGCGCAACCCGGCGGAAACCAAATCGTCGCGCACTTTCATCAGACGCTGCAGCGCGTCGTAATGCGGGTGGCGCCGTGCGAGTTGCGGATGAAACGTTCCGAGCAATTCGCGGGATTCCCAGGTTTTCAGGATAGGCGCGGGCCTGTCTTCGCGCGCCACCGCGTGCAATTCGGAGCCCGCATCTTCCGGCGGGATTTCATGCTGCAAATCACGGTCGAACGCCAGGGAGAACCACTCGGCCGTGCGGGTCTCCAGCTTGAACCCCATGCGCGTGGCGAAACGCAGCGCCCGAAGAAGGCGCACGGGCTGATTCGTAAAACTGTGGATCGAAAGCGCGCGGATTTCGTGGTTCTCAATGTCCGAAAGCCCATTGGTGGGGTCGAGCAAAAGCCCGCGCGATGCCGGGTTGAGCGAAATGGCTATGGCATTCAAGGAAAAATCGCGGCAGCGGAGGTCTTCCATAATGGTGGACCACCGGATTTCCGGCGTAGTACCCGGCCGGGCATAGACGTTGTCGCGGGCGGCGGAGAGGCTGCCGTCGCAGTCCCCGGCAAAAATCATCTCCACCTGGCGCAGCCGCTCGTCTTCGAAAACAATCTGCGCGCCGCCCTTTTCCAATTCGCGCACCAGGCGCGAAGGATTGCCTTCGATCGTGAAGTCCAGGTCGCGAATGGGCGCTCCGGAAATCAGGTCGCGCACCGCGCCGCCGGTCAAATAGACGTTTGCGCTCGCCGCCGCAGCCAGTTCCTGAACGCGCATCATCGCCGCGCGCTGCTCGGCGGAGAGCCTGCTTTCGAGCATGTACATGTAATCGGGCATGAGACTCCTTATTCCTCAGGCCGGCGAGGGCAGTGGCAAGCCTCTCCGGCCGCTCTTGTTCTAATTTCTCGTGGGCCCCGTTAGGCGCGCGGATGGTGCGCCTTATAAATCTCTTTCAGGCGTTCTTCGATCACGTGGGTATAGATCTGCGTCGTTGAAATATCGGCGTGGCCGAGCATCAATTGCACGGAACGCAGATCTGCGCCGCGCTCCAGCAGGTGCGTGGCGAAACTGTGACGCAGTTGGTGCGGCGTCAGCGGTCTCCGCAGGCCCGCCCGTCTCCCGTACGCCGACAAAATTTTCCACACTCCCACTCGGCTGAGCTTTCCGCCCCGCCGGTTGAGAAACAGATAAGGAATCGCCGGGCCGGCCTTTCGGGCGCGCAGGAGCTGAGGCCGCGCGCGCGCCAGGTATTCCTCCACCGCAGCGCACGCTCTGCGGCCGATGGGAACCAGTCGCTCCTTGTCCCCCTTTCCGATGCACCGCAGACAACCCATTTTCATTTCCAGGTCCCCGGCGCGCAAGCCCACCAATTCGGCGACACGCAGGCCGCTGGAATAGAGCACGTCGAGCATGGCTCTATCCCGAATGCCCAGAGGCGTCCCCGCATCCGGCAATTCCAGCAGGCGATTCACTTCCTCGAACCGCAGATAGCTCGGCAGCGACCGCCGCGTCCGAGGCGATTCCAGTGTCAGTGTCGGGTCGGATTCCACCATCCCTTCCCGCATCGCAAACCGGAAGAAATTTCGGACCGTAACCAGGTGCCGCGCTACGGAGCGGCTGTCAAGCTTCTGCTGATAGAGTTCGGCCAGGAACCCCACCAGGTCGTCCCGCTGAATACTGCGGAGGTCCAGCTTCCGCTTGGCGGCGTACGCGGCGAGCTTCTTCAGGTCGCGCCGGTAGGCCAGGACGGTATTGCCGGAAAGTCCTTTCTCAACCTTGATGTAGTTGAGAAACGTGTTGATCGCAACATCCACGCGTCACTCCATTCCCGGGGGAAGTGCAGGCCCTTGCTCGCGCCTTACGGCGATTCCATAGACCTCTTCGATTTCCGGGCACCGGAACATCCAGGCCAGCAGCAGATAAATAACCGTGGCGCTGGTGATCAATCCGATGAACGTCAGAAGTTGAAACAGGAAGCGCGGCTGCCCGGCGAAATGAGAATACCGCAAGAGAAGCCACGTGGAAGCGCCCATCACGGCGGAACACGCACAGATTTTGAAAAAGGACCCGAGAATCTCCATGGTGCCCAGGTGCCCGAATCTCCAGCGGAAGATTGAAAACAGCGCGAGAAAATTGAAATAGGCGGCCAGCGCCGTGGCCAATGCCGGCCCGCCGTTTTGAAAGGTCTTAAAAAACGTTACCAAAAACAGCGTGTTCAGGGCGATGTTGATCACCAGCGCGAAGGCGGCCACGCGCACCGGCGTCTTGGTGTCCTGCGTGGAATAAAACGCCGGCACGATGAGCTTGATGGCCGCAAACGCCGGCAGACCCAGAGAATAATACAAAAGGGCGCGCGCTGTCAGGCGCGTGGACTCCGCCAGAAATCGCCCGTGTTGGAACAAAATGCGGATGATCGGCTCCCGCAGGATCACCAGCCCCACCGCCGCGGGAACCGTGATGAACGAAACGATGCGCAGCGAGAAAGCAAACGTCTTTTTCAGCGCTTCGTAATCTCTCGCGGCGGCTTGGTGAGACATCATCGGCAGAATCGCCGTGGCCACCGCAATGGCATATCCGCCCAGAACCAGTTCCATCACGCGGTCGGCTACGTACAGCGACGTGATGCTCCCCTGGGGCATCTTCGGGGCCTTCGCAAAAACGGTGTCCACGTACAGATTGATCTGGGCCACGCCGATCCCGAATACCCCGGGCGCCATCAGCCGGGCCACCGCTCGAATACCCGGATGGCTGGGCGAGATTCCAAACTTAAACCTCATCCCATGCTGTACCAGCAGCGGCACCTGGATCAGGAGTTGCAACGCCCCTCCGACGATGACTCCGACAGCCAGCGCCACTGCCGGGTCTCCCACCCGGCGCCACACGATCCCGATCGAGAAAATAATCATCGCCACATTGAGCAAGACCGGCGTCGAGGCGGGCACACCAAACACGTGAAAACAATTCAGGATGGCCATCGAAAGCGCCGCCAGCCCGATGAAGAAAATATAGGGGAAGATGATGCGGTTCAGGTAGATGGCTTGGTCCCACTGCTTGTGTTCCTTCGAGAAAACATCGAAAAGTTGGATGACACCGGGGGAGAAAACCATACCCAAAACCGTTAGGACTGCGAGCAGCGTGGCCAGAGTC
>DASWCG010000003.1:0-9315 GCA_036390175.1 Candidatus Acidiferrales bacterium | reverse complement strand
CTGGGGTTCGCCGCGGAGCCCCGCTTTGCGACCGCCTTTCCGTCGGCAATTTGAACCACCCACTTTCTGGATTTTCCGTTGCTGCGGAGTTCATATTGAATTTCTCCGGAGAAGCCGCGGGAAAGCTGCGGCTTGAAGGCGTGGGCCATGCCCTTGAAAATAACCGGAGCGAGCAACGGCATCATGCGCTCGATCTGGCGGTCGCTGCGGTCGCGGACCAGCCACCCGAGCACGGCGCTGCCGGCGCCATTGGATGCGGCGCTGTGCGCGGGCACCGCAGGAGAGGCTTGCGGGTACACGCGCACGGTGCCCACAGGCCCGGACTCACCCTGCGGCGTGATGACGTATTGGGATTTCATAGCATGCGATGGCGCGCGGCGAGCGAGCGCTCGTTCCGCGGCACCGGCGAGCCGCGCGCGCTTTTCGGCCTGGTGAGCTTCCTCTTTTTCGGCAAAATGCGGCATTACCGTCTTCGAAAAAAGCTCGAGACTTTCGCAGATATGTTCGTGGCGATTGTTGCCGGCCTGCGCGGCGAAGATCACCAGGTCCACTCCAGCGCGCTCGTAGCGCGAGAGCAGCTCGATGAGCTGCGCGGGGGTGCCCACCGATCCGCGGAAGGAGCCGAGCCCTTCTTCGAGCAGCTTGATTCCAAGGGGACGGTCATCGGCGCGGATCAGCTCGCGCGCGAAGCCGTAGTCCTTGCGCTGCTTGACGAACATGTCCCAGATGTTGGAGACGCCCGGCTGGTGTTTGCCGAATACGTAGTAGTAGGCCAAAGAGAACCCAAAGAATTGTCCGCCATCAATGCCTCGGTCAATGGCGGTCTGCTCGTCCTGGTGGCACATGAACGGGAGCACGACGGCCACTTGCGGATTGATCGCCAAACCTGCGGGGACGCACTCGGGGCTGGCGATGATTCTGTAGTAGTCATCCACCCAGGCTTTAGCGGCTTCGGGCTCGACGAAGGAAAAAGAAAGCGCGCCGAGGCCTTTGCGAGCCGCCGTGAGAATGGTGTCGCGGCGGCTGCAGGCCACCCAGAGCGGAGGATGCGGCTTCTGCTTGGGTTTGGGGATGACGTTGCGCGGCGGCATGGAAAAGAAACGGCCGTCATGTCCCGTAAAGGGTTCTTCGGTCATCATGCGGATAATGGCGCCAAGCGTTTCTTCCCACTGATTGTGCTTGAGGTCGCGGTCCACACCAAACCCGCCCAGCTCTGCCTGCGAGCTGCCTTGCCCCGTGCCGAATTCCACGCGTCCGCCGGAAACGAGATCCAGCATACCGATGCGTTCGGCAACACGGGCGGGATGATTGAAACCGAGCGGAAGCTGCACGATGCCGTGGCCGAGACGAATGCGCCGGGTGCGCTGGCTCGCGGCAGCAAGAAAAACTTCGGGGGCGCTCGAGTGGGAGTACTCCTCGAGGAAGTGGTGCTCGACCTCCCATACAGAATCGAAGCCCAAGCGGTCGGCAAGCTCGATTTGTTCGAGGGCCTCGCGGACCATGTTTTCCTCTCCGTCAGGGCCCCACGGCCGCGGCCTTTGCAATTCGTAAAAAACGCCAAATTTCATTTCGCTGCTCCTGTCGCGAAAGTCGAGCTAGCCGATAAACAGTCCCCCATTCGGCGAGAGCCATTGCCCGGTGAAATACGAGCTGTCGTCTGAGGCGAGAAAGACGGCGGTGGCGGCAACATCCTCCGGCTGGCCAAAGCGAGACAGGGGAATCTGCGAGGCAAGCGCCATCTTCATCATCGGTGAAAAGTCCTGCGTCATGGGCGTATCAATCCAGCCGGGACAAATGGCGTTGACCCGGATGTTGCGCGAAGAGACTTCCAATGCCAGCGAGCGGGTAAAGGAAAGGATACCGCCTTTGGCGGCTCCGTAGTGAGGGGCGATGGGGATGCCGCGAAGCGCCGCGACGCTGGACATGTTGATAATCGAGCCGCGATTTTTCTGGCTCATCAGCTTGAGGGCCTCGCGCGTGCAGAAAAACGTGCCGTTCAGATGAACCCCAAGCACGGTGAGCCACTCCTCGTCGGCAATGTTCTGGGTGATGTCCCAATGGGTCTGGACGTCGCCGCCCGTCATGCGCTCTTCAAGTTGGGCTTCGCCTTTGCGATTGATCTCGTCGCGCCTGGAAGGGCCGGCTTCGGAAATGCCGGCGTTGTTGACGAGAACGTCGAGCGTGCCGAAGTGCGAGGCCACTTCCGCAAACATGGCGCGGACTTGGCCGCTGTCGGACACGTCGGCGCGGATGGCGCGGGCTTTTTCCTTTGCGGCGCCCATTTCCGAGACGGTCTTCTGCGCGCACCCGGCGTTGACATCGTTAGCGATAACGCGTGCGCCTTCGGCGGCAAATCGCAAAGCGATGGCGCGGCCGATTCCCGAACCCGCTCCGGTAATCAGGGCGACGCGGCCCTCCAGCTTCATCAGGGATGCTCCTTTGCTTTGCGCCGGTGTGGTGCGGGAGATTGTATGGCATAGGAGGCAGAAGAGGCAAAGGAGGGTGATAGGCACCCCCCACCACTTTTTTGAAAGTGTATGAAACGAAAGGGTTTTAAGTCCTTTGTTTTGAAAGTATGTGAAACTAAAGGGTTTGCGGACGTGTTTTTCGCAAAGTGTGTGAATCTAAAGAGTTTAGAAGGCATTTCGGTCTCTCTTGAGCTTTCTGAATCCTCTTAACCTTCGATCGGCGGTCTCTCTGGCGGCCCTCTCAAGCAGGCCCTTCACCCGCCGTCTGCGGGTTCAGGGTAAAGGCGAGTCTAGCTAGCGGCGCCCTTTCCGACCCGAGTCAGAACTCCCAACAACAGGTCGTCGCCACAGGCGTTCAGGGTAAACCTGGCGATTACTACAAAAGTACTTATACCACAATCAGCAACGGTTGTCAAGGCCTGATTTTGGGCCATCAGCGTAAGAAAACGAGCAAGGATTACATGGGTGCGAGCAATACTGCGTTGCGGGTTCAGGGTTCTGTTGACAAAAAAACGGACAAACAGATTAACCAGAAGCCCGTTTCGAGGACTGAACCCCGTTTCACGGATAGTTTCCGAGTAGCTGACCATGCGGGAACTGTCGCTTTATGGCTCGAATCGAAAACCGCCAGACCAAGATCAGCGTGATCAGCAGGAAGTTTAGGAGGGCGCGAGGACGTGGCGCGCGTGGAAGAGCTGCCGCAGAAAAGTTAGGCGGGATAGTGCGTGACTCTTCCGCTCACTTGCGATAGTGCCCGATCAACTGCTGAAAGCGAGGATCCTTCCGTAGACTCTCCAGGTAGGGATTCGAATCCAAGGCAGAGAAGTCCCGGTAACCCGCTTCCAGGGCTTTCTGTAGAGTGGCCAGGGCCTTTTCTTTGTCGTTGCGGGCCGCATAAATGAAACTGAGGTGCGCCAGATTGGGTAGCGAACTTCTCGCCACTTCCGATTCCTTCATGAAGTGACTCAGGGCCTGGGAGTAGTCTCCCTTGGCGAGATATACCTGCGACAGCCCAAACTCGGGCGTGTCGGATTGCGGGCTAAGGCTTCGGGCCTGCTCAAAAGCCGCCATGGCCTCGTCGTAACGTTTTTCCAAAAGCAGGACACGGCCAAGGTGGTAGTACGAACTCATTGTGGAGAAGCCGAGACGCAGGGATTCGCGCGATGCTCGTTCCGCAGCCGGGAGATCGGGGGGCTGCTGGTAAGCGAGCGCCCAGGAGAGGTAATCCCAAGCTATAGGATAGTTGGGATCGAGGCGGATGGCCTCCTGGAATTCCTGTGCGGCCTCCCGGTAGTTGAATCTGTCGCCCGCGATCAGACCTAGCGCCATGTGGACATCGGCGAGTTGGGGATCAATCACACGAGCGCGCTGCGCAAGATCTTCCGCACGCATCTCGTGGGAAGGAGCGGCCTCGAGATTACGAAAGTACTGGGCTTCCACCCAGGCCAGCCCCGCGAGCGCGGGAGCGTAGTTGGGATCGTTGCGTAGCGATTCCTCAAAGTCTCTGCGCGCCTCCTCGAGTTTCGCCGGCAGGTCAAAATCCCCCTGGACGGCCCGGCCTCGAAGATAGGCGTCATAGGCCTTGGGGTTTTCAGTAGAGCGGCGCTGGACCGCCTGCTGTTCTTGGGTCGTTAGCGTGAGATTGAGGGCCTCGGCGATCTTGATGGCGGTGCGCTCCTGAAGGCCGAAAACATCTTTTAGATCGCCGGTAAAATTGTTGGCCCAGACTTGGATGCCATTGGAGGAGTCAATCAGTTGGACGTTGATGCGGACCTGGTTTTCGGATTTGCGGACGCTCCCTTGGAGCAAGTAACGAACCTGGAGCTCGCGTCCAATCTGGGCTGGATCAAGCTTAGTGCCCTTGAACCGCGCCGCTGCGTAGTTTGAAATGACAGACAACTCATGGATGCGGGCGAGCTTTGTGCTAATCTCCTCGGTCATGCCATCGCTGAAATAATCGTTCTGTGGATCGTCGCTCAAATTCTGGAGCGGGAGGACAGCAACCGAGGGCCTCACCACTGCTGGAGCAGAGAGCGTCGAAGCCCGTTTCGTATACCAGCGAACCCCGAGAGCCGCAGCGACGGTCAGTGCGAGAAGAACAGGGACAAGGATCTTGGTGAAAATGCGACGAGAGCTTGGAGCCGCCTTGTCAACCGCAATTGCTTTTCCCGATTCGCTCTCACGGCGCAGACGCTTCAGATCAGCGCGTAACTCAGCGGCGGACTGGTAGCGCAACTC
Source organism: Candidatus Acidiferrales bacterium (assembly GCA_036390175.1). GTDB lineage: Bacteria > Acidobacteriota > Terriglobia > Acidiferrales > UBA7541 > DASQHY01. The sequence continues at coordinate 4,609 of DASWCG010000003.1, read as the reverse complement.
GGGGTCTTTCTCCAGCGCCTTGTTGATGATGCGCTCGAACTCCACAGGCAATTCCGGATTCAGTCGAGCGGGCGAGATCGGCGCCCTGTGGAGGATTGCATCGAAGACCACCGCGGGAGTGCTGCCGGAGAAAGCCTGCCGGCCAGTGACCATCTCGTATAGCACCACTCCAAAAGAGAATAAATCCGTGCACCCATCCAACTCTTCTCCGCGCGCCTGCTCCGGCGACATGTAGGCGACGGTTCCCAGCGCTGTACCGGGAGTGGTAAGCAGTTCTTCCGTTGTGCCCGCCGTAGACAGAGCGGAAGCTCCCACTCCCTCGGCCACCGGGCGGCGCTCCGCAGTCAGCTTGGCCAGTCCGAAGTCGAGAATCTTGGCCTGACCGCGCTGCGTGACGAAAATGTTCGCAGGCTTGATGTCCCGGTGAATGATTCCCTTGGAGTGCGCCGCGTCCAGAGCGTCGGTGATCTGGATGGCCAAGTCCAGGAGCTCTTCGGTCTTGAGGGGCTTCTCGATCCGGTGCTTGAGCGTCTTACCGTCGAGAAATTCCATGGCGATAAAGGACTGGCCGTCGTGCTCGTCAATGTCGTAGATGGTGCAAATGTTCGGATGGTTCAAAGCGGATGCGGCGCGGGCCTCGCGCTGAAGACGCTCAAGCGCCTGGAGATCGCGAGCTAGCTCTTCGGGGAGGAACTTCAGAGCGACATGCCGGCCAAGTTTCATGTCCTCGGCCTTGTACACCACACCCATGCCGCCCCCGCCGAGTTTCTCGACGATCCGATAGTGCGAGACGCTCTTGCCAATCATCGGGATGACACTAGTCTGGCGATCATACTAGGCCGAGGTCACAGGTGAGTCAACTTTTCAAAACTGTGCCGAAAGGACTGAAGTCAAATGAGCGTGGTATAAGGGGTAGAAGTCTCACCTGAATGCTCCAAAGCACTCTTGTGGAGAGAACTGTAGTTGCGCCTGCCGCAGATTGCGGGCGGATGACGGGCCACTCGGAAACAACTCCGGTCCAGAAGTCCAGTTGGGGGAAACGCAGTGCCGCCGAATGCCCATTGCGCTGCGAGTTCTTCGAACTCCTTACACCGGAACGATGGCGGCGTAAAGCCGACCGGGAAGGTGCGATGCGCAGCAGGGAGCGGCCCCGCCACGAAGGGACACAGGCTGAAGCACATTCGCTGCGCTCAGTGCAAGCCTGTGCTACTGCCAGGAAGCAGCCGTCCAACCTTTCTTTGAGATCCAGTATTCTAATCGTTACAGGAGCGCTGCCGCCCAGCAGTTGCTGCTCCCGGCGTACCAACGGATTCCACCTTCAGGAAGCCACGTCACGGACGAAGCTGGTTCTCCTCCTTGGCGCTTCTCGGTAGTGATTCGGGCGGCAGGCGCAAACGCAATCCAGCAGGCCGACGAGCCGGGCAGGTGAAGAATGCACGGCTACAGCACCGACTCCAATGAAAGAAGATTAGTTCCTCTTCTCCTGGCAACCTTGGCCATTGGGTTCGCCTGGATGTTCGCCAAACTTCTAGCCATCTCGCATCTCTCGTTCCCTTGGTGGTTGGACGCTCCCTCCAGCCTGGGTTTCTACGCCGCGCTTTACGCTTTGTTTGATAAGTACCTCTGGCGAAACCGCATCATTCGAAAATTGGGGCTCTCAAGGATCCCGAACGTCGCAGGTTGCTGGCATGGCTTCCTCACATCTTCGTTTGATGGCCATCTGAAACGCCATGATGTGCTGGTGCAGATCTTCCAAAGTTGGACGCAGATTTCCATATTTCTCAACACTATTACCTCCATGTCGGCGAGCCGTGTGGCAGCGATTGAGGCTTCTGGTCCGGAGGGCGTCGCGCTAATTTACCAATATGAGAATCAGCCGCTAGCGAACGCGACGGGAACGATGCACATGCACTATGGCACGGCGATGTTGAGAGTCTCGAACAGCGATAGTTTGACAGGAGAATACTACGCGGGGCGCGACCGCCGGACCTTTGGCCGAATTTCCTGCTGGAAAGTGAAGCGCAACAGCCACAGAGCGCGCGCCGCTTGAAATTTCCCAGGACCCCTCTCCGAAGAGATAGCGGCCGCGGCGGCAATCCTGGCGGCGTTGGTCACGGGCATCGCGGGCTCTAAGCTTATCGGTCCAAAATCTGACCCGAAATCGGCACAGTCAGTTTGGGGAACCCGGGGTCATTAGTTTCGATGAGTAATAAACCTTTATAGGAACCGGCTTGCACTTTGTCGGGGTCAAGGGCGATGATGGTTTGGTACCGGTCGCCCTTTGGTCCGCGCTCCCATTTCAGCTTCAGTCCCGGCAAATCCGTGCGCAGGGTAGCGCGAAAATCCGAGCCGCCCTCCTGGTAGACCATCAAAGTCTGGGCGACTATGCTGAGCAGGCCAGGGTTCTTCCGGATTTGCGAGATCGGGATAACTCCCAGATCTACTGAGTCCGGGAACGTGTAAACCCGCTCGTGAAGAAAGGTGTTCGCGGCGATCTCCAGGGTCGGCTGCGTCCGGCTGGAAGTCCCGACGGTGATCGGCTCCGTCTTTCTGCCGCTGGGGCCATCGGGCTTGAGAATCAAAGTTAACTTGTAGCGCTGGCCAGGCTGGAGCGTTTCCAAAACGGTGGTGAACCTTTCTGTCGGATGCTCGATTTTGACAATGCGTAGCGGCTGCGGTTCATGATTGATGATTTCGACGGATGCGGTCGCCCCTTTTCCCCGCAGGCTGGAGACGAATAATGCCGGCAGAGGCGAGACTTCCACAGGTGGAATCACTACCCCTTCGAAGCTCAAGCCGGCCTCCGGCAGGTCGGGATCGTTCAGGAATACGGTGATTTGTCCGTTGAACGGGCCACCGAGCTTCGCGGTGTCGAGCTTGAAGTGGATCAGACCCTCGCCGCCGGGGGCCAGCTCGCGTGGCATGCGAGTCACCAACAGCGGCGGGGTCATGCTGGCTCTTCCTATTTTCAGAGTGGCGGAGCCTTCGTTCTTCAGCCAGAAATCGTGCTCCACCACCGTTCCGTGCATCGCTCTTCCGAAGTCGAAGCGCGTCTCCCGGAAGACCGCCTTCGGCGCCCCGGAGCCAGCCAGGGCGGGAAGCGCGAACAACAGGCCGATGAAAACCGCCTTACGGTTCAACACAAGGTTCACTGCGGATAGAAGCGAACCTGTGCCAGCCTCAGACCGTTGTTATCGAACGACCAAAAGAAATTCTCGAAACCGGTCTGAAAGAGTGAAACGGTCCCCGGGGTGGTGTTGATGGTGGTCAGCTCCTTGGTCACGTTCTTGAATTTCTGCTGGCCGGACCCCCGAACCAGAAGGACACTTGTTGTCGAGCAGACCACCGTATTTGTCAAGTCGGTCGCGCAGGTAGTGACGCTGGCGTGGCCGCCGGGCGTGCCTAACGCACGCGCCCAAATCGTATAGGCTTGCGAATACCCTCCGGGACACGTATCGGTCAACAGGTCGCAGGGCAGTTGGAACACCGCGCCTGGGCTGTTGGCCCCAAATATCGGGTCGCCGTTGCAATCAGTAGCCGGGTCAAAACCGTTGCCGTCGCAGACAGCGAAAGGGCCCTGAGTCAGGTAAATGTTCGTGATTACGCCGTCATTCTTCGTACCCAGCCCCACAAAAATCGTGTGGCGGTCGCTGTTGGTGAGCGGTTGCGTCTTGGGGTTCGAAACCCCGATGATATTCAGCTCGAAGTGAGCCCCCTTCGGAGCGCCATTCCCCGTCTGGGCTAAGCCCGGGATTGACAGGGCCGCCGCACCTAACAGTACTGCGGCGCCTAAAAGAAGCATCGTTTTTTTCATTTTTCCCCCGAATATTCTGTAACCCGGAGTTCGCGATTTCGGCGGTAGCCGTCAAAACCGAGTACCCCTTGGTGGGCTTGGCAGTAGGGATGGTAAGCCGCGGAGGCCGAAGAGTACTACTGGACAGAAGACCAGTCCTGGAGCAGGGGGATTTGACCTGTCTCCCGGAAATTAGTCCAACGAGAACGGACCGCCTTGGACTCTACTCGACAGCTACGCCGATAGCCGATAGGTCGCGCCCTCAGCCGTAACTTGCTGGCGACAAGCAGCGGTCAAGATGCTACCGGCAGGAAACAAAAGGCATGGCAAAAGCGTCTATGGGGGTAGCGACCCTTTCCGACAGGAGCCGGAACTCCCGAAAGCAGGTCGGCACCGGCCGTCGGCGGGTTCCCTTCGGCGAAAGCCTCAGGGCAAGCAGGGTAAAGGGGGCTGCTTACCGCATTCGTTTCGGCGCGTCCAATAATGAGACAGGACCCGGCGCAGCGTGCCATTTCCGGACGGGACAGATAGATTGGCAGGGCAATAGGAAACTCCCATCGGAATCGCACCACAAGGGCGGGCTCTATTGCGACGGACGCCGCGATTCCTTCCGACGGAGTCGGAACTCGCGAAGAACGCTCGTCACCTTTCACTGGGGATGACAAGCCAAGGCGCTGAAACGAAACGGAAGCATGCCACTCACACATTGGATTCCAGTCTTGCAAGGGAGTGACGGCCGGGCGAGTTGCCACGGGGCTTCCCTGGCCACGCTGAAGCCAGTGGCCGAACTTGACGAGCGGGCGCTGATCCTGGAAG
>DASWCG010000002.1:0-3492 GCA_036390175.1 Candidatus Acidiferrales bacterium | reverse complement strand
AGAACGATGGCGTCGCAATTCTGCAAATCGCGGGATTGATGCCAGATGAATTCCACCGGCTGGTGGAGAACCGCTGCGATGGCGTGGAAGGCGTCGTGATCGCCGTTCGACCCGGGGAAAACGACCACTCCAAATTTCATGAGGTTGTAGCCCCCTGTGGCAACTTGGAAACTCTTATTTTAGCATACGCTCGGGTCTTCTCCGTTGAGCTCATTCGAAATTGCGAAAACTCAATCACAGCGAGCGGCCGCCAGACGACCCCGAAGCCGGCATGGCCTGGGCATCCGCAGGCTTAGCCGAGCCGGCCAAGTTGCGGGGTTGATTCAATGGCCTAAGAGAATGGGTACAAAAATGAAGCTCAGCGCCGGCGGGCGGATTTTCGCGGACGGGGCTTTCGGCGCGCTCCCGATTTCGCGCGACGGGACTTCTTGGGCTTTTCCGCGGCGGCAAGCTCGCGGCGGCGCTTGGCGGCCCAGTTGGGTTTATTGGCCTGGCGGCCCCGCGCAATGGCCAGCGCATCGGCGGGGACATTTTCGGTGATGACCGAGCCGGCGGCAACGTAGGCGCCATCGCCGATGCGCACCGGCGCGACCAACGCCGAGTCGGTCCCGATGAAGACGCGGTTGCCGATGGTCGTGGGATGCTTCGCTACGCCGTCGTAATTGCAGGTAATGGTGCCGGCGCCGATGTTGGTGTTGCGTCCGATGCGCGCATCGCCGAGATAGGCCAAATGGTTCGCCTTGGTCCCTTCGCCCATCACCGTCTTTTTCAATTCGACGAAGTTGCCGATGTGCGCGCCCGCGCGGACATGGTTGTCGCGGCGCAGCCGCGCAAAGGGCCCCACCACCGCGCCGGAGTCAATGCGGCTCGAAGCGATCACGCAATAGGGTTCGACGGTTACGCCGTCGGCCAGCTGCGCGTCGGTGAGCAAGCTGCCGGTGCGAATGGTGCAGCGCGCGCCGAGCCGCGTCTTGCCGAGGAGTTGAACGCACGGCTCGATCACGGTGTCTTCGCCGGCTTGCACGTCCGGATCGATCACGACGGTCTCCGGCAAGCGGATCGTCACGCCTGCTTCCATCAACGCGGCGGACTTGCGCGTGCGGAGAATGCGGTCCACTTCGCCGAGTTCGGCGCGCGTGTTGCACCCGAGTACTTCCTGCGCGTCCGCGGCCACCTGAGCCAGCACTGTATCGCCCTGCTGCGAGAGCACGGCGATGACGTCGGTCAGGTAGAGTTCGCGGTGCGTGTTGTTGGGCTTGAGGCGCGCGAGCGCGGGCCACAGTTTGTCGAGTGCGAAGCAATACATGCTCGAATTAATTTCGTTGATGGTTCGCTGTTCTTCGCTGAGCTGCGATTCCTCGACGATGGCGGCGACGGTGCTTCCGGACTTCCGCAGAATACGGCCATAGCCGGCGGGGTTCTCGACGACGGCGGTCAGGATGGTGGCCGCGGCGTTGCCGTTGCGGTGCGTCTGCAAAAGCGAGCGCAGCGTTCCCGCGCCGATGAGCGGGGCGTCTCCCGGCAACACCAGCACGTGCTTGCCGCGGTTTCCGATGGCGCGGCGCGCCACCAGCAGGGCGTGTCCCGTGCCATGTTGCGGCTGCTGCAGGACTGCCGCGACGCCCAGCGGCGCAAGCGCTGCGCGCACGTCGTCTGCCTGATGACCCACAACGGCGAAGATTTTCTTGGCGCCCAGGGGCTGGCAGGCACGAACGACGTGTTCAACAAGCGCACGGCCACCCGCGCGGTGCAGCACTTTGGCGCGGGTCGACCGCAGCCGCGTCCCTTTTCCCGCAGCCAGGATGACGATGGCGAAATCGGAGGAGGACATAAGCAACTCATTCTCCGACACTTGCCCGCTTTTGACAACTCGGGTCTATACCGGAAGGCGCCAACAAGCAAGAATGCAGTTGACTTGACCTTTCTTTGCCCAGATATTACCAAGCAGGTAAGCCCCCTAGGGTTACGGAGGACAACCAATGGCCTTTTGCCACACCTGCGGAAGTGAGCTGGCTCCCGGCTCGATGGTTTGTCCAACGTGTCACACGAGCGTCGCGCAGACCGGAGCGCCTGGCTGGGGGCCGCCAGTGCCCTCCCCGGATTCCAAGACCAGCGGCTTGGCCGTGGCCAGCCTGATCCTGGGAATTCTTTTCCTCATTTTCCCGGCGGCCATCCTGGCAATTATCCTGGGGCACATCTCGCGGTCGCAGATCCGCGGCAGCGCCGGCCGGATTAAAGGCGCGGGCATGGCCCTGGTCGGGTTGATTCTGGGCTATGCCGGAGTGGCTGTCATTCCTATTCTCATCATCGCCGCGATTGCTATCCCCAATCTGCTGCGGGCAAAGATGGCGGCAAACGGAGCCGCCGCAGTAGGTTCGCTGCGGACGTTGCATGTCGCTGCTACGACTTACTATTCTGCCTACGACCACGGATATCCGCCTGCCCTGGAAAACCTCGGCCCTCCCGCTGCCGGAAAGGAGAATGAAGAGCGAGCCAATTTGATTGATTCCACGCTGGCGAGCGGAAGGAAGTCAGGCTACGTGTTTCTTTATCGGGCCGTCCGCTTGCAGGACAGCACGGCCCCTGTCGGCTACACGATCAACGCCGATCCCGCAGTAGATTATTCGACAGGAATGAGACACTTCTTCCTTGATCAGACAGGTGTCATTCGTTCTGAGATGTACCGCCCGGCTACTGCGAATAGTCCTCCCCTCAAGTGAGCCTCGTTTCGTGAATCAACTTTAGATCTGGGATTCAGTCGGCGGCGGAAGCGGGAGCGATGTCTTCTGCTTCCTGAAAAGTTTCCGGTACTGACGCTGCAACGGCAGAAGGTTCTTCGGTAGTTTCTTTCCACAAGGAAGGGTCGGCCAGGAGTCGTGTAACCAGTTGCGTATGCAGGGCGTGGCCCGCCTTGTGGGCTTCGACGCGCGCCAGCAGCGGCAATCCCACCAGCGCCAGGTCGCCGATCAGATCGAGCGTCTTGTGCCGCCCGAATTCGTCTTCGAAGCGCAAGGGGCCGTTCATCACGCTGTCTTCATTCAATACGATGGCGTTTTCCATCGAACCACCCCGAATCAGGCCGACGGCACGCATTCCGTCGAAGTCCTTGGTGAAGCCGAAGGTGCGCGCAGGCGCCAGGAGATGGCTGAAGGTTTCGCGATTGACCCGTATTTCCACTTCCTGCCGGCCCACCGCCGGATGCGCGTAATCCACCAGGCAGCGGACGCGGAATTCACCGGCCGGATAGATGCCTATGCGCCGGTCGCCTTCGACCACCTCCAGCGGCCGTAGCACCTTCAGGTAACGCCGCTTGCGGCGAAGTTTGCGGATGCCCGCGCGCTGCAGCATTTCGATGAAAGGCTGGGAAGAGCCGTCCAAGATGGGCACTTCCAGTGCATCAATGTCCGCATACACGTTGTCCACGCCGCAAGAATACAGCGCTGCGAGCAGGTGCTCGACCGTGGAGAGCAAGACGCCCTGCTTCATCAGGCT
>DASWCG010000001.1:0-30627 GCA_036390175.1 Candidatus Acidiferrales bacterium | reverse complement strand
GATTTACAAGGACAACCTCGACGACGCGATAGAAGGGACCCAGGACGCCATGAAGGACGCCGAAAAAGCGAAGAAAGAAGTCGCTCCGCCGCCGGTGCGCCGGCGAAGCGGATGAGCCGCGGCGCTCACCGCGCAACGGTTTCGGGCGGTGCGCGGCTGTTTCACCGCATCTTCACGCGCCTGGGGATTCAGGCGCGCCCGCCGCGTTTCGACGTGGAGTGGTATCCCTACGCAAACCTAGTTCACACGATTCGCCTGCGGGAAGACACGGCGTTCGTGCGCGTTTCCGATGTGCTGCGACACTCGCCGCCCAGTGTGCTGGAAGCCGCAGCAGCGCTGCTTCTCGCACGGCTTTACCGGCGCCGCGCGCCGCGCGATCTGGGGGAAAGATACCGCGAGTTTGTTCGGCACGCAGCGACCCGCCGCCACATCGTGCGCATGCGGCGGGCGCGCGGGAGGCGCGTTACCCGCGGCCCACGGGGCGCGGCGCATCCTCTCGAACCATTGTTCGTGCGGTTGAACCGCGAATACTTCTCGGGGCGGCTGCGGCGTCCGCATCTCGGCTGGAGCGTGCATCCCTGGCGGCGGCAACTCGGCATTTTCGATGCTGGAGTGGATCAAATTGTCCTGAATTGCTCGCTGGATCGCGATGGCGTGCCGGAGTGCGCCGTCGCGTACGTCCTCTATCACGAGATGCTTCACGTCAAGCACCCCGTTCGCCGGGCGCGGTGCGGGTTGGAAGCGCACTCGGCAGAGTTCCGCAGGGAAGAGAAGCGGTTTGCCGAGTACGAAAAGGCCCGGAGAATCCTCGAGCGGTTAGCCTGAGCGCGGTTTCTTTTTCGCGCGGTCGATCTCGTGATCGAGCTTGTCAATGCGTTTCTGGACTTTCTCCCGGTCTTCCGCGTGCGGATAGAGCTTCAGATACTGTTCGTAGGATTTTACAGCCTCGGATTTCAACCCCTTTTTTTCCTGGGCTTCGCCGAGAAGCTTGAACGGCAGCGCGTAACCGGGATGGTAATAAGCGGCGTCGCGGAAGCGGTCGATGGCGGCGTCGTAATCGCCTTTTTTCATGTAGAACTTGCCGACCTCCATGGCCTTTTCCGCGCGCAGCGGATCCCAGACAGGCTGGTCCGGCTCGGCTGCCGGAGCAGGCTCTGCTTTCTTCGAGGGCGGCGGGGGAGCCGGAGTCGAAGACGATTGCGCGCGCAGAGAAGGCACGAAGAGAAGCAGCGCGGCGGCAATCCAAAGCGTTTTGCGTTCTTTCATTGTGGGCGTCTAGAGGCGTTAGATTCGCTCTGCTATCATCAGGGATGCATCGGTGCGTGAGTCCCCGAGCGTTGGCAGCAGGGACCTCACGCGGATTTTACCTCCGCCATGGACCTCTCGCAAAAGGCCGCCGGTTTGCCCGAGGGCCCCGGGGTGTATCTTTTCAAAGATGCGGCGGAAACGATTCTGTATGTGGGGAAAGCGCGGTCGCTGCGCAGCCGCGTGCGTTCTTACTTCCTCGAATCGCGCTGGGCCGACGCCAAGACGGGCTCGCTGGTCCGCGAGATCGCCGACCTGGAAACCATCGTGGTGGACAACGACCGCGAAGCGCTGGCGCTCGAGAATCAACTCATCAAACGCTACAAACCGAAATTCAACGTGCTGCTGCGCGACGACAAGACCTATCCCTACATCCGCTTCACGGCCTTCGAGAAGTACCCGCGCGTGTACGTCACGCGGAAGCTGCGCAAAGACGGCTCGATTTATTTCGGCCCGTATTTTCCGCATAGCCTGGCGCACCGTATCGTTCATTTCATCCACAAACGGTTTCTGGTGCCTTCGTGCACCGTGGATTTAACGCGCCATCACCCGCGGCCCTGCCTGCAGTATTACATTCACCGATGCCTCGGCCCCTGCGTGGCTGGTCTGACAACCGACGAGCGTTACGCCGAGGCCGCACACGACGTCCGGACGTTTCTCGAAGGCCGGCGGCACGACTTGATGAAAAGCCTGGAAGCGCGCATGCAGGCGGCTTCCCAGGAAGAGCGGTTCGAGCAGGCCGCAGCATACCGCGACCTGGTCCGGACTCTGCAAGAAATTGATGAGCGGCAGAAAATTGCCGCGGCGCAAGGCGATGATACCGACGTGCTTGCTTTTTACGCCGAACCGCCGCAAGTGGCCGCTAATCTGTTCCATTTGCGCGGCGGCCGCGTTGTGGATAAGCGCGATTTTTACTGGGAGGAGTTGCCGCAGTTCGACCCCGGCGAATTTGTTCCCTCGCTGCTCAAGCAGCTCTATCTCGAGGCCGAATATCTTCCCCGCGCGATTCACGTGCCACTGGACTTTGAAGACCGGGAAATCCTGGAGGAGAGTCTTTCGGAGCGCTCCGGGCGCCGCGTGGAAATCCTGACGCCGCAGCGCGGGCTGAAGCGTGCCTTTCTCGACCTAGTGGAGAAGAACGCGAAGCATAGCTTTGAACAGCGCTTCCGCGTTTTGAAGCCGTCCTCAGGAGCCATCGCGGAAGCCCTGCAGAATGCCTTGAATCTTCCCGAGGCGCCCAAGCGCATCGAGAGCTTCGACATTTCTCACATTCAGGGGACCGATATTGTGGCTTCGATGGTGGTGTGGACCGAAGGGCGAATGCAGAAATCCGGCTACCGCAAATTCATTATCCGGTCCGTTGGCGCGCCGGGGCAAAGCGACGACTTCGCCAGCCTTCGCGAGGCTGTCGAGCGCCGCTACCGACGAGTGCAGGAAGAAAAGCAACCGCTGCCAAGCCTGATCCTCATTGACGGCGGCGTCGGGCAATTGCACGCTGCCGCCGAGGCGCTGGAAAAACTGCAGATTATCAATCAACCGCTGGCCAGCATCGCGAAGAAGGAAGAAGTCATTTACGTTCACGGGCAGGAGGACGAGCCCATCGTGCTCGAGCACCATTCGCCGATCCTTCACTTAATTCAGCAGATCCGCGACGAGACCCATCGTTTCGCCGTGACGTTTCACCGGCAGCGGCGCGGAAAGCGCCAGGTGCGCAGCGCGCTCCTGGAGATTCCGGGGGTCGGCGAACGCACAGCTCAGAAGCTCCTGCGCAGATTCGGCAGCGTGGCGCATTTGCGGGGAGCGGGGGTGGACGAGGTAAGCCGCGTCGTGCCGCGCGCGCAGGCCGAACGCATTCTGGAGCACCTCCGCACCGAGGCCGCGCCCGCTAACCAATAACCGCCCCTCACAGCGGTTATGGTTGGCTTGCACCCCCCAAATGGCTGTGCTAGTGTCCTTCGACGGAGGGTTCCCATGGCGGATAACATCGGTTCCAAGGTGTCTTATTTCCTCGTGGGCCTGGGTATTGGCGCAGTAGTAGGGATCCTGTTTGCGCCGAAGTCCGGCGACGAGACCCGCGAATTCCTCTCTAAGAAAGCGGACGAAGGCCGCGATTATGCGCAAAAGAAGGCGCGCGAGCTTCGCGAACGCGCCGATGATTTGCTCGAGCGCGGCAAAGAAGTCGCCACGCGACACAAGGATTCTCTGAGTGCCGCAGTGGAAGCGGGCCGCGAAGCATATCAGCGCGAAAAGTCAAAAGCCCAGTAATTCGGGCACGGATTCGTCCAGGGCGAAGGCAGATTTGCTAGGGGATTGAATGCAGAACTGGATGCCTTTCTTTGTGGCCGTGACGGCGGTGGCGGTGGTGCTGCAGGCGCTGATCCTTCTGGCCTTGTACCTCGACGTGCACCGCACGACGAAACAATTGACGCGCACCGTCAATGATTTGCACGCGCGCCTCTCGCCGACACTCGTGCGCCTGCAAATCCTGGTCGAAGACGCCCAACCGCGCATTTCCGAAATGCTTGGGGACGTGTCGCACATCGTGCATCTCACCCGAGGTCAGGCGCAAAAAGTGGACCGAATTTTCACGGACTCACTCGACCGGTTGCGCGGGCAACTCGTCCACGGCGACCGGATCATGGCCGGTCTTCTCGAAGCGCTCGAAGAGTTCGGCTCGAAGTTCCGCCACACGGTCTGGGGGCCGGTCTTCAAGGCCTCGGCGCTGCTCAAGGGATTCAAGGTTGGTCTGGACTTTTTCCGGGATCGCCGCCGTGCTCCCGAAGCGTCGGTGGAACCGCAGACCGAAGAAGAGCTGTTTATCTAGCGGCGATCTTGCCCGGAAGTTTCGCGCCCTTCAGAGTCGTTTCGACTACTCGATCCATCCCCCGCCAAGGACGGTTTCGCCGGAATAGAAGACGGCGGCTTGGCCGGGAGTGACGGCGCGCTGCGGGAAATCGAAATGAATGCGGGCGCGCGCCGCATCGGAAGCGCGCGGCTCGAGGGTCGCGTCGGCGGGTTCGTGGCGATGGCGGATCTTCACCGACACGCGGCGCGGCGCGTCCAGGCGCTCGATGGAAATCCAATTGACCTCGCGGACCCCGCAGGCGGCCCTGCGAAGTTCGGCATCTTCGCCCACCACAACGCGATTGCCGCGCCGGTCAAGCTCCACGACATAGAGAGGTCGCCCCACCGCCACGCCGAGCCCCTTGCGCTGCCCAACTGTGAAATGATGCACACCGTGATGATGCCCGACTAGTTCGCCGTCAGTCGTGACGATTTCGCCGGTTTCGTCGGGAATCGCCTCGCCGCGCTCGCCGAGGTAGGCGGAGATGAACCGCACATAATTGCCCGAGGGAACAAAGCAGATCTCCTGACTCTCCGGCTTTTCCGCGACGGGCAACGCTGCCGCGCGCGCAATCTCCCGCACCTCTACCTTGGTGAGCTCGCCGAGCGGAAACGATGTCCGCGCCATCTGCTGCTGCGTCAAGCCAAATAAGAAGTAGGACTGATCCTTCGAATCGTCGCGCGCGCGAAGAAGCTCGTAGCGCTGGGAATCGGCGTTCCAACGGATACGCGCGTAGTGCCCCGTGGCCAGGCGGTCAGCGCCAATTTGCCGCGCGGTCACGAGCAGTTGGTCGAACTTCACGTGATTGTTGCACAGCGTGCAGGGAATCGGCGTCTCGCCGGCGAGATAGGAATCCACGAACGGGCGAACGACGGTTTCCTCAAACTTTTCCTCGAAGTTTACGACGTAATGGGGGAAACCGAGATGCTGGGCAACGGCTCGCGCGTCGTACACATCATCGAGCGAGCAACAGCGGTGCTGCACCGGGCCATGCGGATGAAGGCTGGGGAGGCGGCGCTGGTTCCAGAGCTGCATGGTCAATCCCACGACAGGCTCATGCCGTTGGCGCAGGATGGCCGCCACCGTGGACGAATCCACGCCGCCGGACATGGCTACGGCGGTAAGCTTCGAATTGTTGGGACCAGTCGTCATTGGAATCCGCCAACAGCCTTTCTAGGCACAGGATACAACGAAAGCGGAGAAAACCATCGGCAAGGTTCCGGCGCTATAACGCAACGGCTTGTTTCTTGTAAACAGGTGAGAGTTCGCGGAGGTGTTCGACAACACCGGGAATCACGGAAAGCGCGAGGTCAATGTCGTCCGCGATGGTGTGGCGACCCAGGGAAAATCGCAAGCTCGCGCGAGCTTCTTCCGGCGCAAGACCGATCGCCGTGAGAACATGCGACGGCTCGATAGCGCCCGACGAGCATGCCGCGCCGGTGGAGCATGCCACCCCCCTCAAATCGAGCGCGATGACCAGCGCCTCGCCTTCGACAAACGGAATCAGAATGTTTGTCGTATTGGGCGTGCGCGCCGTGCGGCTGCCGTTCACACGGGATTGCGGAACCCGCTCCAGGATGCCTTCCTCGAGGCGATCGCGCAGCGCGGAGATGCGCAGAGCATCGGAGGTCAGCGACACGCGCGCGAGCTCCGCCGCCTTGCCCAGACCCACATTGCCCGCGACGTTCTCTGTCCCCGGACGGTGGCCGCGCTGATGGTGCCCGCCAAAAAGAAGCGGCTTGAGCCGCGTGGCCTTGCGAATGTAAAGTGCCCCGACGCCCTTGGGCGCATAGAGCTTGTGTCCGGAAATCGAGAGCAGGTCCACGCCGAGGCGGTCCACGGCAATGGGCACCTTTCCGGCGGACTGCACGGCGTCGGTATGAAAATAGACGTCCGCATCGGCGGCGATGCGGCCAATCTCTTCAAGCGGCTCGATCGTGCCCAGCTCGTTGTTGGCGTGCATCACGGTGATCAGCACGGTCTCCGGCCGGATCGCGCGGCGAATGTCACCCGGGTCCACAAGCCCTTCCCGATTGACCGGGACATACGTCACGGCGACGCCCTGCTGTTCGAGCGCCTGGCAGACGTGAAGGACCGCGTGATGCTCGATGGTCGTGGTGATGACGTGCTTCGCTGGACCGGCGGACGCTGCGACAACGCCGAAGATAGCGGTGTTGTCGGACTCCGTCCCGCCGCTGGTAAAAATGACTTCTGCGGGGCGGGCTCCAATCAGCGCGGCCACCGATTCGCGGGCCTGTTCGATGGCGGCGCGGGTTTTTTGCCCGAACGAATGAATGGAGCTGGGGTTTCCGAAGTCCTCGCAAAAATAGGGCAGCATCACGGGGAGCACTGCAGGGTCCACGGGCGTGGTGGCGTTATAGTCCAGATAGGCGCGTCGCATTTGAATTTCCGGCAAGCCTTCCTTGTTTAGGATAAACGCAAGCGAGCGGGGAGGCAAGGAGGTAAAGGAACATCGGGGTGCAGGCGCGAAAAGGGGTAAGATACGCCGCGCAGCGAGGAGGTGCGAAGTGAAGGCATTTCTTTCGGGAATCTTGATTGTGACCCTGGGTTTTTGTGTTGCCGTGCGACATTTCCCTAATCCGGTGGAGGCGAGTGCGGCGCAAGCGGAGGGGTCACAGGGCAAGACAAAGGTCGTGCTGCTGGGGACGGGAACGCCTCAGACTTACCCGGACCGGTCAGGGCCCGCTGTGGCAATCATCGTAAATGATACCCCGTATTTGGTGGACTGTGGGCCGGGCGTGGTGAGGCGGGCGGCGATGGCGCGAAATCTGGGAATCACGGGGCTGGCGGACAAGAACTTGAAACGGCTTTTCGTGACGCATCTGCATTCGGACCACACCGCAGGATATGCGGATCTGATCCTGACGCCGTGGGTGATGGGAAGGACGGAACCCCTTGAAGTATACGGACCATCGGGAATCGCGGAGATGACCGAGTACATTCTGAAGGCCTATCACAAAGACATTGAAATCCGCACAAAAGGACTCGAGGAGCAACCCCCGCGGGGCGTGGAGGTTCATGCACACGAGATTCAGCCAGGCGTTGTCTATAAAGACGAGAATGTAAAGGTGAAAGCATTCCTGGTGCGGCACGGTTCGTGGGACCAGGCGTTCGGCTACCGCTTCGAAACGCCCGACCGGACGATTGTGATTTCAGGTGACACCACAAAGACCGATGCAATCGTGGAGAATTGCCATGGGTGCGATGTGCTCCTCCACGAGGTGTATTCCGTCAAACGCCTTCGAGAGCAATCGGAGCGCTGGCAAAAATATCACTCCGCATTTCATACTTCCGCGCCGGACTTGGCCGAACTGGCGACGCGGGCCAAGCCGGGAGTGCTGATCCTGTACCACGAGATTCTTGGTTGGGCGACCGAAGAAGACATCATGGCGGAGATTCACGCTGGGTACACGGGAAAAGTGGTGTTCGGGAATGACCTCGACGTGTATTGAACGTGGCCGCTTCCGCATGGCCTTGCTTGCGCGACACGTTGGCCGGCAGATTTGGAGAAGACAGTGCCTTATCGAGATCTTCGCGAGTTCATCCAAAGGCTCGACAAAGAGGGCGAGTTAAAGCGCATTTCGGCGGAAGTGGACCCGGTGCTGGAAATTACGGAGATCACCCACCGCGTGACCCGCGCGGGCGGGCCGGCTCTGCTCTTCGAGCGCCCCAAGGGTTCGAAGCATCCCCTGCTGATCAATATGTTGGGAAGCGAGCGCAGAGTGAATCTGGCGCTGGAGGTGCATGCTCTCGACGAAGTGGCGGCGCGGATTCGGGGATTCCTGGATATGCAGGCGCCTCAAGGATTATTCGACAAAATCAAGATGCTGCCGAAGCTGGCCGAACTCGGATCATTTTTCCCGAAAACGGTGAAGACCGGACCGTGCAAAGAGATAATAGAAACCGACAAGCTCGATCTTTCGAAGTTTCCGATTCTGAAATGCTGGCCGCAGGATGGAGGGCGGTTCATTACCTGGCCGTTGGTCATTACCAAGAACCCCGAAACCGGGAAGCGCAATGTGGGCGTTTACCGGATGCAGGTGTTTGACGAGCGAACCACCGGAATGCACTGGCAGACGCAGAAGCACGGCGCGGAGCATTTCCGGCGCGCCCGCGCGGCAGATCCCAAGGGGCGGATTGAGGTGGCCGTGGCCATCGGCGCGGACCCCGTGACATGCCTCGCGGGAATCCTGCCGATTCCGCCGGACCTCGACGAAATGATGTTTGCGGGGTTTTTGCGGCGCGAGCCCGTGGACCTGGTGCCTTGTGAAACGCTCGGTTTGGAAGTTCCCGCCAACGCGGAAATTGTTTTGGAAGGGTATGTGAACCTGGGCGAACTGCGGAAGGAAGGGCCCTTCGGAGACCACACCGGCTTCTATTCGCTTGAAGGGGAGTACCCCGTATTCCATGTGACTTGCGTCACCCACAGAAAGGATGCGATTTACCTGACGACCATCGTGGGGCCGCCGCCGCAGGAAGACTATTACATGGGGCATGCCGTGGAGCGGGTTTTCCTGCCGGTGATGAAAATGCAGTATCCCGAGATTGTGGATATTTCCATGCCCGCCGAGGGGATCTTTCACAATTTGATGATCGTCGCGATCCGCAAGTCGTATCCCGGGCACGCGCGGAAAATCATGAATGCAATCTGGTCTCTGGGGCAGGCTATGTTCACCAAAGTTCTCGTTGTGGTGGACCACGACGTAAACGTCCAGGATTATAAGGAGGTAGTCTGGAAGACGCTCTGCGCCATAGACCCCGAACGCGACGCGCAATTCATGTTCGGCCCGATGGATACACTGGACCATGCCGCGCGGCTGCAGGACTTTGGCTCGAAAATGGGGATTGACGCCACGCGAAAATGGCCCAGCGAAGGATTTCGAAGGCCGTGGCCGGATGAAATCAAGATGGACGAAACAACGCGCGCGCGAGTGGACCAGATGTGGGTTAAGTTGGGGTTTGCGAAAAAGTGAGGAAGGGACCGCCGCCGCTGTGCAGACAACGTAACCGCCAGCTATAGTAGTACTAGTCTTGCTTCCCCCCTAGCGCTTGATTTTCTTGCCAAATAGTGCCGTTGAACTACCCGTAAATACAGGTATTCTTAGGACAACTGCGGTAAGCGAACGCTTGACGCCCTACGAAACCGATGCGATAACCGGCAGAAGTGGGAGCAGCCCGGCCTCTCCTGGAGTTTGGCTGGGGTGCCGACCGGAATAACCGATTATTTGGGTGGTTTGATTTGCCCGGAGTGGGTGTTCTCGGTGAGCGAATCGCGCGAAGTCATGAACATTCGGCAGGCGTCGCAGTACTTGGGAGTATCCCCGGACACGCTCTATCGCTACATCACTGAGGGCGAGATACCGGCGTTCAAACTGGGGAACCGCTGGAAGTTTCGGAAAACAATATTGGACCGCTGGATGGAACGGAAGATGAGCCAGGGGCACGGGAAGAAGCGCTAGGGGACGTTCCCGGAACCGAGAGAGGGGCCGCGATATGTTCGGCGGAGGGAAAAGCAAGCAGCTGGTGGGATTGGACATCGGGTCCAGTTCAGTTAAAGCGGTCGAACTGAAGGCCGGCCGCACCGGCTATGAGCTGGTGAGCTTCGGGCTGGAGCCTCTGGCCCAGGATACCGTCGTGGATGGGGCCATCATGGACGCGCCCCAAGTGGCGGGCGCGATCAGCAAGGTGTTCGAACAGCAGAAGATCAAGACGAAGAACGTGGCCACCTCGGTCTCGGGGCATTCCGTAATCGTCAAACGAGTGACCCTGCCGCTGATGACCGAAGAAGAGCTCTATGACCGGATTCCTTCCGAAGCCAGCCAGCACATCCCGTTTGACATCGCCGACGTGAACCTCAGCTATCAGCTTCTGGAGTCCATGGACTCCCAGATGGACGTTCTGCTGGTAGCGGCCAAGAAGGACAAGATTCTGAACCATACCAACGTCTTGGCGCAGGCGGGGAAAACACCGGTGGTCGTGGATATTGACGCCTTCGCTTTGCAGAACTCCTTCGAAGTGAACTACGAGCCGGACGCAGGGCAGACTGTGGCGTTGCTGAACATCGGGGCCAGCGTCATGAATATCAATATTATTCGCGGCGGCGTGCCGTTGTTTACCCGCGACGTTTCCGTAGGCGGCAACCAGTACACCGACGCCTTGCAAAAGGAACTCGATCTGAACTTCGACGATGCCGAGCGGCTCAAAAAGGGCGAAACCCTCGCCAGCGTCAGCGAGGATCAGCGCGCGCAGATCCTTCGCTCGGTTTCAGACATTTTGACCCTCGAGATCCAGAAGACATTTGACTTCTTCCGTGCCACGGCCAGCGGGGAGAATATCCAGCGCATCGTGATGGCCGGAGGAACGGCGCGTGTGCCGGGACTGATCGACCTTCTCCGGGAAGAGTTTGCCATGCCGGTGGAGGAGCTGTATCCGTTCCGGAAGATCGTGCCCAACCCCAGCCGGCATAGCGAGGAGCAAATCCGCGAGATGGCGCCGCGGCTGGCCATTGCCGTGGGGCTGGCGTTAAGGAGTTTTGACTAGCCATGATTCGCATCAACCTGCTGGGTCAAGCGCGTCCAAAGGCGAGCCGCAGGGCGGTTCCGCTGGGCGCCATGATACAAGTGGTTTTCTTGGCGACCTCCGTTGTCGCAGCGGTAGGCGCGTTATGGATTCACGACGTGGCGATTTCCAAGGACAAAGATAGAACGCAGGAGCAGATTACGAAACTGCAGCGCGAGAAGCAACGCCTGGAGAGCTTGAAACAGCAGGTGGAGGCCTTCCAGAAACAAAAGGACTTTCTGCAAAGGCGAATCAGCGTCATTGAGGATTTGCAACGCGATCGCACCGGAGGGCAGGAGTTGCTGGATATGGTGGCAAACACGGTGTCGCGCACGGACTCACTCTGGCTCACGTCCATGACGAAGAAAGGGAATGCTCTGGACATCGTTGGAACCGGCGCATCGCTGAATTCCGTGGCGAATTTCATCACGCAGCTCAAGCGCTCCGGTTATTTCCAGAAGATTGAAATCAAGGAATCGAAGCAAGACGACAAGCAGACTGGGGTGGTCACCTTTTTGTTTAATCTGAGCGCCGAGATCGCGCCGCCCCAGGCGGCGAGGCCCGCAGGCTCGGCGGGAACTCCGCCACCGGCACCTCCGCCGAGGAAGGGCTAGGGGATACCCATGGCCATATCGTTCCGCGAATTCCCATGGTACGTCCAGTTGCTGGTTTTCTCTCTCTTGGCGGTCCTGATATTCGGGGCTGGGGAGATTATTCCGGGTTCGCCGGTGCAAAAGGACCGCGCTGCTCTCGAACAATTGACCCAGCAGCGGGATAACCTGCAGAAAGAAGTGACAGAAATGCAGGTGTACGAGCGGCGTTATGCGGACTTCAAGAGAGACGTCGAGGGTCTGCAGAAGCAACTGGACACCCTCAAGACCATCGTGCCGGAAGAGAAAGAGACCGATGAATTTATCCGGCTCCTTCAGGCGGCGGCCAGCGCCTCCAATGTCAGCATCCGCCGGCTGACGGCGCAACCCGTCGTCGCGAGGGAATTCCATTTCGAAATGCCCTTTGAGCTCCAGGCCGATGGTCCCTACTTCAACGTTTTGGACTTTTTTGCCAGGCTGAGCCGGCTTTCGCGGATTATCAACGTGGGCGATCTGGTTTTCGAAGAACCGGGTAAAGCGAAAGGAACAAAGTACCCCATGCGGCCGGGAACCACGGTCAGCGGAATCTTCACGGTAACAACATTCTTTACCAAGTCCGCCGAAGCGGTTGCTCCGGCACAACCTGCGAAAGCGCCGGGCGCTCAGCCCGGGAAGCAATAGCGGGGGAACGAGCGAACGATGCGACAGGCCAAAACGCTCATGATCGGAACGGTGCTGGGAACCCTGTTGGTGTGGGGCGCCCCCGCAGTGTCGGCGCAAGCGCCACCCTCCGGGCAGTCCTCCCAGACACAGACGCCGGCCGCCAAGGCCCCGGCAAAGAAATCTTCGAAGCCCGCGACGCCCCAGCCGGCTCGGAAAGCTGCAGGAGCGGCGCAGCAGCCAGCCAAGGGCGCGGCCAAGAGCGCGGGCACGTCAGCGCAAACGCAGTCCGGAAAAGGCCCGGCAAAGAGCACGGCGCAGCCTGCTCAGAAGGCGGCGGCATCAACGCAGCCGGCGAAGAAGGGCGTTGGAACGCCCCAGGCCGCAAAGAAACCCGCAGGGCCCGCCACGGCCGGCACAGCGAAATCTAAAACCAAGAAGAAGGCAGCGCCGAAGCCAAAGAAGACTTCCAGAAAGCCCGGTGCAGTGAAGGAAGCGCCGAAGCAAGAACCCAAGGTTGCTCGGCGCGATCCGTTTGAGTCGCTTATCGGTAGGGACAGGGGGGGAGACAGCGGTCCAAAGCTCCCGGGGAAGGCGGGGTTGGTGATTAGCTCACTTCGCTTAGACGGCGTCGTTCGCTATGTCGATGGAATGATCGCGGTCGTGACCAATGCGCAGAGCCGGACCTATTTCCTTCGCGAAGGGGATCAGCTTTATGACGGACAAGTGGCAAAGATCACCATGGATGGTGTGACGTTCCACGAGGTTGGGAAGGACGCCTTTGGAAAACCGGTGGCGCGGGAAGTAAACAAACGAATGTACCCCAGTCCAGGAGAATTGCAATGAAGACGAACTGGCCGGCCAAGCGGCACGGCTTTTTATTTTTGGGGAGCTTCGCGCTCATGGCGAGCCCATTGCTGGCACAATCGCCATTGCTGGGGACGTCTGTCCCGGGGAACACGCTGCCACCTGCGGCGCCTGCTACTGTGAGAGGCGCGGAGAGTAGCTCATTGCCCGCGGGTGTAATTGTGGGCGTTGGCCTGACCAATGACGGGCCGCGCACCCTGGTCCGCGTGAACGCCGCCGGAGAAGTGACCTATCGCGTCTCCCGGATGCGCAATCCAGACCGGCTTGTCCTCGATTTCACGGGAGCCCGGATCGGCACCGGCAAGACTACCATTCTGAGTGAGTTGGCGCCGGTGCGCGCCGTGCGCCTGGGGCAATTCAAGCCCGAGATTGCCCGCGTCGTGATTGACCTTGCAGGCGCAGCTCCCTATTCGGTCCAACGGGACGGCAAAGCCGTGGTCGTAGTCTTCGCCAGCGAAGAAACTTTCCCTCAAGTAACGACCGCATCAACCAGGGATAGCGAGCCGGCAAGAGAACGAGCCGCCGAATTCAAGTTCAACACGGTTTCGCATGCGGTGCGCCCGCGACGGTCCGCTCTGCGCCAGGCTTCCTCAGTTCCGATACCCAAGATTGATTTGCCGGCCGAACTGACTCAGCCCTCCGCCTATTTCGCAAGACTCACAGGCGGCCGGCAGGCCCAGAATCCGCCTGCTCCGCCCACACCCGACACGGGTGCTGCTCAACAGCCGACGCCGCCGCAACCTGCGCCGACGCAAGCGGCCCCGCCACCGCCGGCCCCGACACAAGCGCCGGCCCCGGTTACTCGTTCCGGGGAGAAGTACACCGGGACGCCGCTTTCTGTGAACTTGAAGGCCGTTGACCTGGTGGATTTCTTCCGTCTGATAACCGAGGTGAGCGGTTTGAACGTGGTGATAGACCCGGCGGTAAAAGGTTCGCTTTCCATCGTTCTGAATGACGTGCCGTGGGACCAGGCGCTTGACATCGTCCTCCAGAACAACGGCCTGGACAAGCAGCTCAACGGAAACGTCCTGCGCATCG
The DNA here is from genome assembly GCA_036390175.1 of Candidatus Acidiferrales bacterium. Classification (GTDB taxonomy): domain Bacteria; phylum Acidobacteriota; class Terriglobia; order Acidiferrales; family UBA7541; genus DASQHY01. The sequence continues at coordinate 16,743 of DASWCG010000001.1, read as the reverse complement.
CCACCAAGGAAACCCTGAAAAGGGAAGCGGAAACCCAGTTCGATCTGGTCAAGGCTCAGACGAAAGCCGTTGAGCTGGTCACGACCACCCGAGTGCTGAGCTACGCCAAAGCCGGCGTAATGAAAGACACCCTGAAAAAGTTTTCGTCCGAACGCGGGGATATTATTTCGGATGACCGTTCCAACACGCTGATTATTCACGACATCCCGTCTGTGATCCCGGGGCTGGATAACCTGATCCGCCAGTTGGACAAGAAGACCCAGCAGGTGGAAATTGAAGCGCGCGTGGTCTCCGCGACGCGCTCTTTCGCCCGCGACATCGGCACGCAGTTCGCCTTTGCCGGGTCCGTAACCAATGGACGCTCAGTCTTTGGCGGCAACCCGACGGTCGGAACAAGCCCTGTAACGACGGGTCCGGGATTGCCTGCCCCGCCGCTGATTTCAGCAGGGGGCACTAGTTCTGCGGGCGGTCTTCCGTTCAACGTGAATCTAGGGGCGGTGGCGCCGTCAAGCGGGGTGTTCTTCGGCCATCGATCGCCCAACTTCGCCGTTGACTTCTTCATCTCGGCGGCGGAGTCAAAGGGTATCGGCAAACTGCTCTCGAAACCCAAGGTCATCACGCAAAACAACGAAAAGGCCACCGTCAAACAAGGCGTGAAGATTCCCGTTCAGACGGTCATAAACAACACCATCACGGTGCAGTATGTGGATGCGGTGCTGAAGCTAGAAGTCACGCCGCAGATTACCGCCGATGGGACAATCTTCATGGACGTGCTCGTCGAGAACACGCAGATTGACAACGGCATACCGCGCGTCCAGGGAATTCCGGCCTTGGACACGCAATCGGTGGAATCGAAAGTGCTTGCCATTGACGGCGGCACTGTGGTGATCGGCGGAGTCATTGTCTCGAACCAGCAAACGAATATCACCCAAGTTCCCCTCATCGGGAGCCTTCCGCTGATCGGCCACCTGTTCCGCCGCGACAACATCAGCAACACTTCCACCGAGCTGCTGTTTTTCCTCACTCCACGGATTGTCCCTGGGTAGAACCCGGATTCACACTGAGGGCGAACGGGAGGAGACGCGAGTCTCCTCCTTTCGTTTGGTTGCTACTTCGCCGGACGTCTTGTAGTCTCTGGAGCCGCCCATGGACCAGGTCCATCGAGAGCGAATCAAGGCGGTCCGGCGCCGTCTGGAAGCGGAACGCGCAGACGGCCTGCTGGTCACACACCGCCCGAACGTGTTGTATCTCTGCGGGTTCACCGGGGATTCCGGGGCGCTGCTGGTCGAGCCGTATCGCACCACTCTGTTTACCGATGGCCGCTTCACGGTCCAGGCGGCCCAGGAAGCGCGTAGCATTTCCCACATCGAAATGTGTCCGGGGCCGCTTCCATTGGGAATTGGAGCTTGGCTTAAGAAAACCAACACCAAATGCGTGGGATTCGACCCAAACAGGCTGACGGTTGCCCAGGTTAAGGCCCTGCGAACTGCTGCTGGGCATGGAATCCGCTGGGCTGGTGTCTCGGCAGTGGTGGAGGGCTTGCGGGCTGTTAAGAGCCCCCAGGAAATTGACCGGATGAGGCAGGCGTCTATCCTGGGAAGCGAAGCGCTCCAGGAGGTCTTTGCGCTTCTCAAGCCCGGTATCCGGGAATTCGAGGTTGGGGCGGAGATTGACTACAAAATGCGGAGAAAGGGCGCCCAGGGGCCTTCCTTTGAGACTATCGTGGCATTTGGAGGGCACGCAGCCCTGCCGCACGCCCGGCCCACCGCGCGCCGTCTGAGGAAAAATGAATTGGTCGTGCTGGATGCGGGTGCTATACTCGCCGACTATTGCTGTGACCTGACTCGGACGGTTTTCGTAGGCCGAGCGTCGCGCCGGGTTCGGAGTTGGTACCAAGCGGTACTGGACGCTCAGTCCACCGCCCGGGAGGCCCTGAAGATAGGCGTGGAAGCCGGGACGGTTGACGCAGCCGCCCGTAAGGTGCTGACCGCGGCTGGCCTGGGGCCGTATTTTGTGCACAGCACAGGCCATGGACTTGGGCTGGAAGTTCACGAGGAACCCCGGCTGGCCCGAGGTCAGAAACAGAAAATCCAGGCGGGCATGGTGGTCACGGTCGAGCCGGGGGTGTATGTACACGGGGTAGGAGGCATACGGATTGAGGATGACGTTGTAATTCATGCGCGCGGCGTCGAAGTGCTGACCAACACTCCGCGCGAGTTTATGGAACTCTAGACCTCGATGAAGACGAAGAAACCGTCAAAAAAATCAGCCCCTTCGGACGTTTCAGATCCGGATTTGAGCCAGATTGAACGCCTGCTGGGCTTCATGGCGGAGCACAACCTCGAAGAATTTGAATACGCGCGCGGCGACCTGCGCATCCGTCTGAGGAAACCCTCGGCAAACTCTTACGTGACGGCACCGCGGGCCCAGTCAGCGCCCGAAATCGTAGTAGCTGGTACCTCTCGGGACTCGGAAACGGCGGAGGCGCCGGAGACGCGCGAATCGGCGCACGAAGGCCGTCTGGGCGAGGATTTGCATACCGTGAAGTCCCCCATTGTCGGGACATATTACGAGGCGCCGACCCCCGGCGGGGACCCCTTCGTTAAGGTCGGAGATCACGTCCAGGTGGGGCAGACGCTTTGCATCATCGAAGCCATGAAACTGATGAACGAAATTGAATCTGACGCCAGCGGTGAAATCACCCGCATCCTGGCGGAAAACGGCCAGCCGGTCGAATACGGCCAGCCTTTATTTGCCATCCGGCCGAGCCGGAAGAAATAACCGCTCCCGCCTATGATGTTCCGCAAAATTCTGGTCGCCAACCGAGGGGAAATTGCCCTTCGTGTCATCTGTGCGTGCAAGGAGCTGGGAATCCCGACTGTCGCCGTGTATTCTGAGGCGGACCGCAATTCGCTCCACGTGCGATTTGCCGACGAGGCCCTTTGCATCGGCCCGGCGCGAAGCAGCGAAAGCTATCTGAACATCCCCCACGTCATCAGCGCTGCGGAAATCACCAACGTGGACGCAATTCACCCCGGCTACGGGTTTCTTTCCGAAAACGCCAACTTTGCCCAGGTGTGCGAAGCCTCGCGGATCACATTTATCGGTCCTAACCCGGCCATGCTCAGCCTGATGGGTGAAAAAGACCGTGCCCGCCGGGAGATGAAGGCCGCTGGGCTGCCGACCGTACCCGGCACCGAGGGCATCATTGAAGACGAAGAGGCCCTCGAAAAAGCGGCGAAGCAGATCGGGTACCCCCTGATCATCAAGGCTTCGGCTGGCGGCGGGGGTCGAGGCATGCGCATCGTGCGGCAGCAGGAAGAGCTCATCCAGGCGTTCCAGACGGCACGGAACGAGGCGCAACAGGCTTTTGGAACCCCCGATGTCTATGCGGAACGCTTCATCGAAAGGCCCAGGCACATCGAATTCCAGGTCCTGGGTGACCTCCATGGAAACATCATGCATCTGGGCGAGCGCGAATGCAGCATCCAGAGGCGCCACCAAAAGCTGGTCGAGGAGTCGCCCTCGTCTGCCCTGACCCCCAAGCGGCGGGAGCACTTGGGGGCCATCGTAGCCGAGGCACTCAGGACGGTTGGCTACAGCAACGCCGGAACGGTGGAATTCCTTATGGATGAGGACGGGGAGTTCTATTTTATCGAGATGAACACCCGCATTCAGGTGGAGCACCCCGTAACGGAGGTCGTGACCGGAGTGGACCTGGTCAAGTCGCAGATCCGCTTGGCCGCAGGGGAGAAGCTCCACGATGTGGTCGGGAAGGTGAGCTTTTCCGGTCACAGCTTCGAGTGCCGGGTGAACGCGGAAGATCCGGAGACCTTTGTGCCTTCGGCCGGCCGCATCGCCACGTTTCAGCAACCCGGAGGAACCGGTGTTCGCGTGGACACCGCGGCCTACGCCGATGCCATTATTCCCCCTTTCTACGATTCGCTCATCGCCAAGCTCATCGTTCACGGCCGGGACCGCTCCGAGGCCATCGCTCGAATGAAGCGCGCGCTCGAGATGTTCGTCGTGGAGGGAGTGAAGACTTCGATTCCGCTCCACCGGAAGATTTTTGCGGATGAGGACTTTGCTGCGGGACGCTTGGACACGCATTTCATTGACCGGTTCGTTGCGGTCAGCGCAAAATGAGACGAATGCCGCTTGTCTTTCCGAAGTTGTATGCAATAATGGACGCCGCTTTGCTCAAGACAACGGAGTTGGCCTGCGCAGAAATGTTGGCCCAAGCCGGGGTTGAGCTCATTCAATACCGCAACAAGTCCGCAACGTCGCGTCAGCTATTCGAAGTTTCGCATTCATTGGCCAAGTTCCTCCACGGCCGCGGCGCGCGGTTCCTCGTCAACGACCGCCCCGATATCGCCGCGCTGGCTGACGCGGGAGGGGTCCACGTGGGACAGCAAGATCTGGGCGTCGAGGAAGCGCGGGAGATTTGCGGCCAGGGCCGCTGGGTGGGTGTTTCAACGCACACGCTCGAGCAAGTGCGCCGCGCGGCGCAATCATCCGCGGATTACATCGCTGTTGGCCCGGTTTTTGCCACCCGCACAAAGTCGAATCCCGGCACCGTGGTGGGAACACAGTTTGTCCGCGAGGCGCGCCGGCTGACCCGCAAGCCGATAGTGGCGATTGGCGGAATAGCGGCGGGGCGAGCCGCAGAAGTGTTGGATGCGGGCGCCGATTCACTCGCCGTAGCCGGCGATTTGTGGAACGCGAGCGACCCGGGCAGCCGCGCGCGAGAGTTTCTGGATCGGATTGCGGCGAGGGAGAAATCGCGCCCATGACGGAACAAGACCATGTCTAGCTCGGGGCTGGATTCTCGGGGGATGGTGGCGAATCGAGCCGCCGCTGACAGAGGCTTCGTACGGGCCATCGGTCTCTTCGATGGGACGATGATTGTCGTCGGCTCGATGATCGGCTCCGGCATCTTCATCGTCGCAGCCGACATCTCGCGGCAGACTGGCTCGCCGGGCGGGCTTCTCTTTACCTGGATTTTCACCGGGCTTCTCACCTGCTCTGCGGCGCTTTCCTACGGCGAACTGGCGGCGTTGATGCCGCATGCGGGAGGGCAATATGTCTTCTTGCGGGAAGCCTATTCGCCGCTGTGGGGCTTCTTATACGGCTGGACGTTGTTCCTGGTGATTCAGACGGGCACGATTGCCGCGGTAGCCGTGGGCTTCGCGCGGTATCTGGGTGTGCTCATCCCGGCGATCTCGCCTACGGCGTGGATTGTCCAGCCGATCACGCTTTCGGCGAAGTACGCCATCAGTTTGTCGTGGCAGCAGCTTGTGGGCGTGATTATGATCCTGTTCATCACGTTTTTGAATACGCGGGGAGTGCGCCTGGGCAAACTGATTCAAAATGTTTTTACCAGCGCGAAGACCCTCTCGCTGGCCGGGTTGATTATTTTAGGGCTCTTCGTGGGCCGGAATGCGGCGGCCCTCGCAGAGAACTTCCACCATTTCTGGACGGTGCGCGGGGCGCAGCCGATTCAGCCGGGCGCGGATTTTCTGAAATCCTTCGTGCCTGCCGTCACGGCCGCGAGCGGGGCGTTGGGCTTGTTCGTCGCATTCGCCGTGGCGCAGGTCGGCTCGCTGTTTTCCGCGGACGCCTGGAACAACATCACATTCACAGCCGGCGAAGTGAAGAATCCTAAGCGCGATGTGGCGCTCTCCATGGCCTTGGGCACTGCGATTGTCATCACGCTGTATTGCCTGGCGAATCTGGCGTACCTGACCACGCTCCCCCTGGGGCAGATTCAGAATGCCCCGGATGACCGCGTTGCCACCGCCGCCCTCAGCGCTATTTTCGGAAATGCCGGCGCGCTCATCATGGCCATCGCCATCATCATCTCGACCTTTGGCTGCAACAACGGCCTGATCCTCGCGGGCGCGCGCGTGTATTATGCGATGGCGCGGGACGGCCTGTTCTTCAAGTCCACCGGCGTTCTTAACCACAAATGTGTTCCCGCGCGGGCCCTGCTCTTTCAAGGGTTGTGGACCGCCTTTCTGGTCCTCCCGCGAACAAGGATCATTGACGCCAAGACGGGTGCCGTAACGTACGGGAACCTCTATAGCGACTTGCTCAACTATGTTGTGTTTTCGGTATTGATCTTCTACGCGCTGACCATCGCCGGAATTTTTCTCTTGCGAAAGAAGTGGCCGGATGCCGATAGGCCCTACAAAGCATTTGGATATCCGGTGGTGCCGCTGCTATACATCGTTGCCGCAGTCGCCATTATGGTGGTTCTGATTCTGTACAAGACCGAAACGACTTGGCCCGGGTTATTGATCGTATTGCTGGGAGTGCCGGTGTATTGGCTGTGGAGCCGGGGAGCGAGGAAACAGCAGGTCGTGAGTTGAAAGCTGTCGAGTCCGGGAAAGACAAAGTAAGCCCTTAGGAGGAAGCGCATGGGGAACCCACTGTTCGCGAAGAAATCGATGGACCGGCTGCTCAAAGAGGCCGCTGAAACCAGCGAACGCAGCCTGAAGCGTACTTTGGGACCGTTTCAACTGACGGCGCTGGGCGTCGGCGCGATTATCGGCGCCGGCATTTTTGTTCTTTCCGGACTCGGCGCCCACTACGCAGGGCCAGGTCTCATGCTCTCGTTTGTGCTGTCGGGGTTGGGCTGCGCGTTTGCGGGGCTCTGCTATGCGGAATTCGCCGCAATGATTCCGCTGGCGGGCAGCGCCTACACGTACGCTTATGCAACGCTCGGAGAATTTTTTGCCTGGATTATCGGATGGGACCTGACTCTCGAATACGCAATGGGTGCCAGCACGGTTTCGTCGGGCTGGTCGAACCACTTCATCGAACTTCTGAACATATTCCACATCAAGATGCCGCTGTGGCTGGCGTACGACCACTGGACCGCTTTGGGCACAGCGGAAAAGGCCGTGGCCCGCCAGATGGCACAAGCCTCGGATGCGTCGTTGGTGCCGGGAACGCAGGCGTTCCTCGACAAAGTGACGGCCATCATTGGGACGCATTCCCCGGAGTTGGTTCACCGCGCCCATGACCTGGTGGGCGCGCCGAAGATTTTTGGTATGGAGTTTGGATTCAATCTCCCCGCGTTTCTGATTGCGTTGGTGATTACGGCGATCCTGGTAATCGGCATCAAGGAAAGCGCCCGATTCAACGCGGCTATCGTCACGATCAAGGTGGCCGTGGTGCTTTTCGTTATCCTCCTGGGGATGAAGTACGTGAGCGCCGCAAATTGGGGGCACGATTGGGCGTCGCTTGCGCCGAACGGGTTCTCGGGAATCGGCGCCGGCGCTGCCTACATCTTCTTCGCCTATATCGGGTTCGATGCAGTTTCGACCACGGCCCAGGAAGCGAAGAACCCGCAGCGGGACTTGCCGATTGGAATCATCGCTTCGCTGCTCATTTGCACCGTGCTGTACATCTCGGTGGCTGCTGTCCTGACGGGCATGGTGCCGTGGCAGAATGTAAATATCGAGGCGCCCATCGCCCGGGCATTTCTGGACCGCGGGCTTGGAACAGCATCCCACATCATCACCCTTGGAGCGCTAGCCGGCTTGACCAGCGTAATGCTGGTCATGTTGCTCGGGCAGACGCGCGTGCTGTACTCCATGGCAAACGACGGATTGCTCCCGAAGAAATTCTTTGCGGCGGTTCACCCGAAGTTCCGGACACCTTATAAGAACACGATTCTGGTCGGATTTCTCGCGGCGATTGTGGGCAGTGTCACGCCGATTGACGACATCGGGAAAATGGTGAACATCGGGACGTTGCTGGCGTTCGTGATTGTTTGCATTGCGGTTATGGTTCTTCGCAGCACGAACCCGGGGCAGGCTCGGCCGTTCCGCACGCCGTGGGTCCCGCTGGTGCCGGTCCTCGGAATCATCAGTAACGGCTACATGATGTACAAGCTGGGGTGGATTAACTGGGCGCGTTTGATTGGCTGGCTGGTCATCGGACTGGTGATTTACTTCGCCTATAGCCGGTACCACAGCCGTGTTAACAATCCGAGCCCTCAACAATGAATCGCCTCGCAGGCGACTGATTCCCGAGGATTGGTCATGCCGAACCCCCTGTTTGCCGTAAAGCCGCTGGAACTTCTGCTTCGCGAGGCGCAGGAGACCGGTGAGCGCAGCCTGAAGCGGTCGCTGGGGCCCTACCAACTCGTCGCGCTGGGTGTCGGGGGGATCATCGGCGCGGGAATCTTCACGCTGACGGGGGTTGCCGCGGCCACAAGGGCGGGGCCGGCGCTGGTGATCTCCTTTGTCTTTGCGGCGATTGGCTGCGCGTTTGCCGGTCTCTGCTATAGCGAATTCTCCACGATGATCCCGATTGCGGGCAGCGCCTACACCTATTCCTATGCCACTATGGGCGAGCTGCTGGCCTGGATTATCGGATGGGACCTGGTTCTCGAATACGCCGTCGGCGCGGCGACGGTTTCCATCGGCTGGTCCGGCACGCTGGTTTCGCTCCTCCACCATTTCAACATTCATCTGCCTCCCGCCTTAGTCGCTTCGCCGTGGCAGCCCGTTCAACTGGCGGACGGCACGATCATCCACGGGATCTTCAACCTCCCTGCCGTATTCATTGTTGCCATGATCTCGCTTCTCCTGGTCAAAGGGATCGAAGAGTCCTCGTGGGTGAACACGGTCATCGTGTTTCTGAAGGTCACGGTCATCGTGATTTTCATCGCCATCGGCTGGAAATACATCCAGCCGGCAAACCTGACGCCGCTGATTCCGAAGAATACCACCGGAGAATTTGGCGCGTTCGGCTGGTCGGGAATTCTGGCCGGAGCGGGAATGATCTTCTTCGCGTACATCGGATTCGACGCGGTCTCGACGGCCGCCCAGGAGGCGCGCAACCCCAAGCGCGACATGCCCATAGGCATCTTCGGCTCGCTCGCGGTCTGCACGGTGCTGTTTATCCTGTACTGCTATGTGTTGACCGGCGTGGTCAGCTATAAGGACCTCAACGTCGCGGCTCCGTTATCGCTCGCCCTGGAACGCATTCCCTATGGTTGGCTGAGCGTGGCCATGAACCTTGCTGTGCTGGCTGGCCTCACCTCGGTCATGCTGGTCATGTTGCTCGGGCAATCACGCGTGTTTTATACGATGTCGCGCGACGGCTTATTGCCGCGCATCTTTTCCGACATTCATCCGACTTTCCGCACGCCCTGGCGGTGTAATCTTTTGCTGGGTTTGTTCGTCGCTTTGTTTTCCGCGTTTGCCCCCATTTCGCTGGTGGGCAACATGACCAGCATCGGAACACTGTTCGCATTTGTGCTGGTGTGCGGCGGAATCATTGTGATGCGCCGAACGCACGCGGAGACGCCGCGGCCGTTCCGCACGCCGCTCGTCCCTGCGGTTCCGATTCTGGGAATGCTGATCAATATCACTCTGATGCTGGGATTGGGACTCAGCAACTGGGCCCGGTTGTTCGTCTGGCTTGTCGTGGGGCTGGCGGTTTATTTCGGCTATAGCAGGCATCACAGCCGCATCCGGAGCGCGGCGGTTGCATAGAGCGCGAACCGGGGCGAAAATTGCCGCGTCGCCAGTTTCGGCGAACCCCTTACACGCAGGGCCGCATCAATACGGTAATGACGGGAACTTCCATCCAAAGAGTGATTTCCGTTTGGCGTCGGCTGACGCGCCTGGACCAGGTGGCCCTGGGCATCGTGTTGCTGGAGGGCGGGATTTGGCTCGGCAGCCGCTCGGGTTTGCGCATCACGACTCCCGGGTTCCTGACCTTTCTATTCTTTCTCGCAGCATCCTACCTGTTGGTGCGTTTCCTGGGATGGTGGCGCAGCAGGCTGCTGTGGAGCCTCCGCAATCGGCTCATCGTGGCCTATGTTTTTATCGCGGTCGTGCCGGTCTTATTGCTTTTGACCATGGCGGTTTTGTCGGCAAAACTGCTGTACGCGCAACTCGGCTGCTACCTGCTGGCGGGGGATTTGCGAGTGCAGAACGAAAAATTGCTGCAAGGAACCGAGCGCGTTCCCATCGCAACTCCCCCCTCTCCGCCGGTTCGTCCTGTGGGAGAAACAAGCGGCGATGTTGCGCGGGGACTGGGATTGGAGCTGCCAGGTCTTCGCGTTGACTTAAACGCGAGTCCGGAATTGTTTCGGGAAATCGCCCCCGCGGGGAAATCCCGCTTTGTTGGTATGGTGCAATCGGGGGAGACGGTATCGCTCCTGGCTATGGCGGAGCGGCCCACTCCCCGCGGCGCGCGATTCGTCTCCCTGACTTTGCCCGTCACGTCTGAGTTGCTCGATCAAATAGCACCCTACCTCGGCCCCATCCATTTGACCGTGACACAACCCACGGTGCCGGGAGATCCCCAGGGCGTACGCGACCCCATTGGAAGCACGGTCTACAAAATCATAAACCGCATCTCCACTCGAAACCGCGCGCTCCATAAGCCGGCGAATTGGTTTGACAGCGAAACCGCGGGATTCTTGCGCATCGAGGCAATTTCACTGGGGCCGGATGCAGCCAAAGAATCGCTGCGCCCGGTGTTTGTTGGGTTTTCATTCCGGCCGTCACAACTGAACCGGCATCTGTTTGCATCCACAGGCGAGGTAGGAGGCGTGCTGTTCAACCTCCTTCTCGTAGTGGGCGCCATTTTCTTGCTGTTGGAGATTGGCGCGCTCATCACCGGAATCATCCTGACTCGAACCATCACGAAAACGGTCGCAGAACTCTACCGCGCCACGCAATATGTTCAGGCCGGTGACCTCTCCCATCGCGTGCGCATCGAGCGCAAAGACCAGCTTGGCGTGCTGGGGGAATCCTTCAATCTTATGACCAGCTCCGTCAGCAACCTGATCGAGGAACAAAGGCATCGTCAGAAGCTTGAGAATGAGCTTTCCATCGCCCGGGAAGTGCAGGCACAACTCTTTCCGCAGAGGCTGCCCGTGCTGCCTGGCGTACGGCTCCAGGCCATCTGCCGCGCCGCGCGCGTGGTCAGCGGTGACTACTATGATTTCATTCCGTTGGGCCCGACGCGCCTGGGCATGGCTATTGCCGATATTTCCGGCAAAGGTATCTCGGCTGCGCTGCTGATGGCCAGTTTGCAGGCGGCCTTGCGCAGCCAGGCGATGACCTCCGACAGAGGCGATGGCGGCACGGCGGAGTTGGTCGCGCGGTTGAATCGCCATTTGTTCCTGAATACCAGCGACGACCGCTTTGCCACCTTCTTCTACGCGGAATACGATTGCCCGAGCCGCACGCTGACGTACACCAACGCCGGCCATTTGCCTCCGCTTTACATCTCAGACGGCAAGGTGCAGAAACTCGACAAAGGCGGAATGGTGGTCGGAGTGCTCGAAGATTGTCCCTACGAACAGGGGCGCATCCACATCGGGCCGGGAAGCCTGCTGGTCGGATACAGCGACGGCCTGGTGGAGCCGGAGAATGTGTACGGAGAAGAATTTGGGATGGAGCGTCTCGCGGAAGTGGCCTTGCGTCTGCGCGACGCCTCGCCGCAAAACGTTGCGGAATCCCTGATGCTCGCGGCGGAAGAATGGGCGGGGACACCGGAGCAGGCCGACGACATGACAGTGATCGTGGCGCGGATGGAATGAAGGCGCGAAAACAAGCCCCCCAGTCAAAGCGCCGGACGTAAGCGCATGTGGAGCGGCGTGGCCGCTTCGGATATACTGGCTCGCTTCACGGGGTGAGGCGGTGGCACTGAGAAACCGGGTGGCTCTCGTCACCGGAGGAAGCCGCGGAATCGGCAAGGGAGTGGCCCTATCACTGGCGCGCGAGGGCGCGCGCGTCGCGATCGCCTATCGTTCGAATAAGCCGGCCGCGCAAAACACGTTGCGGCAATTGCAGGCCGAGGGCGCCGAGTGCCTCGCGGTGGAGACCGACGTCACCGCTGCGGGGAAAGCCGAGTTTCTCGTGCAAACGGTCGCCGAGCGTTTTGGCCGGCTCGACATTTTGGTGAACAACGTCGGCGAGTTCCGCTGGAGGTTGCTGGCCGAATCCAGCACCGAGGAATGGCAGGGAATCCTGCAATCGAACTTGATGAGCGTTCTGTACATGTGCAAGGCGGCGCTGCCGCAGATGAGGCGGCAGCGCTGGGGGCGCATCGTCAACATGGGCGCCGTCGGGGCCGAGCGCGCCTTTGGCCAGGCGAAGATTTCGGCGTACGCTGCGGGAAAGGCCGCGGTCGTAGCCCTCTCGCGTTCCCTGGCAATCGAGGAAGCCAAAAACGGCATCACCGTGAACGTCGTCAATCCTTCGAATATTGATGAAAAAGAGCTTACCCTCAGCGAAGCGCGCCGCATTCGTGATGCGCGCTTTCCCATTGGACGGCCGCCCACCACAGAGGATGTCGCTGCGGCGGTGAATTTTTTCGCCTCGGAAGAAGCCGACTACATCACCGGGCAAGTCCTGAACGTCAGCGGCGGGTGGATGCTCTAGGCCGGATTTCTCACAAACAGGGTGTTTCTTTAAGAGGTTCGAAACACACCGTTTCCGTTTCCCGCTATCTGTGCCATTCTACAAATCTAAAACGATATGAAAGCCCTCACGGCAGCCGAAATGCGCGAAGTGGACCGGCTCACCACCGAACGGGGCGGAATTCCGACCCTGCAATTGATGGACAATGCCGGCAAGGCGGTTGCAGACTTTTTGCGTTCGAGTTTTGCGGACGCTGCCTGCAAAGGGGCTGTAGTGCTTTGCGGCAAGGGTAACAACGGTGGCGACGGGCTGGTCGTGGCGCGGCTCTTGCAGGAGCGCGGCGCCAAGCCGGCGGTGTATCTGTTTGCGCCCCCGGAATCGGTTCGAGGGGACGCAGCGGAAAATCTGAAACGCTATCAAGAATGTGGAGGAAAGCTCGAAGTTGTTACAAATTCCGAGCACTGGGGTACGGCACGGCGAACCGTGGCAAGAGCGCGATTAATTGTGGATGCGCTTCTCGGCACAGGACTCAAAGGACGCGTGGAAGGTCTCCTGGCGACTGTCATCGAAGATGTGAACCAGTTATCGCGCGAGTGCACGGCGGTTATGCCGGAAATGGTCCTGGCCCTGGATACCCCGTCAGGATTGCCCTCGGATGGCGGCTCCGCGGATGGCCCGGTCCTTCAAGCTCACGTCACAGTAACGTTTACCGCACCGAAGATTGGGCAGCTCATTTCAAAAGATGCGGGACACGTGGGAAGGCTGCTGGTCCGCGAGATCGGCTCGCCACGGGAATTGGTCGAGCAGGTCGGGAAGAGCAACGTGCGCTGGCTCGAGCAGGAAGAGTTTCGCGCGTTGCCGCTGGTGCGCCGTGCGGACTCTCACAAGGGGGACTATGGGCACGTCCTTCTCGTGGCGGGGTCGAAAGGCAAGAGCGGTGCGGCAATCTTGGCCGGACGCGGAGCGTTGCGAGCCGGCGCTGGTCTCGTTACCGTGGCAACTCCGGACAGCATTTTGCCAATCATTGCGGCGGGCCAGCCGGAACTGATGACCGAGGCCTTAGGCGAAACGAAGACCGGCAGCATCGCGCTTGCGAATTGGGAGAATGGCCGGTTCGCTGCGGTGCTGAAAGGGAAGACGGTTCTTGCCGTTGGACCCGGACTCTCCACTCATCCGGAAACTCAGCAATTTGCCCGGACGGTCGTGCAACGATCCGAACTTCCGGTGATCCTCGATGCAGATGGGCTCAACGCGTTCGCCGGCCGCGCGAGCGACCTGCGCCGGCGAAATGCGAAATTCGTGGCTATCACGCCACACCCTGGAGAAATGGCGCGCCTCCTCGGAAAAACAAGCGACGAGGTGCAGGCAGACCGCGCAGGTGCGGCACTCCAGGCGGCGGCTGACGGGAATGTTCATGTCATCCTCAAGGGCTTTCACACAGTCATCGCCACGCCGGAGGGCCAGGTCTTCGTCAATACAACAGGAAATCCGGGGATGGCGAAAGGCGGCACGGGCGACGTATTGACAGGGATTCTCGCCGGCCTGACGGCTCAGTTTGGGATTGCGGAAAGGGAGCGTGTGCTCGGATTCGGGGTGTTTTTGCACGGGCTGGCCGGAGAGGATGCAACCTCGGCGCGTGCGCGCGCGGCCGCTCCCCTTCTGGCCGGGGAGCTCGCCGATGTCCTTCCTCTCACCTGCCGCCGCGTCGTCGCGGAGATGCAGGCGAGTGGATAACGAGTTCATCACAGCATCCGCGGAAGAGACCATCGAGCGCGGGCGAGACTTGGCGAAATCGCTGGCGCCGCCGGTGATGGTTTTGCTTTCCGGCGAATTGGGGAGCGGCAAGACCACGCTCGCCAAAGGCATTGTCGCCGGGCTTGGGGCGGCTCGCGAAGAGGACGTTACCAGTCCTACCTTTACCCTGGTTCATGTTTATCACAATCACTGCAAGGTGTTTCACGTGGACCTTTACCGCGTCGAGCAGTTCCGCGATCTAGAGACCCTTGGCCTCGAGGATGTATTCGCCGAGCCGGCAATTCTGATTATCGAGTGGTCGGAGCAATTCCCGCTGCGGTCGGATTGGCCGGCGCTCTGCGTGCACTTGGAGCATCTCGAGGGGGATCGTCGCCGGATCCGCGTCTCTCGCCGGTGACACGGCCCGCGCTGAGTGGATGCGAAACGGCTGTTAACCGGTAGGTTTCGCTCGCTTGTCCGCTCTCCGCTCGCCTGCTAACGTCAAAGGGTTAGGCGCTCGCGACCACTCCATGTCCGAAATTCCCAATCCGCCCGCCGAGGCAACATCGGCGCGCTTCAGCCTGAAGACCTATTCCGCGGCCATTCCGATGGGGACGCTGACGGTCGGAGTGGACAACATTCACCACGACGTTTTTCTCAGCTCGCGCTTTGTTCAGTTCGCCCGCAATTACCTGCTCGACCTGATCCGCCAATCTACCGCCTCCACGTATTTTTCCGGCCTGGATCTTCACCCTTCAAAAGTGCCGGAGACTGGCTCGTTCCGGAGGCTCTTGTCGGAACTGATGCAGGCGGCGCTCACGCGGGCCAAGTATGAGAAGAACATTGAGGTAGATTTCCTGTTTCGCGTGGCGCTCGTCAAATTCTTGGTCCAGGAAATCGGAAGCCAGTTCTCGACCCTCGTGCTGGAGGGCAAAGAGTCGATTCGGCAGCGCGGGGAGCACTTCGAAAGGAGTCAGCAGGCGCACGTTTTCAAAGCGCGCCTTTCTGAGTTGCAGGCCGGACGGCGCAATGTGGTTCGGCAAGTGGGCCAGCAAGTCCATCAGTTTCTGGTGGAGGCGGAAGAACACGTGCTGGCCAAGTCGCGGCGCGCGCTGTTTGGGGAAGACTTCGCTGGCACCTACGACCTGCTGAAGAATCGCATTGTGTTTACCGAAGGAGGCAAGGACGACGTTCTGTTTGCCGAGCAGTATGTTCTGCTGGGGAATTATATCCGCGATCCCGACCGCTTCGAAGCCATGGACGCGTTGCTGCTTGAATTTGTGCGCGAGTGTGTTTCCCGGGTGGACTCCAGCGCAGAGATTGGGGACTTGCAGAAGACCCAGTCGAGCCTGGTCGAGCAAGCCCTCTCTGCGCGTACGGAACTGGCGCGCCTGGAAGAGCAGCGCGAGGACCTCCTGAGAAAACTGGACCGCAGTGACGGCCTGCTGTCGCGGATCGTGGGTGCCGGCGATCCATCCGAAGTGCGCGCGGCGCTGAGCGCCGTTGAAAAACGAATCAAGCACATGCAGGTCAAACTCGAGGAGCTTGGCCCGCAGCTCGAATCCGCCAAGCAGAAAACCGAGTATCTGGCGGGACAACACCAGACGCGCCTCGCCGATTTCATGAACGAACCGGAAAATGCGCGCCGCTTGTTTGACGCGGCCGCGGACGTCGGCGGCTCGCCGGAGAATCGCGCGAAGCTGCTCGACGAGCTGGTCAACCGCCTCAGCCAACGCGACATCCTGCTTTCCGTGCTCGCCAGCTATGACGTACGCTCGATTTTTCGCGATTACTGTCCTCCCGTCCACTTGCAGCAGCTTCGCAAGGCGCTGATTTCCCGCGAGGAAATGAAGCGCGTCGAGGATATCCTGAAACAATTCCCGGCGAAGCGCTTCTCCATGAAGCCGCTCGAAGAGCTTTCCCGGAAGATCCGCCGCTATTCACGCGATGAGACGCGTGCGGTCGTGCTGCGCTTCGCGGAAGACTTCCTGCGGCTGCGGCGCGACCTCCGCAACGCCGAGCACCTGTCCGCCTGCATGGAGCGCGTCAACCTGGTGACGAGCGAGCAGACCCGCGAGCTGTCCCGGCTGAACAACAGCCTGTATGAATTCGTTCTGCCAGACGAAGCCAGACCTGCAGGCGACAAAGTGGTTTCCCACGTCATCATCAAGGCCGATGTGCGCGGCTCGACCAAGATTACCCACGACCTACTCGATCGCGGGTTGAACCCCGCATCGCACTTCAGCATGAGCTTTCACGAACCCGTGACAAAATTGCTCGAAAGGTTCGGCGCGGCGAAAGTGTTCATCGAAGGAGACGCTGTCATCCTTGCGATTTTTGAAACGGAGTCGAATCGCTCCTACCAGCGCGCCGTGGCGAAAGCCTGCGTGCTGGCGCGTCAAATTCTGGCGGTTTCCGCGGCCTACAATCAGCGCGCCGAAACAACCGACCTGCCGCGCCTGGAGCTCGGCGTGGGCGTGGCGTACCAGGGTTCGGCGCCGGCCTATTGGATCAACGGCGATTCGCGCATCATGATTTCCAAGGCGCTGAACCTTTCGGACCGGCTTTCGGGCTGTTCCAAGGTGGCGCGGCGCCTGCTGGAAAAAAATGG